>CBDUYD010000135.1:0-7951 GCA_965371355.1 uncultured Ilumatobacteraceae bacterium
GTCGTACCCGAGCCAACGGTCGCGTCCGTCCTCGTCGGCTACTGGAGTTCGCTGACCGCGGCGATCTCGGGCGAGCTGTAGCTGGCCCTCACAGGCCGAGCAAGGAGCGGATGCGGTCGGGGTCCATGCCGATGCCGTCCATCTCGTCGAGGTCGGGGAAGGTGGCGATGAGCTGCACCACCTCCTCGCGCCCGACTGGATCCTTGACGGCCTCGCGAGGCGAGCGGCCACCGAGCGCCGGGATGGAGTCGTCGATCCAGCGCTCCTCGTATTCGTGCATCATCTTCATCACCGCCTCGCGGATCGCCGGATCGTTCATGTCGGGTTCTGTCGGCGGCATCGGTGGCGTCGAGGACGGATCGTGATCGCGCATCATCTCCTCGACGGGACGGCTCTCCTCGCCGATGTACGTCGCCGTGGGAAGCGCCTCGTCGATCAGCAGCGCGATCTCCTCGGCCCGCTCGTCGGAGTTGACCTCGACCACCAACACATCGTCCTCGAGACGCAGCGTGGCGATGTTCGTTCGCGGCTGGTTGGCGCTGTCGCGCACGAGCGTCCAGCGCGGCGGGTCGTCGCCGTCGTTGCGGTCGAGGCCCGCCTCGCGCAGCGACGCATCGACCGCCGCCACGTCTGGCTGCCCGTCGCCGCCGATCCGCCAGCTCAGCTCGTGGAACACGATCGGCTCGCCATCGGTGTTGGACAGTCGTGGCGGTGCCAGCGTCGCCGCGAACACGGTCGCAATCCCCAGCGGGTCATTCTCGGCGATCGCCTCGAGCATTGCGTCGAGCGCCGACCTCGGCAGGGGGAGGAAGCCGCCGAACGAGCGGTACGTCTCCCCGACGGGGAGCGGACGGCCGAGCAGCAACGTGCCCGGCGGCAGCTTGCGCTCGTGATCGACGTTGGTCACCGTGACCCGATCGCCGCGGCCGATGTCCAAGAGCTCCACCCAGTCGGGCCCCGAGTTCTCGACCTCGAAGACCCCGCGGTCGACCAGCGTCCATTGCGTGGCGAGCAGCGCCTCGTCGGCGGGGAGGAGATCGGAGCGGTCCGCCAGGAAGTCGACGAATCCTCCGCCCTCGTGGAGCGCGATGTCGGCGGCCGGCAGAGAATCGGCCAGTTCCTCTCGGGTCTCCCGGCCGGCAAGGCTCGCCATCTCCGCGGCGATCCCCTCCATCGCCGACGGGTCGACCCGACGCAGGAAGCGCACCGCTTTGCCGTAGAGCCAGCCGGCCCGCGCGTCGAGCGGATGCTGCTCCTTGCCCAGGTGACAGACCTTGTACTTGCGTCCCGACCCGCAGGGGCAAGCGTCGTTGCGGCCGACGGCGGCCTTGGGTCGCTGAGCGTAGGGGAGCACTTCGGCCAGAAGGTCGAGGTCGGGCGCCGAGTGCGTGAACTCGCCGTCGTGGTCGGCGAGGTGCTCGAGGGCGCCGGAGCGCTCGAGCAGTCGGCGGGCGGCCGGCGCGTCACCCCGATCGGCAGCGAAGCCGGCAGCATCGATCAACACCAGCGGGTGGTCGGTGTCGGACACGACCGCGTCGAGCGCAGCGATCGCCTCCGGCACGCGGCCCAGTTCATCGAGACACCTCGACCGCAACCACGCCACGCCAGCCGTCGCCACGCCATCCCCCTCGCCCGCGCCCACGCTCACGCTCACGCTCTCAGCGCTCGCCTCACCCGACGTGGCCCCACTCGACGTCGCCTCACCCAACGCTTCGGCCAACGCGTCGGCGAACCGCAGTGTCTCGGTGACCGGGACCCTCCTGGCCATGTACTCCCAGAACGCCCACGCCACGCCGTCGAACTCTTCCAGGATCGACGTCAGGAGCCCGGTGACAGCCGTCCGCTGTTCGGCGTCGTCGCCGAGCGCTTGGGGATCGCCGGCGACGAACATCTCCGACGCCCCCACCAACATCGACAGGAAGTCGGTCTCCTCGTCGCCCAGCTTGGACTCCCACTTCAGCCCGTTGCGACGCTGCCAACTGCTCAACATGTCCCAATCGAAGTCGGCGGCGGCGACGATCGGTCCACGCCGCTGAAGACCGGCCGCCTCGAGTAGTGCATTGTGCCGTGGAGGCTGCTCGTCGACGAACGCACCCCGGTCGGCGACGAGTGCCTCGATCGTCACGGCCTCGCCCATCGCGAACGTCAGCTCCACGGGCTCGTCGGCCATGACATCGCTGTACGACTCGGTCCGCGCCGCGCGCTCGAACCCGGAACGGATCGCGTCGACCTGGCGTGTCGTCGGCGACGGCTCTTGCTCACACGCCGACAGGCGCAGGGCTCCGCCGACCACCTCGATGATCGCCAGCCGGCCGGCGAATGGCTCGAGCCAGCCGGCGGGTCCGAACAAGACGTCGGTATCGGCACCGTCGACGTCGATGCCATCCACCTCGAGCAGACCCAGCTCGCCACCCTCGTCGTCGATCAGCGACACCTCGTCGACGATCAACCACCAGATGAGAATCCCGAGGTCGACATCGAGCCGGACGAAGTCCTCTTGAGCATGCTCGGCCTCGACGGCGGCCGTCCAGCGAGTGCCCTCGAGCAGCGCCGGAAGGAACACCATGCCATCGCGCGCCGGGGCGAACCGCGAGTCGTCCTGGATCGCCCCGTACAGGCGATCCTCGGGATCGGTGCCCATGTCGAGGCCCATCTCGACGAGCTCGTCGGCGAGGTCTTCGCTCGGACGGGGAACGGGCGAGCGGCTGAGGGCGAGAGCGAGGGCGTCGAGGATCGAGGCATCGGAAGCGATCACCCGCCCAGCCTCGCGGATCGGGTGACGGTTGACCGCCTCCACCGCCGTCACCGTGGCTGACCCGATGACATCCCGAACGGGCGCCTGGACCGAGCGTTGCCACAGAACCGCCACGGCGGAATGTTCTCGTTGATGTTGCGGCCACTGAGGGTCGCACGATCAGGAGGAACACTCATGTCACGACTCACCAGGGGTCTCGTCGTCGGGGCGCTCGCGCTGACGATGACCGGCGGGCCCGCGCTCGCCGACCAGGACACACCACGCGCACGACGGTTCACGGTGGAGGTCGCCGAGGACGGCGCGAAGTTCGTCTTCGCGGGCGATCATCTCATCGAGGGTGGCGACCTGGACGGCTTCCCCGACTACGGCGACGGATTCATCACCCAGGGATTCATCTACCCCGAGGGCACCCTCCAGGGGCCCGACGACCCCGGCATCAACTGCGAATTCGACGAGAACGGGTTCCCCACCTCGTGCGAACCGCTCTACGACCCGATCGGCACGTGGACCTGCTACGGCTACCACGTCGGAGAGGGCGCCGCCACCACGGAGGGCTACATGGTGGTCACGACCCAGATCTTCGACTTCTCCGACGATGGCAGCAAGACCGTCGTCACCGAGGGGTTCGAGCTGGACAACCAGGGTGACGTGACCGAGCGGGCGGTGGTGGGCGGCACCGGACGTTGGTCGCGGGCGAGGGGCACCCACACCCAGGAATCGTTCGGGCTGCACCCCGAGCAGTTCAACATCCGAGCGGTGCATCACCTCAACACCATCAGGTAGCGGGGACTCTGCCGACGGCGGCCGAAACCGAGTATGAAAGAAGTCGGCGCATTGCTTTGACAAGGCACCGAGGGGCCGCGAATCGACCGGGTCGAGGCACGCCGACGCGTGATCCGCCGGCGTGCCTTGATAGGAACTGCTCATGGAGGCAGAGGATCGCTCGTGGCAGACGCGACCGCCACAGCCCGAGGCCGGGGAGGGCGCCCACCGAACGGCCATCGTGCGGCGGGCGGCCGAGGCGTGGGCCGAGCAGATCGTCGACCTCGGCGGACGCAACAACCTGCTCTTCTACCGCGACCTGAAAGTCGGCACGATCGACCTCACGCCGTCGGATCGGGTCGACGAATCGGCCGTGCGTCAGCTCCTCGCCGGCAGAGCCACCCGGCTCTCCCGGCTCGTCGGGGCCGACGATCTGGCGGCGTTCGCGCGGCGAGGTCGACGGGTTCGCAGCAAGGCCGACGAGAACTTCGAAGAGCGCGGCCTGCAGACACTCTTCATCGCTGACGGGATGGCCACTTGGACCCACACCCGCAGCGAGTCCACCCCCGCCGCGCCGGTCGCGCTGGCCCCGCTGCGGCTCTCCCCGCGGGGCGGAGCGGCCGAGGACTTCGACCTCGACCTCGACGGTGACTGGGAGGTCAACCCGACACTCCTGCATCTGCTGCGAGTCGACTTCGGCCTCGACCTCGACACCGACGAACTGTTCACCGAGTTCGCCGACGACACCGACGACGCCGACATCAACACGGACTCGATCGACCCGATGACCTTCCACGAGTGGCTCGTCGAGCGATGTGGGGAAGTCCCCGGCTTCAGCGTGCTGCCGCGGGTCGTCGTCGGGAACTTCTCGTACGCCAAGCAGCCGCTGGCGCTCGATATCGAGACGTCGGTCGAGGCGATGGCCCGCCATCCTGTGGTGTCCGCGATCGCGGGCGACGAGGAAGCGCAGCGGGCGCTGATCGACACCCAACCGGTCGCCGACATCTCCGAGCCCGACCACACGCCGCCCGCCGACGAGTTCCTGATCCTCGATGCCGACGCATCGCAGAGCTACGTCATCAACGCCGCCGTGATGGGGGCCAACCTCGTGGTGCAGGGCCCGCCGGGCACCGGCAAGAGCCAGACGATCGCCAACCTGATCGCCACGCTCGCCGCCCGCGGCCTGTCCACACTCTTCGTCGCCGAGAAGCGGGCCGCGATCGATGCGGTCACCAACCGGCTCACCAGGGCCGGGCTCGACACCTTGTTGATGGACCTCCACGGCGGCACCGGCAGCAAGCGGGCGATGCTCCAACAGGTCGCCCGTGCACTCGACGCGATCGGCAGCACCCCGGCCGTCGACCGCCGCGACGAGGACGAGCGGCTCGTCGACGACCGAGCGCAGCTCAACTCCTTCGAAGCGGCGCTCCACGACCGGCGCGGCGAGGATGGGCTGTCGGTCTTCGAGATGCAGAGCGAGCTCCTCGGTGTGCGTGAGGATCTGCGTTCGGACCTGACGGTGCCTCGCTCCGTGGTCGAACGGATCAGCTGGGACGACCTGCGCGGCATCGAGCACGACGTGGCCGAATGGGTGCGCCTCGACGGCACGCTGCTGGGAACCGGCGTACATCCGTGGGAGGAGGCGGCCGGCCGGATCACGAGCACCGCACAGGCGGAGCAGGCGCTCGAACTGACCCAGCGGCTGACGACCACAACGATCCCCGATGCCGCCGACCGTCTCGGAGCCGTCGCCGCCGAGTGCGGCCTGCGGCGACCCGCCACGATCGCCGAGTGGTCGGCGATGATCGCCCTGCTCACCAATGTCGACACGACCCTGCGGAAGTACGACCCGGGGATCTTCGACGCCGACCTCGAACGGCTCGCGAAAAGGCTCGCGCCCGCTCGGAAGGGCGCCGCCGAGCGGGGCGCCGCCGCGGTGTTCAGCGGGAGGTACCGGCGTTCGCGCAAGGAGATGTGGGCGCTCGCCCGCGTCGATCGCTCGCCGGCCGAACTGCTGGCGGGTGTCGAGGCCGCCGGTGTGCAGCGAAGGGCTTGGGCCGAACTGTCGGTCGACGGCGGGCTCCCGCGCAGCCCGGACTCACTCGCTGCGGCGAGTACGGCGCTCGCCGACGTCACGTCTCAACTCACCGCGCTCGGGACGTTCGTCGGGAACGACCATCTCGACGGCAGCCTCGACGACGCCCGGGAGGCGACCCGCGCGCTGGTCGAGGACCGCACGATGCTCTTCCGGCTCGCCCGGCTGCACGAGATCCGCGCCAGCCTCCACCGGCGAGGACTCGAGGGCGCACTCGACGAGGTCATCGAACGGCGGCTCGGCCCCGACGATGCGGCGGCGCTCGTGCGCAGTGTCTGGCTGCGTTCGACGCTCGACCTGATCGGCATCACCGACGCCGAGATCGCAACGTTCGACGGCACAGCCCACACCGATCTCGTCGGCGGCTTCGCACGCCGCGATCGCGATCACATCGCCGACGGCGCGCAGCGCGTGTTGCGGCGGGTCGCCGAACGCGCCGTCGTCGCCCTCAACGAGCACCCCGACCAGGCGCAGCTGCTCCGCCAGCAGGCCGGCCGTCGGCGTGGGCATCTCCCGCTGCGCGAGCTGCTCACCAGGGCGCCCGACGTGCTGGTCGCCGTCAAGCCGTGCTGGGCGATGAGCCCGCTCGTCGTCTCGCAGCTCCTCCCGAGTGACCCGCCGTTGTTCGACGTGGTCATCTTCGACGAGGCCAGCCAGATCCCGCCGGCCGAGGCGGTGCCGTCGGTGCTGCGCGGCAAGCGCTTGATCGTCGCCGGCGACTCGCGCCAGCTGCCGCCGACCACCTTCTTCTCCACGACCGTCGAGGACGACGATCGCGACGACGACCGCGATCTCGACGACGGCGAAGTCGGCGACGACGGCGAAGTCGGGGGCGATCTCGTCACCGAGGACATGGAATCGATCCTCGACTCGATGGTCACGATGCTCCCGCCGCCCCACGGATCCAAGACGCTCGCCTGGCACTACCGGAGCCGCGACGAGCGCCTGATCGCGTTCTCCAACGCCCAGCCGTCGCTCTACGACTGGACGATGACCACCTTCCCCGGTGTCGGCATCGAAGACGCGATCCGCCATGTCGAGGTGCCGTGGACACCGGGCGACGCGGGTCGAGGCGAGTCGGGATCCGACGAGGTGCGCGCCGTAGTCGACCTCGTGGCCGAGCACGCCCGGGTGCGGCCCGACGAGACGCTCGGGGTGATCACGATGGGGATTCGGCACGCCGACCGCATCGAGGAGACATTGCGCCTCGAACGCAAGGTCGACGACGTGCTCGACGAATTCCTCGCCGGGCATCTCGACGAACCGTTCTTCGTCAAGAACCTCGAACGGGTGCAGGGCGACGAGCGCGACAACATCATCCTGTCGATCGGCTACGGCAAGAACGCCGACGGCCGGATGGTCTACCGGTTCGGGCCGCTCAACCAACAGGGTGGCGAGCGCCGGCTGAACGTGGCGATCACGCGGTCGCGTCAGCAGATGACGATCGTGTCGTCGTTCGGTCCCGAGGACCTCGACGACGACCGCCTGCACGCCGAGGGCGCCAAGATGCTCAAGCGCTACCTCACCTACGCCGCCTCGGGCGGCGCCGACCTGGGTGCGATCGCCAGGTCGCGGCCGGCGCTCAACCCCTTCGAGGCCGACGTGCTCCGCTGTCTCACCGACGCCGGGATGCCGGTGACGCCACAGCTCGGGGTATCGGGATACTGGATCGACTTCGCCGCCGCGCACCCCGACGAACCCGGCCGGTACGTGCTGGCGATCGAGGCCGACGGCGCGTCGTACCACTCGTCGGCGACGGCGCGCGACCGCGACCGGCTGCGCCAGGAGCACCTCGAGCGGTTGGGATGGCGCTTCCACCGGATCTGGTCGACCGAGTGGTTCCGCAACCGCGACCGCGAGATCGAGCGGGCGATGGCCGCCTGGCGCGAAGCGGTCGCCGAGGCCGATGGTGAAGCTCTGCCGCGCCATCCGGTCCTGCCGCCACCACCGCGCGGCGCCGAGGCGGCGGATGCCCCACCCGGTGAAGCCGCAACCGTCATCGCTGCCTCCGCCAGGGCCGCCACCGCCACGTCATCTCCGGAGCCCGCCGAGGCGGAGCCGGAACGACGCCTCCCCCGGCCACCCATCCGGGACGGCGAACCGATCACCGCGTACAGCGACCGCGAACTCGACGCGATCGTCGAATGGATCCGCTCCGACACCCTCCTTCGCACCGACGACGAGTTGCTCGACGTCGTCGTCAGGGAGCTGGGCTACCGCCGCAAGGGCAAACGGATCGTCGCCGCTGTCCGAGCCGCGATCGACCGCACTCGACCCGCCGAGCCATCGAGCGACGTGCCGCCGGCGCAGGTCGCCGACGAGCCGGCCCCGCTGCCCGC
>CBDUYD010000136.1:0-7747 GCA_965371355.1 uncultured Ilumatobacteraceae bacterium
CCGACCGGGTCGAGATTCGCGTGCAGGACTATCGCGAGATCACCGATCGGCCCTTCGACGCGATCTCCTCGATCGGAATGGCCGAGCACGTCGGCCACAAGAGAATGGTCGATTACTTCTCCGTGCTCAACGCCCTCCTCCGGTCGGGTGGACGGATTCTCAATCACGCGATCGCGTCGATCGGCGGCAGCCGTCTGCCGAGGAACTCGTTCATCGGCCGCTACGTCTTCCCCGACGGGGAGTTGCTCGATATCTCCACGACGATCGCGTCGATGGAGAAGGCGGGCTTCGAGGTGCGCGACGTCGAGAACCTCCGCGAGCACTATTCGGCGACGCTGCGAAGCTGGGTCGCCAACCTCGAGACCAACTGGGACGAGGCGGTAGAACTGGTCGGCGAGCGGCGGGCGCGGGTCTGGCTGCTGTACATGGCGGGTTCGATCAACGGGTTCGACGACGCCGGACTCGAACTGCACCAGACGCTCGGCGTGAAGTCGGACCACCGCCCATCGGATCTACCGCCCACGCGCGTCGGCTGGGGCTGAACCGCCGCCGGTGCGGGGCGGTCAACCCAGGTTGCTCGATCGGGGATACACGTCGCCCGGATCGGTGACGACGTTGACGAGATAGGGCACGCCACTGGCGAACGCCCGGTCGAGCGCGGGACCGATCTCCGAAGGCGACGTGACGGTCTCGCCACCACCGCCGAGAGCCCGCACGACCGCGTCGTAGCCGAGCTCGGGTTGGAGGTCGCAGGCCATGTCCCACCCGTAGATCGCCTGCATCGGATGCTTCTCGAGTCCCCACATCCCGTTGTTGCCGACGATGATCACGACGGGCAGGCCGTGGCGAACCAGCGAGTCGACGTCCATCAGGCTGAACCCGGCGGCTCCGTCGCCCAACAGCAGCACGATCTGTGACGACGGCCTGACCGTCCGTGCCGCGATCGCGTAGCCGAGCCCGTTGCCGAGGCAGCCGTAGGGACCGGTGTCGAGCCAGCAGCCCGGTTCGTAGACCTCGATGAACTTCCCCGCGTAGGACGCAAAGTCGCCGCCGTCGCAGATGACGACGGCATCGCGTTCGAGGCGCCGCCGCAGTTCACCGTAGATGCGGCTCGGCTTGACCGGTTCGCCGTCGGCGGACAGGAGGGGCAGCTCGGCGGATTTAGCAGCCGTCTCGGCCTCGCGCAGCTCGGCGAGCCACGACGAGTGGTCGACACGGTCGCCGCCATATGCGGCTACCGCTCCGAGAACGGTCCGCAGGTCGCCGACGACCGTGTGCACGTCGACGTGCCCGGCGCGCTGTGACTCGGCATCGACGACGTGGGCCACTGTGGCCGCGCCGAACACACCGAAACCGAGCCGGAAGTCGAGCGGCGTCCCCAACACGACGACGAGATCGGCGCGCTTCTTGAGGAGTCCGCGCGTCCGGAGGAAGGCGAGTGGATGGTCGGCGGGCAGCAGCCCGCGGCCCATGCCGTTGAAGAAGCAGGGGATCCCCAGCCCGACAGCCGCCGCTTCGAGTTCGACCGACGCACCGTCCCAGTAGGCATCGGAGCCCACCATCAACGCCGGCCGTTCCGCGCCCGCGAGCAGCCGGGCGAGTTCGGCTACAGCGTCGGCGTCGGGGTCGACGCGGACGACCGTGGTGTCGTCGGGCAGCTCACCCGCTGACGGTCCGAAGACATCGAGCGGGAAGTCGAGGAACGTCGGCCCGCGATGTGGTTCGACCGCCAGGTGGGCCGCGTCGAACACCATCGTGCCGGCCGACCCGGCGTCGGTCACCGTGCTCGCCGACTTCGTGATCGACGCGACGATCGGAACGTGGTCGAGCTCCTGCAAGGAGCCGGAACCCCAACGCCCCTGCGGCGCTCGTCCGCCGAGCACGACGAGCGGCGATCCGTTGAACCACGCGGACGTGATCGCGGAGATGCCGTTGGTGATGCCGGGACCCGCGGTGAGAGCCGCGAAGCCGGGCCGACGCGTCAATTTGGCGTATGCCTCGGCGGCGAAGGTCGCCGAGGCCTCGTGACGCACGTCGACGACGCGCATGTCACGGTCGCGTGCGGCGTCGTAGAGCGGCCAGATGTGCCCGCCGTTCAGAGTGAACATCACGTCGGTTCCGAAGGCCGCCATCGCCGCCACCGCCTGCTGTCCTGCATGTCCCTCGATCATCGCCATGTCACACGACCGTAATACGCGCCTATGGTGGTCGGACCTATGCAGGTGGCCGAAGCACCTCCGATGCAGCGTCGCGAGCACCGCGTCTACTGGTGGAAGGAGGCGCTGGTCGCGGCCGTCTTCTACGGCGTGTACTCGGTGACGCGCAACCAGTTCGGCTCCAACAAGATCGCTGCGGACGGCGTGCCCGAGCAGCCCTTCACCAACGCCGAGCGGATCATCGACATCGAGTCGTGGCTGGGCACGTTCCACGAGCAGGCCGTGCAGGCCTGGTTCCTGCCCTACCGCGGCTTCATCCAGTTCCTGAACGTGTTCTACGGCACCGCCCACTTCGGTGTCACGCTCGGCGTGTTCGTGCTGCTGTTCATCAAGCGTGCCGACGTCTTCCCACAATGGCGCAACACGCTCGCCGCGATGACGGCGCTGGCGATCATCGGGTTCGCGTTCTTCCCGCTGATGCCGCCGCGCCTGCTCGATGCCCCGTGCCCGCTGCCGCAGATCGGCGACGAGGTGCCCACCCAGTTCGGCGGCGCCTGTCTCGAGAGCTCGCTGCGCGGTGCCGACGGCACGTTCGGGTTCGTCGACACACTCGCCGAGTACGGCGGGCCTTGGTCGTTCGACTCCGAGGCGATGGCCTCGATCTCGAACCAGTACGCGGCGATGCCGAGCCTGCACATCGGATGGGCCACGTGGTGCGCGATCGCCGTGTGGCCCCTGCTGCGCAACCGCTGGGCGAAGGCGGCGGTACTCATCTATCCGATGGTGACCCTCTTCACGATCGTCGTCACCGCCAACCACTACTGGATCGACGGCGTCGGGGGACTGGTCGCGTTCGGGCTCGGGGCCCTGATCGGGTTCGGGCTGCACCGGTGGAATGAGCGACGCCTCGATCGGAGGTTTGCCGAATCGATCGCCTCGGCGTCGACCTCACCGGACTCCCCCGACCGGGTGTCGGCAGCGACGCAACCGACCGCCGCCGCTGAATCAGCCGCCGCCCGATCGACCACCGGCGAGCCGAGGGCGGAGAGCGCGCAGGCCGAGGATTCGAGTCCGCACAACTCGAGACATTGACGCCCGGTTCGCGACTCCGATGCCTTCGCGCGCACGTGTCACCCCTCGGCGCGCGATCGGTCGTATCCTGATCGGTGATGAGTCAGATGCGTCTCAATCCGCTCAACGGGCGATGGGTGACGATCGTCACCGAGCGCTCGGAGCGACCCACCGATTTCGCTCCGCGCAGCACCTCGGTCGAGAACGAACCCGGCCGCCCGTGCCCGTTCTGCCCCGGCAACGAAGAGGTGACGCCTCCCGCGATCGTCACGACCGAAGACGACGGCACCTGGTCGATGCGGGTGATCAAGAACCTGTATCCGGCCTTCGACGGTGACGAGTCGTTCTCCGTCCACCACCTCGGTCCGGTGCACGTTATGGCCGAGGCGAGCGGCATCCACGAAGTGTTCGTCTACACGCCCGACCACGATGCGGGCGTACAGGACTTCGACGACGCACACGCCGCCGAGATCATGCAGATCCTCAAGCGTCGATTCGCCGAACATGCGGCGACACCAAACGTTCGCTACACCCAGGCGATCATCAACCACGGCCGCGAGGCCGGCGCGTCGATCGCCCACCCGCACGGCCAGATACTCGGGCTGCCCTTCGTTCCCGGCGAGATCCTCGACGAGGAGAAGGCGTTCGCCCGCTTCGCCGGCGGATGTCTGCTCTGCACCACGATCGAGGCCGAACTCGCCGCCGACGAGCGGGTCCTGCTCGTTGACGACGACACGGTCGTGATCACCCCCTACTGGAGCGGTGCGCCGTACGAGATGCTGATCATCCCGCGAGAGCACGAACCACACCTCCAGGATGCCTCCGAGGCCAGCCTCGCAGCGACCGGCATCGCGATCCGCGACGCCATACGCCATCTCACGACGGCACTCGGCGACATCTCGTTCAACCTGGGGATCCACACCGCGCCGCATCATCACAACACCGGCCAATACCACTGGCATGCGCACATCTGGCCGAACCTCGTCACCCAGGCGGGATTCGAGCGCGGCACCGGCGTGATGATCAACGTTGTAAGCCCCGAACTGGCCTGCGACACGCTCCGCTCGGTAGCCGCGCCCGCCTGACGCCCGTACGGCGAACCTCGTTCACACGCCTGCTTTCCGACCCTCCCTCGCGGTCAACGATCGCTGATGCCGGCTCCGCAGCGAACGTCATAGTGTGCGGGCCGTGCGCATTCTGATGCTGTCGTGGGACTATCCGCCGCGGGTGACGGGCGGTACCGCGGCGCACGTCGCCGGTCTCGGCAAGGCGCTGGTCGAGGCCGGCCACGACGTCGTCGTGCTGACGATCTCGGATCGGGTGACGGCACCCGAAGAGCCCGACGACGGACCCCGCGTGCTGCGAACACCTATCGCGGAGCTGCCCTGGCTTCCGCAGACCGAGCCGATCTCACGAACGGCTTCCGCCAATCACGCGCTCGTTGCCCTCACCGCCCTGCTGCGACGCGAGGGGTGGGAGCCCGACGTCGTCCACGGCCACGACTGGCGGGTCGGCTGGGCGGCCGACACGCTCTCGGCGCTGCACGACGTCCCGTTCGTCCTCACGATGCACGGCACCGAGCGGATCCGCCACGGCGGCAACCTGCCCCGCGGAGCCCCCACCGACATCAACTCCGTCGAGTGGTGGCTGGCGTTCCGCGCCCGTCGGCTGATCGCGTCGAGCAGTTTCATGGTCGAGCAGCTCGTCACCGGATTCGAACTCGCGCCAGAGCGGGTCTCGCGGGTCCCCAAAGGGATCGATCCGGCGTTGTGGGACTTCCCTGACGCCGCGCCGGTCGATCGTGAACCGCTGGTCGTGTCGTGGGGGCGGGTGCAGTACGAGAAGGGGTTCCAGGTGCTCGCGCGGGCAATGCCCTTGCTGCGCGGGCGGGTGCCCGACGTGAGCTGCACGATCGCCGGGCGGGGTAGCTACCTGCCCGAACTCCAGTCGCAGATCGACGTCGAGGGGGTCTCCGATCTCGTCGATCTCCCCGGCTACGTCCCCGACGCCGAGTTGCGCAAGTTGATCCGCCGCGCCGGGTGCGTCGTGATCCCCTCGTTGTACGAACCCTTCGGTCTGGTCGCGCTCGAGGCCCTCGCCGCCGGGGCACCGCTGATCGTCGCCCGCACCGGGGGCCTGTGGGAGATGATCGACGGCACCGAGGCGGGCCTCACGTTCGAGCCGGGCAACCCGGACGACCTTGCGTCGAGGATCGAAGAGGTGCTCACCGACCGTGATCTCGCGGTGTCGCTGACCGAGCGCGCAGAGGAACTCGTGCGGACGACCTACGCGTGGGACGCGATCGCCAACACGACCGCGAACGTCTATGCCCAGGTCCGCGACGAACACGCCGCGTCCGCCTGAGCGGCGCACCCGCAACGATCTGCTGCGGAGCCGGTCGGGGGTGATCGGTAGTCTCCAACGATGCTGCTGACGAGGGGCGATCCAGGCGAGAGGAAACAGCCCTCGTCGACGCTCCTGATGGTCGCGTTCGGCGGCCTCAGCGCGCTGCTCGCGTCCGGCTACGGCGTGCTGTTCACGATCGTCGACGACTACCGCGACGAGTACGGCATCAGCGAGACGGCGATCGGTATCGTGATCGGCGCAGGCTTCATCGCCGCGTTCGTCTCGCAAGTGGCGATCGCGCCCCTCGCCGATCGGGGACACGCGCGCACCGTCGTGATCATCGGCGTCGCGGTCAACGTTGCCGGACTCCTGCTGATGGGGATCGGAACCACACTCCCGGTGATCCTGATCGGTCGCATCATCTCCGGCGTCGGAATCGGGGCGGCGACACCGGCGATCAAGCGGATCGTGATCCTCGCCGATCCGGAGCACCTCGGCCAGAATCTCGGTCGCCTGCTCGCCGCCGACGTCTTCGGGTTCGCGATGGGCCCGGCGATCTCGGCGGTGCTCGTCGGACCGTTCGGAATCCCCTCACCGTTCATCGTCGTCGCCGTCGCCACCGCCGCCATGCTCCCGTTCGTCGCCACCGTGCACGTCGACGAGACCAGAGATGCTCCGCGGCGACTGCTCGCCCTCGATCTGCTCCGGATCCGACCGTTCGCGGGCGCGGTGCTGTACGGCGCTGTCGTGTTCGTGATGATCGGGACCTTCGACGCCCTGTGGGCGGTGGTCCACGTCGACCTCGGCACCACCGAGTGGATCGCCAACCTCGGCATCGTCCTGTTCGCACTCCCACTCGCCGCGCTCGGACCGTTCGGTGGTCGACTCGCGCAGACGTTCGGCCCGTTCAGACTCGGCGCACTCGGCCTTGTCGCCGGATCGATGTTCATGTTCACCTACGGGTTGCTGCCCACCGGCGGACTCATCTTCGCCGTCGCGATGGTCCACGCAATCAGCGACGGGCTCACGATCTCGAGTTCGGGGGTCGCCGCCGGGATGGTGGTACCCGAAGATCGACAGGCGGGAGCGCAGGGGGTGCTCGGAGCCGGTCAGGCGATCGCGGCTGGTCTGATGGCCGTGGTGACCGGATTCCTCTACGAGAATTTTGGCAGGACGACCGCGTACACCGTGTGCGCGATCGTGATGCTCGTCCTCACCGGGATCGGCGCCTGGCTCGCCCGCTCGGCGTGGGGGATCAAGCGGCCGATCGCCGGCGACGGCACGGCCGAGGACTCGGTCGTCACGCTCTCGAGCCCCTGAGGAGGCGCGTATCCGGACGGAAACGTTCTGCGAGTGCTGTCGTCCCGTCGATGCTCAGCGGCCGGTGAACTCGGCCTTGCCGGGGCCGTGCTCGAGGAAGCTCGCCACGCCGATCTGCGAGTCGTCTGTGCGGAACGCTTCGACGAACGCGGCGCGCTCGGCGAGCAGCCCGTCGGTGAGCGACATCGAGAGCCCGTCGTCGATGATCCGCTTGCAGATGCCCTGCGATGTCAGCGGCCCAGCCGCCACGGTCGCGGCGAGCTCGCGGGCACGGTCGTGGAGATCGTCGGGCGCGACCACCTCGTCGGCGAGTCCGATGCGCAGTGCCTCGTCGGCTTTGACCTGGCGACCGGTGAGGCACATCTCCTTCGCCCGGCTCGGGCCGACGACGCGCGGAAGCCGCTGGGTTCCCCCGCCACCGGGAATCACCCCGAGCAGGATCTCGGGCTGGCCGAACACCGCCCGCTCGGACGCGATGCGATAGTCGCAGGCGAGTGCCAGCTCACACCCGCCGCCGAGCGCGTAGCCGCCGACCGCCGCGATCACGAAGCGCGGCAACGCCGCGACCGCGTCGATCGCGCGGTGGAATCCTGCCGTGATCGGACCGGCCTCATCGGGGCCACCGAACTGTGCGATGTCGGCGCCGGCGGCGAATATCTTGTCTCCGCCGGTCACGATGAGCGCGCCCGGCAGGTCGGCCGCCAGATGCTCGGTCGCCCGGTACAGTTCGACGAGCAGCTCCTGCGACAGCGGATTGACCTTGCCGCTGGCGATCGTCAGCACCGCAACGCCATCGACACCCCGCTCGAGAGTGAGAAGTTCGTAGTCACTCGAGTTCGTCATGTCCATCCCCC
>CBDUYD010000137.1:0-7597 GCA_965371355.1 uncultured Ilumatobacteraceae bacterium
ACCTCGACATCGCCGGCGACGCTCACACACAGGGCGTACCACCTCGCTGGGACGTCTCCGATGTGCACGGGTCGCTCACCTCGCGTTCGTTCGTCGACGCGATGGAGCAGAGCGCCGCCGACGTCGATCGCCTCATCGCGCTGTTCGACGAACTCGACGTGCGCGGTGTCACCCCTCGCGAACCGACCGTCGACGATGCAGCGAGTGCAGATCGCGCGCTGTCGGGATGGAACGCGGTGGCCGACCGCCTCGAACTGCTCGAGGCCTACGTGTACGCGACCGTGTCCACCGATTCCCGCGACGACACCGCACAGGGGCTGATGAGCGAGATCGACACCATCTCCGCCCGATTCACCCCCCTCCTCGCGAGGCTCGCCGAGTGGGTCGCCGCACTCGGCGTCGACGCCCTCGCCACGGTCAGCGAGGCGACGAACGAGCACATCGGACCTCTCCGCCGGCTGTCGATTCGCAGTGGACACCAGATGTCCGAGGCGGAGGAGAACCTCCACGCGGAGCTCTCCACCACGGGATCCGACGCGTGGGGCCGCCTGCAACGCGACATCACCTCCCAGCTGTCCGCAACCGTCGCCCTGCCCGACGGCGGTCGGACACTCCCGATGCCGGCGGTCCGCGGGCTCGCCACCGACGACGATCCAGCGGTCCGCAGGGCCGGCTACGACGCGGAGCTCGAAGCGTGGCCCACGATCGAGCTCCCGGTCGCATCTGCGATGAATGCGATCAAAGGTGAGGCCAACAGCGTCAACGCCCGTCGCTCGTGGGACGGCCCACTCGACGCATCACTGTTCGCCAACAACGTGAGCCGACCGACGTTCGAAGCCATGCAGGCGGCGGTCGTCGAATCGCTCCCCGATCTCCGGTCGTGGATGCGTACAAAGGCGACGCTGCACGGCCACGGCGATGCCGGGCTGCCGTGGTGGGATCTCGTCGCTCCGCTGCCCATCACGTCGAGCCGGGTGTCGTGGGACGAGGGGATCGACGTCGTACGTTCGGCGTTCGACCGGTACGAGCCGGCTCTCGGCGCCCTCGTCGATCGGGCACTCGACGAGCGGTGGATCGACGCCGGCCCGCGAGACGGAAAGTCCGGCGGCGCCTTCTGCATGCCGTTCGTCGACGACCGATCGCTCGTACTGCTCAACTGGTCGGGCTCGGCCGAGTCGGCGCAGACGACCGCCCACGAACTCGGTCACGCCTACCACAACACGACGCTCGCGCACCGCACGGCGTTGCAGCGTCGGCTTCCGATGGCGCTCGCTGAGACCGCGAGCATCTTCTGCGAGACCCTCGTCGTGGAGGCCGGACTCGCGAGCACGTCGGGCGCCGAGCGGCTCGCGCTGCTCGACGTCGACCTCCACGGAACCAACCAGGTGATCGTCGACATCCACTCGCGCTACCTGTTCGAGACCGAGGTGTTCGAGCGTCGGGCGCGCCGCACGCTGGGCGGTGCCGAGCTGTGCGAGATGATGACCGACGCCCAGGCGAGCGCGTACGGCGACGGGCTCGACCAGTCGACCGCCCACCCCTACATGTGGCTGCTCAAGCCGCACTACTACGGCTCGCACTTCTACAACTGGCCCTACACGTACGGGCTCCTGTTCGGTCTGATGTTGTATGGCCGGTTCCGGTCCGATCCCGAGAACTTCCGCGCCGGCTACGACGACCTCCTGAGCCGTGCCGGGATGGACACCGCCGAGGAACTCGGCCGTTCGTTCGGGCTCGACGTGACCGACCCGGCGACCTGGACCGCGGCGCTCGACGTGGTCAGGGGCCGCATCGCCGAGTACGAGCGCCTCGCCGCCGACGTCGGCTGAGCACGACATCCAGCTCGTCCTCACGTGCTACCACTACCGCATGAGCGCCACCACAGAATTTCCGCGCCAGGTCAAACACGTACGGCTGCGCGACGGCGAACGACCGATCGCGGCGTGGGTGGCGGGGATCGCGTACGGGACGAAGAGCAATACGACGAAGGTGGGCGGGACGTTGGTGCTCACCGATCAACGCGTGATCTTCGAACCGGTCAAGCTGCCGAGGGCACTTGTCCCGGGATCCGATCGTCGTTGGATCGCCGGCCATTTCTTCGACTTGGAGCTCAGCGAGGTCGAGCAAGTGGTAGTCGACGAGCGGCGCCGCGCTGCGGTCGTCATCACCGGGCCGGACGGATCGACGGCGCTCAACGTCACTGCCTCGAGGATGTCGATGGCGTGGAGCAAGAAGAACATCGCGGCGCGCGACGATGCGTACTCACAGCTTCGTGCCGCGATCGCGGCCACAACCTGATCCGCTCGCCGGTCGACGACTCAGCCGTGTCTGCCTCGGTAGCGTCAAGCAAGTGATGTCCGACCCGATCCGGACCAGATACGGAATCGAGCGCGGGGAACTCGCCGAACTCCTCGCGGACGAGCCCGACTACCGCGTCGAGCAGGTTTGGCACGGCCTCTACACAAAACTCGCCGACCCCGACGACATCACCAACATCGGCAAGGCCCTGCGTTCGCGTCTCGTCGATTCGCTGCCAACCGAACTCACCCCGGTGAGCGAGTCGGTGAGCGACGCCGGCGACACCGTCAAGTTCCTCTGGGAACTCGACGGAGGCAGCCGGATCGAGACCGTGTTGATGCTCTACCCCGAGCGGGCGACCGTCTGCGTCAGCAGCCAGGCCGGCTGTGCGATGGGATGCGGGTTCTGCGCCACCGGCCAGGCCGGTTTCGCCCGTCACCTCACCGTCGGCGAGATCGTCGAGCAGGTCGTCCGGGCGGCGCAGCGGGCGAAGGAATCGAACCGACGTGTCAGCAACGTCGTCTTCATGGGGATGGGCGAGCCGATGGCCAACCTCGACGCGGTGTGGGCCGCGGTCGAACGAATCCACGGCGATATCGGACTGTCCGCACGCCACATCACGATCTCGACCGTCGGCCTCGTCCCGGGCATCCGATCGCTGAAGAGCCTGCCGCTGCCGGTCAACCTCGCCGTCTCCCTTCACGCCGCGAACGATCAGCTTCGCAATCAACTCGTGCCGATCAACCGGCGCTACCCGATCGGCAACCTGCTCGACGCGTGCGCCGAGTACCTCCGTGTGAAGAACCGCCGGGTGAGTTTCGAGTGGGCGATGATCGACACCGTCAACGACCGCGATGTCGACGCGCGCGAACTCGCGCATCTGTGTCGCCGGCTTCAACCGTCGGCGCACGTCAACCTCATCCCGTTGAACCCGACGCCGGGGTACCCGACCCGGGGCACCCCGCTCGGACGTGTCCACGAGTTCCGCGACCTCCTCGACGAACTCGGCGTCAACGCCACGGTGCGGCGAAATCGCGGCACCGACATCGATGCTGCCTGCGGCCAACTCGCCGCGGGTCAGCCGGTGACCGTCGAGTCGCCACCGACGTCGGACGGATCGAGGTAGCGCGGGTTCGCCACGAGCAGCTTGTCGATGACGTCGGCGCGCAGCAGTGCGCGCAGTTCGACAGCCCGGTCGACGAAGTCTCCGGCGCGGATGCCTTCCGCCAGTTCGGCATCATCGTCGACGCCGAACCGGGCCAGCCGGTCACGATGAGCCGACGCCTGACCCTCGCCGAGCTCGAGTTCGCGTTCGACGATGGCGAGCATGTTGGCGGCCACGCGACCGTGGAATCGCAGGCGTCCCTCGCTCGCCGCGACCACGTCGGCCTCGATCCACTCGCGGACGGCCTCGATGATCTGTTCGATCGAAGGTGCGTCGTGTGGCCCGGCGCTCACCATCGACCCTCGAGCGCAAGGAAGAGGTCGTACTCGTTCTCACAGACGCGACGGCCGATCGCGGCCAGCTCGTGGCTGCGCGTCACACCGCTCAGGTGGGCGTTGGCCTGCATGATGCACATGATTCCCCACTTCCAGGTGCCGAGGATCTCCCACCACCGCACGGCATCGGGATCGACCGCCGTGCCTCCGGCCGCCTCGTAGGCCGCGAACAGGTCGTCGTATGCGCCCAGACCGGCGACGGGCTCGCTCGCGCCGAATCGCCAAGCCTTCACGCAGAGCCAGCCGAGGTCTTCCATCGGATCGCCGATGCGTGCGAGCTCCCAGTCGACAACAGCTCGCAAGCCGTCGTCGCCGACGATCACGTTCCCGAGCCGGAAATCACCGTGCACCACGCATCGGCGCGAGGCGGACGGGCGGTGCTCGACTAGCCAGTTGCGAACCAGTTCGAGCACCGGATGGGGCTGGGCGAGCGCGTCGAGCAGTTCGGTGTACCAAGTGATCTGATCGACGGACTCGAGCTTCGGCAGCGCGGCGGGGTCGAGATCGTGAATCCTTGCCGCCGCCTCGCCGAGCTGCCCGACCAGCCGACGTCTGGCGACCGCGAAGCGGTCGTCGCGGAGGATCTTGCGGGCGATCGTCTCGCCCTCTACAGCCTCGAGGATCATGTAGGCCGCGCCGGCATCGGGTTGCTGCGCATCGATCAGCCGTGCGACCGGGACCCCGCCGGCATGCGCGGCCTGCACGACCGCTGCCTCGCCGAGCATGTCGCGGACATCACCGCCACGCTGGCGCTGGATGACGAGGTCGCGGCCATCGGCGGCGAACCGCCAGGTCTCGCGCGAGGCTCCGCCGGAGAGTCTGCGCAGCGCGGAGATCTCGTACGCACCGAGTGTCCGCCGGAGAAGTGCCGTGAGCTCGGTAGCCGCCGCGGAACTGCTCATCGACCCCGAGGATCGCAGATCAGCAGCCTGCAGCGCGCACCGTGGGGGTCGGATTGATCGCCGAACCGCCGCCGGGGTGCACTTCGAAGTGCAGGTGCGGGACACCTCTCGCGTTGCCGGTGTCGCCGTTGTATCCAATGACCTCACCCTGCGCCACCCGCCGGCTCGAGCCCTCGAATCCCGAGAGGTGGGCGTAGAAGTAGCGCGTGCCGTCGTCGCCCGACAATGACACCGAGTTGCCGCCGAGGCGCGTGCGCTTGAATGTCGCGTAGCCGCCCGTTACCGCGAAGATCGGGGTTCCCGAAGGCGCCAGCATGTCGACCCCCTCGTGACGGCGACCACCCGATCGCGACGCACCCCAGGTATCGCCGTATGCGGATCCCGGCATCGGGCAGGCGAGCCCGCCGACGATGGTCGGGGAAGCCGGGATCGGCGCCGGAGTGCTCCCGCCACCGCTCGCACCGGTGCGGCCACCGCTGGTGCCGCCCGAGGAGCCGGCGTTGACCGGCGGCGCGGGAGGTGACGTCGACGCCGGGGTCGAGTCGGAAGTCGACCCCGACCCCGAGTCAGAGTCCGAGTCAGAGTCGGAGCCGGAGTTGGCGACCGCGTCGGAAGCCGCAGCCGACGACTCCTGGGCAGCGGGCGCGGCACCGGGGTTGGGCACCTCGCGTGCGGCGGCCTCGGCGGCTGCGCGCTGTGCCTCCTCGGCGCGGGCCCGCTCGGCGGCCAGCTTGGCCTCGAGCGCCTTGCGCACCGCCTCGTCGTTGAGGCGCTGCGCTTCGACCTCGCGGAGATGCTCGACCTCGGCCTCGGCCTCGGACTGCAGGCGCGTGAACACCTCCTGCTGGTTCTCGATGTCGGCGCGCCGGTCGGCGAGTGCTTCTCGTGTCTCGGCGAGTTCGTTGCTGGCGACGTCGTACTGGTCGAGCACATCGTTGCCGGTGTTGGTGATCAGGTTGACGAACACCGCGGCCTGCACCTGCGCTTGGGGATCCTGTAACGCCGTGAGCAGGGGGATTCCCGACGTCCCGGCGCCGATGAACCTCGCCACCGCGACCGACTCGACATCCTGCTTCAGATCGGCGACGGTCGCCTCCAGTTGTTCGGCCTCGAGTTCGAGTTGGACGACCTCGTCCTCGAGGGTCTCCAGTTCGGACTGGGCGTCGAGGAATGCCTGCGCCGCAGCGTTGGCACGGTCGCGGGCCTCCTGGATCTCGGTGGCGGCCCGTTCGGCGTCGTCCTCGCTCGTCTGGGCCGTCGCAGCCATCGGGGCGAGCGCGGCACCGAGTAGGGCAGTGATCAGGACGGGCGCGAAGAGCCTCCTGGCGGGGCGAGCGCGACGGGCTCGGCGATGAGGACGGCGCTCGTCCGCCGCGGGGGTCCGCATACGGCCGCACATCCTACCGGATGTTGCAGTTTGGTTACGGTCACACCCCGCCGGTTTGATCGGCCGGTTTGATTGGCTGGTGACGAACGACGGCGATCCCGACCGAACGGGCCAAGTCGCGCTCGAGTTGCACGACGTCGTCGTCCGGCGCGGTGAGTCCGTGATCCTCGACGACATCTCGCTCGACGTGCGCGTCGGACAGCGCTGGGTCGTACTCGGGGCGAACGGCTCCGGCAAGACGACCCTGCTGCGCATCATGGCGCTCTACGATCACCCGACCTCGGGCACGGTCGAGGTGCTCGGCGAACGCCTCGGCGAGACCGACATCCGAGCGCTCCGCACGAGGGTCGGCTACACCTCCGCAGCGCTTGCCGACCAGCTGCGACCCGGGTTGACTGCGCACGACGCCGTGCGCACCGCCCGCTATGCCGCCCTCGAGGCGTGGTGGCACCGGTACACCGGTGCCGACGACCGTCGGGCGACGCACTGCATGGAGATGCTCCACGTCGCCCACCTCGCCGACCGCACGATCGGTTCGCTGTCGTCGGGCGAACGTCAACGCGTACTGCTCGCCCGAGCGTTGATGAACGATCCTGCCGTCCTCCTCCTCGATGAGGCTTCCGCCGGCCTCGACCTCGGAGGGAGGGAGGAGCTCGTCGCGAGCCTGACCGCGCTCGCCACCGATCGCGGGTCGCCGCCCCTGGTGATGGTGACGCACCACGTCGACGAGATCCCGGTGGGAACCACCCATGTCCTGATGCTGCGCGAAGGCCGCATCCTGTCGTCGGGTCCGATCGATGCCACGCTCGACGCGGCGGCGCTGAGCGACTGCTTCGGCCTCGAACTCGTGCTCGAGCGGCGGGCCGACGGCCGCTTCAGCGCTTGGGCTCGGAGCTGAGCAGTTCGACGAGATTGCGGCTTCCGCGGTCGACCTCGTGGTCGAGGACACGCTGCAACGCCACACCGGTCCACAGGCCCCCTCCGTAGTGCAGCGACATCGTCAATGTCAGTGGATCGATGCAGTCAACGCGGGCCGGATCGACTTCGATCGTCGCGGTCAGTACCCACGGTGCGTGAGTGCGCCCGTCGACCTCTTCGCGTTCGAACACGACGCGCTCGGGCGCCAGATGCTCGGTACGCACCATGCGCAGGCGTTTCGATCGGGCGAACGGCCCGATCGTCGCCCTGAGTTCGACGTCCCATGCGGGTTCGGGGCCGTTACCCCGTCCGGAGCCGGATGACACCGGTGTCACGCCGTGCACGAGCGGCATCCAGCGCGGGTATTCGCCGAGGTCGTCGAGCAGGGAGAACAGCCGATCGGCCGACCCGGGCGCATCGAGCGTGCGCACGATCTCCATCGGCCTATCGCTCCCTCGACCGGTCGGTGCCGCGGAACGCGCGGGCGAGCAGCGGGCTCCGTGCGGCGAGCAGCCCGTCGAGATCGTCGTCGGAGTCGAAACTGGGAGTCCACGCATCTCCGGAGTCCGGATCCTGTTCCGCCGCGACAGCG
>CBDUYD010000138.1:0-7557 GCA_965371355.1 uncultured Ilumatobacteraceae bacterium
TGCGAGTCGATCAGGTTCGATTCCGGCGTGCGCGACGGCGCGGTCGCGGGTGGGCGCGCCCTGGCGGTTACCGGATTGGGCGGCGACATCGCCGAGGCCCGGCGCGTCGCCTACGAGCGGCTCGGTCACATCGGCTTCGAGGGGATGCAGTTCCGCCGCGACATCGCCTGGCGGGCACCCGGGTCCGCGATCGCCTCCTACGCCGCCGCCGGGGTCGACATCGACGAGGGGGCGCGGGCGGTCGACGAGATGGCCTCGGCTGTCAGGGCGACCCACGACAACGGCGTGTTGCACGGGCTCGGCAGCTTCGGTGGGGTCTTCTCGGGCGCGGCGATCAAGGCGCTCGACGATCCGGTGCTCGTCGCCTCGACCGACGGCGTCGGCACGAAGGTCGAGCTCGCCGCTCGGCTCGGCAACGTCAGGGGTGTCGGCACCGACATCGTCAACCACTGCATCGACGACGTACTCGTGCAGGCCGCCCGCCCATTGTTCTTCCTCGACTACATCGCGGCGAGCGAGATCGACGCCGACATGGTCGCGGAAGTCGTACGCGGCATGGCCGAGGCCTGCCGGATGGCCGGCTGCGCGCTGCTCGGCGGTGAGACCGCCGAGATGCCCGGCGTCTATCAACCGGGTGCATTCGACATCGCCGGAACGCTGGTCGGCGTCGCCGACCGCACCGATCTGCTCCCCCGCGCCGACGTCGCATCGGGCGACGCGCTGGTCGGGCTCGCGTCGAGCGGGCCGCACACGAACGGCTACTCCCTGCTGCGACGGCTCTTCGAGTGGCTCCCGATGGACGCCACGCCGGAGGGGTTCGATCGACCGATCGGCCAGACGCTGCTCGAACCGCACCGCTCGTATCTCGACGTCCTCACGCCGGCCCTCGCCACCGGAGCCGTCAAGGCGCTGGCGCACATCACAGGCGGCGGACTCCCCGAGAACCTGCCCAGGGTGCTTCCCGACGGGGTGGCGGCCGAGGTCGACCTCGGCTCGTGGCCGGTCCCTCCCCTGTTCCAACTCGTACGCGAATTGACACCGCAGATGTCGACCAACGAACTCTACCGCACCCTGAACATGGGAATCGGGATGGTCGTGGTCTGCGCGCCCGACGACCTCGACACCATCGTCGACTCGATCGACGAACCGACCTGGGTGATCGGCCGGCTGGTCGCCTGTGCTGATCTTGACGGCTCTGATTTTTCGTTCACGGTCCGAACGTCCCCTCGACACGCTGAGTAGCTTCGACACATGGAAGCCACGATCCGCCGCACGCGAATCGTGGTGCTCGTGTCGGGTGACGGCTCCAACCTCCAGGCGATCCTCGACGCGTGTGCCGATGGTCGCATCCGCGCCGATGTCGTCGCGGTCGTGTCGAACCGCCCCGATGCCCACGCTCTCGAACGCGCCGACCTCGCGGGCGTGCCGGCGGTACGCGTCACAGCACTCGCGGGCGAGGCCCGGTCCGACTACGACGCCCGGCTCGCCGACGTCGTCGCCGGGTTCGCGCCCGACCGCGTCGTGCTCGCCGGGTGGATGCGCATCCTCACGATGTGCTTCCTCGGCCGCTTCCCCGAACGGGTGATCAACCTGCACCCGGCCCTCCCCGGCGAGTTGCCCGGTACGCGAGCGATCGAACGAGCGTGGGAGCAGAGCCGGTCCGGAGAGCGCGATCACTCCGGCGTCATGGTCCACCTCGTCCCCGATGACGGCGTCGACGATGGCCCCGTCCTCGCGACGAGGCGAGTCCCGATCGGCCCGCACGACTCGCTCGAGGATTTCGGCGAGCGAATGCACGACACCGAGCATGCGCTCCTCGTCGAGGTCCTCGGCGGGCTCTGCCATCCGAGCCACCAACGTATCCACCCGAAACGAACGGAAGCCACGCTGTGAACCAATCCGGCCGCACCAATCCCAACGACGAACTGTTCGACCGCTTCGAGGCACTCACCTTCGACGACGTCGTCATCGTGCCCGGCTACTCCGAGACCCTGCCCGACTCGGTCGACACGACGGCCACGTTCGCCGCCGAGATCGAGCTCGCGATCCCGCTCGTCTCGGCGGCGATGGACAAGGTGACCGAGGCACGGATGGCGGTGGCGATGGCCAGACACGGAGGCATCGGGGTGATCCACCGCAACATGTCGATCGCCGACCAGGCGGCCGAGGTTCAGAAGGTGAAGCGGTCACAGTCAGGGATGATCACCGACCCGGTCACGCTGGGACCGGAGGCGAAGCTGCACGACGCCGAGTCGCTGATGCACCGCTTCAAGTTCTCGGGTGTGCCGATCACCGACGGCGACGGTCGGCTCGTCGGGATCCTCACCAACCGCGACATCCGTTTCTGCGAAGGCTCCGACTTCGAGCGGCCGGTGTCCGACTTCATGACGTCTGAGAATCTGATCACCGCGGGGGTGGGCACCTCGCTCGATCAGGCGAAGGCGGTACTCCAACAGCACCGCATCGAGAAGCTCCCGCTCGTCGACGGCCACGGTCGCCTCGCCGGACTGATCACGGTGAAGGACATCCAGAAGCGCCTCGACTTCCCCAACGCCTCGCGCGATTCGCGGGGTCGGCTGCGATGCGCCGCCGCGGTGGGTGTCGGCGACGATCTCGAGAACCGCGTCGAGGCGCTCCGGTCGATGGACGTCGACGCCGTCTCGATCGACACCGCCCACGGGCACTCGGCCAATGTCGTGAAGGCGATCGAGCGCATCAAGGGCTCATGGCCCGACCTGCCCGTCACGGCCGGCAACGTCGTCACCGAGGAGGGTGTCGAGACCTTGGCGGCCGCCGGTGCCGATGCGGTCAAGGTCGGCGTGGGCGCCGGTTCGATCTGCACGACGCGGGTCGTGTCGGGTGCGGGAATGCCGCAGCTGTCCGCCGTGTGGTTCGCGGCCAAGCGGGCGCGCCGACTCGGGGTACCGGTGATCGCCGACGGCGGGATCACGTTCTCGGGCGACATCGTCAAGGCGATCGCGGCCGGCGCCGAGACGGTGATGTTGGGCTCCCTGCTCGCCGGCACCGAGGAGAGCCCCGGCGAGATGGAACTCTTCGAGGGCCGTAGGTACAAGAGCTATCGCGGCATGGGTTCGCTGGGCGCGATGACCACCGACAGCGCCGACCGCTACGCCACCGGCCAGCGGTCGGACTCTGCGCGAGAGAGCGCGGTCGGCGCCGCGAGCAACAAGCTCGTCCCCGAAGGGATCGAGGGGCGGGTTCCCTACGCCGGTCCGCTCGGCGACGTCGCCTACCAGCTCGTCGGTGGGCTGCGATCTGGGATGGGATACGCGGGCGCGGCCACGCTCGATGGGTTGCGTAGCTCGAAGATGATGCGGGTGACCCCGGCCGGGCGCGACGAGAGCCATCCCCACGACGTGACGATCACCAAGGAAGCACCCAACTACCAGCGCGGCTGATCGCACTCGTCAGTGGATCGGATCGCGATCATCGGCACGCCGGGAAGCGGTAAGTCGACGCTCGCACGCGAGTTGTCGCAGTCGCTCGGATTGGTTCACGTCGAGCTCGATGCGCTGTACCACGAGCCCGGATGGGAGCCCGCGCCGGTGCCCGAGTTCCGGGCGAGGGTCACCGACGCGCTCGCAGGCGATCGGTGGGTGGTCGACGGCAACTATCGCCCTGTCTCCGACCTCACGCAGGGTGCCGCCGGCACGATCGTCTGGCTCGATCTGTCGCGCCCGCTCGTCACATCGCGCGTGGCCTGGCGGACGTTCGCACGAATCGTTCGCCGTGAGGAGCTGTGGAACGGGAACCGCGAGAGCTTGCGCCGGGCGCTCAGCCGCGATCCGGAACGCAGCATCATCGTGTGGACCTGGCAGCAGCATCCCAGGTACCGCGACATGTTCGCGGGTCAGCTCGAGGGCGGCTCTTGGGCTCACGCCAAGGTCGTGCGATTGCGCACGCGGAGCGAGGTCCGCCGATGGCTGGCGGATGCTGTGGCATCGTCGTAGCGATGAGCGCCCGCTACGAACACCCCTACCCCGCATCGAGCGTCGAAGCGGAGTTCCCGTTCGAAACCTTGGAGTTCACCCGGTATCCAGTCGAAGAGTCCCGCGAGCGAGCGTCCGCGTTCCATCAGGAGATGGCTCGCCGGCGCAGCGTGCGGATGCTGTCGGACGAGCCGGTACCCCGCGACCTGATCGAACTCGCCGTGCGCACGGCCTCGACCGCCCCGTCGGGTGCTCACCAGCAGCCGTGGCGGTTCGTCGCCACCGAGAGTCCAGACGTGAAGCGGCGCATCCGTGAGGCGGCCGAGGCAGAGGAGCGGATCAACTACGAAGAAGGCCGGATGAACGCGGAGTGGCAGGGCGAACTCGCCAGGCTCGGAACCGACTGGCACAAGGAGTTCCTCGAGATCGCACCCTGGATCGTCGTGCTGTTCGAGGAGCGCTACGGCATCGGTGACGACGGCTCGCGTCGGCACCACTACTACGTGAAGGAGAGCGTCGGCATCGCGGCGGGAATGTTCGTCACCGCCCTCCACCACATGGGCCTGGCCACACTGACGCACACACCGAGCCCGATGGTGTTCCTCACCAAGCTGTTCGATCGACCCGCCAACGAGAGGCCGTTCGTGCTCTTCCCAATCGGCTACCCCGTCGACGGCTGCCGCGTGCCGAGGCTCGAACGAAAACCCCTCGACGACGTGCTGACGGTGGTCGGAGACGAGGTCATGTGATCTCGTTGCCGTCGGGGTCGATGAAGTGCCAGACCCCCTCGGCGTCGCGGTGGACCTGGTAGCCGCGTTCTTTCAGCAGGTTGTGGCGGCGGCAGGCGGGAACCCCATTCCTGGGGACGGTGGCACCGTGGGCTGCCCAGCCGACGGCGTGGTCGATGTCGCACCACTCCACAGGACCGTCACAGCCGAGCCAGATGCATTCGGTGGCCAACAGTTGCACAGCTTCTCGGGCCGATCCGCGGAATAGTCGTGACCGCTGCCCAAGGTCGATCACCGTGCCCTCCGCATCGATCACGACCCGGCGGATGTACCCGGCCAGCGCAGCGTTGACGGCATCGTCGCGGCTCAAGCGGCGACCCCGTTGGGTACGACACACCACGCTCCGGTAGCGGCGCGGGTCGATCGCTTCACCGGCCAGACCGGCTTCGAACGTGTCGACATCGTTCAAGATGTTGAGTGTCAGCCTCGGCGGGCGCACCCCCGGTCGAGCCGACGCGGCGGCGCGGGCCATCACCAGCAGAGCGTCGGCACGGCGCTGGGCGGCGGTGCGACACAGATCGCCGGTGTCGACACGATCACCGAGCCGGGCACGAGCCTCGCGCCAGTCGGTACGCCACTCGGCGTCGATGAAGTGCGCGAAGATCTCGTTGAACTCCGATCCCGACAGTTCATCGAGCGACCCCGACAGCGTCCAGCCACCCTCACGACGGGCGCGCAGCGTCACGCTGCGATCGTTCTTGAGTCGGCTGTGGCGGTTTCGGTCGCCAACCGGATCGGCGAGCGCTTCCCAGGTACGCACCCGCCCTTCGAACACATCGAACGGCAGGCCGATGGCATCCGCGAGCAGCATCTGCTGATCGCGGACCAACACAGCCGGATCGATCCGAGGGTTCGCCGCCACCCGGGCCATCAGCTCGCCCTGCGCTACACCGACATCACCCGCCGCCGCGGCGTCGGCCCACGCCCGGAGGCGGCTGTGCATGCGGGCGGTCTGCACCCGCCGGTACGCCTCGGGACCCGACAACGCCAGACGATGGCGGAGCCATGCCTTGGCCGTGAAGAACCCCTGATCGCCGAACGGCGCCGCCACATCGACCCCACCGGCAACTCCGACCGTCACGGCCTCGACGATCCGACGGACCCGCTCGACACCCTCCGCGAGCTGCGCCAACGACACAGGGTCCAACGAAGTGACATCGACATCGCCGAGCAATCCGACCGCGTCGACCGCCCCCGCCACCAACCCACCGACGAGATCATCAGCGAGATCACCGGCGGGAGCACCGTCGACCGGAGCAGCGGCGGGCGAGAGCACAACGCCGGACGCCTCCGCCACCTCATACCCATCCATCTGTCACCTCCGATCAGTCGAAACCATTCATCAAAGATCGGGGGAGTCGGTACGGATCACCATATTCAGGGGGTGTTGCACAGTTCCCGTGATCACCGACAGAATCCCGCAATTCCACTCAGGTGAGCGCCGAACCACTCTCGATCTGGGCCTTCAGCCCGGCGAGGTTGCGCTTCCAGATCCACCGCATGATCGGCCTGGCGAAAAAGCCTCCGATCGAGCCGCCCATGAACCACGGAAAGCGGAGTTCCTCACTCCAACAGAGCTCCGTGCGACCTTCGGCCACCTCGCACAGCGTGAACTCGCCAACGCCCTCGACGACACCGGTATGGATCACGCCGAGGCGCCGCTCGGGCTCCCATGCCGTGACCTCCATCACGTCGGTCGTCGTGAACGGCCCGATCCGTGTATCACACTCGAACCGGGTGCCGACGCCCTCGGTGTTGTCGGACAAGAAGCGCACTGCGACCGCGTCGTGCATCCAATCGACGTGTCGTTCGATGCAGCGGATCTGGATCCAGACGGCGGCGGCCTCGGCGTCGATCACCACCGAGATGACGATCGGGTGGCGATTCCGCCTCGACTCGACCGTCACCCGGCGAACATCGACTCGAACGCACCCGGAAGATCGGGCGACTCGAACTCGAAGCCGGCATCCTCGAGGACAGCCGGTCTGGCGCGCACCGAGGCGAGCAGCAACTCACGGCCCATCTCGCCGAGCGCGGCACGAATCGCGAACGCCGGGGCGGGGGCGACCGCCGGGCGCTCGAGCGCCGCGGCGAGGATCCGGGCGAAGTCGCCCTGGCGCACGGGCCCCGGTGAGGCGATGTTCGCCGGACCCTCGATCTCGGACTCGATGAGGAACCGCAGCGCCCTGACCTGGTCGTCGAGCGTCACCCAACTCCAGAACTGGCGGCCGCCGCCCAATGGTCCGCCGAGGCCCCACCTCGTGATCGCGCGCATGCGACCGAGCGCCCCGGCTCGCGGGGTCAGCACGAGCGATGTGCGGGCGTATGTGAGGCGTACGCCGAGGTCCTCGATCGGAACGGCCGACAACTCCCACGCTCGAACGACCTCGGCGAGAAAGCCAGAACCATGCGACGACGTCTCGTCGAGCAACTCGTCGCCGCGATCGCCGTAGTAGCCGACGGCCGAACCGCACACGAACACGCTCGGCGGATCGTCGAGGTCACCGAGCGCTCGGGCAAGCAACGCCGTCGAGTCGACTCGCGACCCGAGGATCCGTTGCTTCTTCGCGTTCGTCCATCGGCCCTGGATCGTCTCTCCGGCGAGGTGAACGACCGCGTCGAACGACTCGAGCGCGGTTGCATCGAACTCACCCGCATCGACGTTCCAGACGATCGTGTCGTCCGAGCGCGTTCGGGAGATCCCAACAACGTCGTGACCGTCGCTCCGCAGGTCGGCCGCCAGCGCCGAGCCGACCATCCCCGAGACCCCCGAGATCGCGACTCGCACGATCGGCACGGTACCGGATTCCCGGCCCACC
>CBDUYD010000139.1:0-7555 GCA_965371355.1 uncultured Ilumatobacteraceae bacterium
CGGCCCAGTGGGCGAGGTCGCCGGTCAGGGCGAGGACGTGCTTGGCGTGATCGAGTACGGGCTGCGCCGAGCTGCGGAGCGTCCTCCGGCGAGCCTGCCGGTCGAACAACTCGACGCCGAGCCGCCGCTCGAGTTCGGACAGTCCCTGCGAGAGCGCGGAGGGCGTCACTCCGACACGATCGGCAGCCACCGCCCACGTCGGCGCGTGAGAGACGGCGACCAGGTACTCGAGTTGTCGGATCGAGATGTCGGGCAGCGTCCGCACGCTCACAGAATACATGAGAAATTCTTAATCATCGGTATTGCGGATCCATGATCCCTTATCGTCGTGGGCCATGACCGCTCGACAGATCGCTCCCGCCGCCGGCCGCCTCGGGGTGCTCACCCCAGGAATGGGTGCGGTCGCCTCCACCTTCATCGCCGGTGTCATCGCCGCCCGTGAGGGACTCAAGCCGCCCATCGGATCGGTCAGCCAGATGGCCCACATCCGGCTCGGCAAGCGTGAGGACGGCCGCAACCCGCTGATCCGCGAGTTCGTGCCCCTCGCCCTACTGGACGACCTCGTCTTCGGTGGGTGGGACCCGATCTCGCCCAATGCGCTCGAAGCCGCCCGTACCGCCGGTGTGCTCGAAGGAGCCGATCTCAACGCGATCTCCGGCGAACTCGAGGGTGTGGTCCCGATGGAGGCCGTCTTCGACCAGCGCTGGGTGTCGAGGCTCGACGGTGTTCGCGTCAAGGAGATCCCCAACAAGTGGGATCAGGCGATGGCGCTGATCGACGACATCGCCCGCTTCAAGGCCGAGAACGACTGCGACCGCCTGGTGATGGTCTGGTGCGGATCGACCGAGGCCTACCAGGAGCCCTCCGCCGTCCACACCTCGGTCGCGGCGTTCGAGCAGGGTCTGAAGGACGACGACGCCAACATCTCTCCGAGCCAGATCTATGCCTATGCCGCGCTCCAGTCCGAGGTGCCCTTCGCCAACGGCGCGCCGAACCTCAGCGTCGACCTCGACTGCATGATCGAACTCTCACAAGCGCGGGGCGTGCCGATCGCGGGCAAGGATTTCAAGACCGGCCAGACGCTGATCAAGACCATGCTCGCCCCCGGCTTCAAGGCCCGCATGTTGGGCATGCGCGGCTGGTATTCGACCAACATCTTGGGCAACCGCGACGGCGAGGTGCTCGACGATCCGGAGAACTTCAAGTCGAAGGAGGTCTCCAAGCTCGGCGTGCTCGACAAGATCCTCGAGCCCGAGACGTACCCCGACCTCTACGGCGAGATCGATCATGTCGTTCGCATCAACTACTACCCGCCCCGCGGTGACAACAAGGAGGGCTGGGACGCGATCGACATCTTCGGTTGGCTCGGCTACCCGATGCAGATCAAGGTCGACTTCCTCTGCCGCGACTCGATCCTCGCCGCCCCGATCGTTCTCGACCTCGCGCTGTTCATGGATCTCGCGGCGCGCGCCGGTGAGGCCGGCGTGCAGGAATGGCTCAGCTTCTATCTGAAGGCCCCCCAGGCCGCCGGCGAACACGATGCCGAGCACGACCTGTTCATCCAGCAGACGAAGTTCAAGAACACGCTGCGCGAGTGGATGGGCGAGCAACCGGTGACCCACTCCGAAGCGGGCTGATCCGCACGCGCCCCGAATAACCTGGGACGACGATGACGTCCTGGCTGCTGCTCGCCCTCGGATTGCTCAGCCTCTACGCGACGATCACCGCACTCATCCGGATCCGTCGGCCGGCCGCACTCGGGTTCTTCGTGATGATCACGAGCTGGTCGACCGGTGAGTACGCGGTCTTCCACCTCGTGTTGCAGGCGGTCGCCGCCGCCGTGCTGGTGGGTACGGACGCGCTGCGGAACACCGCTGGTGTCATCGGTCTCGCCGCACTGATCGTCTCTTGGATCGGCCTCGTCGTCGTCATCGCCGGTCGGGTGCGCGCCCGCTCCTCATCGGAACGAGCCCTACAACTCGCCCTCGGCGACGATTACCTCGAGCGGTTGTCGGCCGAGCGGCGTGGAGCGCTGCGCACGCGCGTTCCGCCGGCGATCCTGCTGCTGCCGCTCTACAACGACTCGTCGGGCATCGTGCGCGAACGCGACATCAGCTACGGCGACCATCCCAAGCGGCACCTCCTCGACGTCTACCGCCCGGAGTCGTCCGACGGACCGCTGCCGGTCGTCCTCCAGATCCACGGTGGCGGATGGGTGATCGGACACAAGCGGCAGCAGGGGATGCCCCTCGTCCACCGATTGGTGCGCAACGGGTATGTGGCGGTGTCGATCAACTATCGTCTCGGGCCGAAGTACCGCTTCCCCGAGCAACTGATCGACGTGAAGCGGGCGATCGCCTGGACCCGCGAACACATCGCCGAGTACGGCGGCGACCCCGACGTGATCATCCTCACCGGCGGATCCGCCGGTGGTCATCTCAGCTCGCTCGCTGCGCTGACCCCGAACCAACCGGAGTACCAGCCGGGATTCGAGTCGTCCGACACGAGCGTGGCGGCCTGTATGCCGTTCTACGGACCGACCGACTTCACCGACAGCGACGGCATCCGCGGCCGGATGGACGCCTTCGAGATCTTCCTCGAACGCACCGTGATGCCCGGATCGATGAAGGACGTACCCGATCTGTACACGGCGATGTCGCCGATCTATCACGTCCGTCCCGACGCGCCGCCGTTCCTCATCATCCAGGGGACGCTCGACGTGCTCGTGTGGCGCGAGGAGAACAGGCGCTTCGCCGATCGCCTCGCCGAGGTCTCCGAATCGCCTGTCGTGTACTGGGAGGTGCCCGGCGCGCAGCATGCCTTCGACACGTTCAATTCCCGACGGTGCGCGGTTGCCGTCGACACCTGCGAACGGTTCGCCGACTGGGTCGTCGCCGAAGTGTCGATCCCGAATCCGGCCGACGGCTGATCTGCGGCCGATCACCGACATCGCGCGGTGACCGGCCGCCCGGATGTACGATTCCCCGCCGTGCCTGCGATCGTGATGGACGGAGCTGCGCTGCGCGACGAGATCGTCGCCGGCCTACGGGAACGGGTGGAGGCGGCCGGTTCGCCCCCAGTCTGTCTCGCCACCGTGCTGGTCGGCGACGACGCGCCGAGTCAGCGCTACGTCCGCGCCAAGCACAAGAAGGCGGCCGAGGCCGGCTTCGTGTCGCGCCACGTCGAGCCCCCGCCGACGGCCTCGCAGGCCGAGGTCGAGGCGGCGGTCGCCGAACTCGTCGCCGACGCCTCCGTGCACGGGATCCTCGTCCAACTACCGCTTCCGGATGCTCTCGACCCCGAGCCGGTGATCGACCTGATCCCTCCGGAGAAGGACGTCGACGGTCTCACCGAGCGATCGATGGGCCGTCTCGTGCGGGGTAAGCCGGGCCTCGTCGGCTGCACGCCGCTCGGCGTGATGCGCCTGCTCGAGAAGTACGACGTCCCGATCTCGGGGAAGCGGGCGCTCGTGATCGGGCGCTCGACGCTGGTCGGCCTCCCGCTGTCGCTGCTCCTCAACCGCAAGGGCACCGACGCGACCGTCACGATGGCCCACTCCCGCACCCCCGACATGGCGGGCGCGGTCCGCGAAGCCGACATCGTGGTGGCCGCCGCCGGACAGGCCCGGATGATCACCGCCGACATGGTCAAGCCCGGTGCCGCGGTGATCGACGTCGGCGTATCGCGGACCGAGGCGGGCATCGTCGGTGACGTCGACTTCGACCCGGTCAGCGAGGTCGCCGGCTGGATCACACCGATGCCCGGCGGCACGGGCCCGATGACGATCGCCTGCCTGATGGAGAACACCCTCACCGCCGCCCAACTGCAAGGCGCCTTCCCCCCCGACGCCTGATCCGCGGTTTGTGTCGGCGAATATCGCGGGCGCAGACAATTTCGCCGACACAAACCGGCTTCCCGGGGCCGCCGGGACGTGGAGTTGGACACGCATCGCCGCGAGAGTTGACCCTGGCGGTAGGGTGATGGCACTATGGATTCCGTGCGCATCGACCTCCGCGCCCTCGTAGTACTCATCCGGTAGCACGCCGGCGACACCGCCGCGCGTGCTCACGACCTCCCAGCCGGGAGGTCGTTTGCTTTTTCGGCACGATCCACCCAACATCCCGCCCACAGGAAAGAAACCGTCATGGCTGAGAAGATCACCGGCGCACAAGCGCTGATACGAGCCCTCGAACACGAGAACGTCGACACGATGTTCGGCATCCCGGGCGGCTGCATCCTGCCGGCCTACGACCCACTCGTCGGGAGTTCGATCCGTCACATCCTGGTGCGTCACGAACAGGGGGCCGGGCACATGGCCGAGGGATACGCCCACGTCACCGGCCGACCGGGCGTCGCGATGGTCACCTCCGGACCGGCGGCGACCAATCTGGTCACGCCGTTGATGGACGCCTATATGGACTCGATCCCGATGGTCGCGATAACGGGACAGGTGCCCACACCGGCGATCGGCAGCGACGCCTTCCAGGAGTGCGACACGGTCGGCATCACCCGCTCGTGCACGAAGCACAACGAACTGGTGATGACCGCCGACGATCTGCCGATGGCGATTCGACAGGCGTTCCACATCGCACGCACCGGGCGACCGGGTCCGACGCTCGTCGACGTGCCCAAGGACGTTCTGCAGAACGAGATGACCTGGCACTGGCCGAGCGACGGCGACGTCCTGGCGTCGCTCCCGGGGTACCGGCCGAACGTGAAGGGCCATCCGCGGATGATCAAGGAGGCGGCGCGCGAGATCCTCGCCGCCGAGCGACCGGTCATCTACGCCGGCGGTGGCATCCTCAAAGCCCGCGCCGCGGACGCGCTGCGCGATTTGGCCGAGCTGATCGACTCGTACGTCGTCACCACGCTGATGGCCCGTGGTGCCTTCCCCGACGATCACCCCCTGTGCCTCGGCATGCCCGGCATGCACGGCAACGCGACGGCGGTCACGGCGATGCAGAAGAGCGATCTGCTGATCACGCTGGGTGCTCGGTTCGACGACCGGATCACGGGCAAGGTCGATTCGTTCGCGCCGGACGCGAAGGTGATCCATGTCGACATCGACCCGGCCGAGCAGGGCAAGGTCCGCCGTCCCGACGTTCCGATCGTCGGCGACTGCAACTACGTCATCGAGGAGATCATCAAGGCGATCCGCTCGATGCTCGAATCGGGTGCGACGCAGGCCGACACCTCGGCCTGGAAGAGTCGCGTGTCGGGTTGGCGCGAGCAGTTCCCGATGACATATGAGCAGTCGGAGCCCGGAGACGCACTCAAGCCGCAGTACTGCATCGAGGAGCTTCACCGCGCTGCACCCGAGCACACGATCCTCGCCTCCGGCGTCGGCCAGCACCAGATGTACGCCTCGCAGTTCTGGAAGTTCGACGAGCCGTACAGCTGGGTCAACTCCGGCGGCCTCGGCACGATGGGCTTCTCGATCCCTGCGGCGATCGGGGCGAAGGCGGCCAAGCCCGACCACACCGTGTGGGCGATCGACGGCGACGGCTGCTTCCAGATGACCGCACAGGAGCTGGTGACGGCGACGGTCGAGAACCTGCCGATCAAGGTGGCGCTGTTGAACAACAGCTATCTCGGCATGGTCCGACAGTGGCAGGAGATGTTCTACGACGAGCGCTACTCCGAGACATTCCTCAGCCGATCGGTGCCCGACTACGTGATGTGGGCCGAGGCGATGGGCTGTGTCGGCATCCGCGTCGACTCGCCAGAAGAGGTCGCACCGGCGATCGAGAAGGCGAACTCGATCAACGATCGTTCGGTCGTGATCGACTTCCGCACCGAATGGTCCGAGAAGGTGTTCCCGATGGTTCCTGCCGGAGCGGGCAACGACGACCTGATCCTCCATCCGACCCAGCAGGACCGAGCGGAGGCACTCCGATGACCACGATAAACCAGTATTCGGGGTACACGCTCAACCACCACATCCTGTCGGTGCTCGTGCAGAACCGGCCGGGCGTGCTCGCCCGCGTGGCCGGCCTGTTCGCGCGCCGCGGCTACAACATCTTCTCGCTTGCCGTCGCCCCGGCCGAGGACGAGGGGATGAGCCGGATCACGATCGTCGTCGACGTCGAGTCGACACCGCTCGAGCAGATCACCAAGCAATTGTTCAAGCTGATCGACGTCGTCAAGATCTCCGAACTCGATCCCCGCCGCTCGGTCGAGCGCGAACTGCTGATCGCCACGGTCAAGTCGCCCGCCGAGCAGCGCAGCCACATCGCCGAACTCGTGAACATCTTCGAGGGCAAGATCCTCGCCGTCGCCGAGACGGCGCTGACGGTCAGCCTCGAGGGCCACCCGGACAAGCTCGACGACTTTGAGGAATTGCTCGGCGTCTATGGCATCGTGGAACTCCAGCGCACCGGACGCGTGGCGCTGCCGAAACTCGATCGTGGCTCGCGCATGCGTGCCGTCAATCCCACCCCCACCACTGGAAAGGCAGGCTGACATGGCCGTCACCGTCTACTACGAATCCGATGCCGACAGCTCGGTCATCCGCGGCAGGAAGATCGCCGTCATCGGCTACGGGTCGCAGGGCCATGCCCACGCGCTGAACCTCAAGGAGTCGGGCGTCGATGTGGTCGTGGGGCTGCGCGAGGGTTCGTCCTCGGCGCAGAAGGCCGAGGCCTCCGGCCTGACCGTGATGTCGGTCGCCGACGCGGCCGAGTACGCCGACGTGATCATGATGCTGGCCCCCGACACCGAGCAGAAGCGCATCTACGACGAGTCGATCGTCGACCACCTGAAGGAGGGCGACGCGATCGCATTCGCGCACGGCTTCAACGTGCGCTTCGGCCGGATCAAGGCCCCCGCGGGCGTCGATGTGATCATGATCGCCCCGAAGGGTCCGGGCCACCTCGTGCGGCGCACGTACACCGAGGGTGGTGGCGTCCCGGCGCTGATCGCCGTCGACCAGGACGCCACCGGCCAGGCGCGCGCGGTCGCGATGTCGTATGCCGATGCGATCGGCGGCACCCGGGCCGGGGTCATCGAGACGACCTTCTCCGAGGAGACCGAGACCGATCTCTTCGGCGAGCAAGCGGTGCTGTGCGGCGGATTGACAGCGCTCGTGCGGGCGGGATTCGAGACGCTCACCGAGGCCGGATACGCCCCTGAGATGGCGTATTTCGAGTGCCTCCACGAGGTGAAGCTGATCGTCGACCTGATGTACGAGGAGGGGATCGCCGGCATGCGCTACTCGATCTCCGACACCGCCGAGTACGGCGACGTCACCCGCGGGCCCCGGATCGTCACCGACGAGACGAAGGCCGAGATGAAGAGGATCCTCTCCGAGATCCAGTCGGGACAGTTCGCGGACGAGTGGATCGCAGAGTCCGAGGCCGGACGCGCCAACTTCACGGCGTTGCGCGAAGCGGGCAAGGAGCACCCGATCGAGGAGATCGGCTCGCAACTGCGGGCGATGATGCCGTTCATCAGCGCCGGCAAGCAGAAGGTCGCCGACGCCTCCGGAGGCTGACCCGGCGAGCATCGGCATCGGCATGGACGCGATCGTTCGATGACCGATCTCTCGGTGCTGTTC
>CBDUYD010000140.1:0-7488 GCA_965371355.1 uncultured Ilumatobacteraceae bacterium
GATCCGGTCGCACCGGTGGCGGCCGCGACCGCAGCAGCGGCGGTGGTGACGGCCACCGCGGTCGAGGAGCCGGTCGAGAGCCCGCTGATCGTGATCTCCGATCCGCCGGTCGAAGCACCGCTCTCACCGCCGGTCGACACCGAACAGATGCCGATCGAGGCGACGCCGGCCGGAGCGGTAACCGCCACACTCCCCGCAGTCACATCTTTCCCGTACGGCGACGAGACGGCCGGTGAACAGGCCGGCGAACAGGCGGGCGAGGACGACAGCGGCAGCATCCTCTACGACGAGGAGCGTCGTCCCCGACGGTGGGGCAAGGTCCTGCTCATCCTGCTGCTCGTGCTGATCGGAATCGGCGCCGTGTCGTACGCCGCGTACCTGCTGCTGCGAACGAAGTCGTACGAGGTGCCCGACCTCGTCGGAGTTCCCGAGGTGGTCGCCCGCAACGAAGTTGCCGGCAACGGGTGGGAGATCGACACGGTTCACGAGCGCAGCGACGTGCAGCGCCGCATCGGCGACGTGATCGCCACCGATCCTGTCGCGGGCGTCCGCCTCGACGAGGGCGAATCGATCACGTTCGTCATCAGCGACGGCCCGCTGCTGCGCACACTTCCCAATCTCGAGGGTCTGCCGCTCGACGAGGCCCAGGCCGAGCTCGAGGAGTTGGAGCTCGATTGGATCGTTGCGCCGGCCGAGTTCGACGAGGAGATCCCCCAGGAGTTCGTGATCTCGTGGCGCGTGCAGAACGACGCATCGCTGCAGGCGGGTGGTCAGGTACTCCCGGGAACCGTGGTCGTTCTCACACCCTCGATGGGACCCGAACCCCGGACGGTGCCCGACCTGATCAACCACACCTTCGACGAGGCCTCGGCCGAACTCGCCGCGCTCAGGCTGCGCATCGAGCGGGCCGACGACGTGTTCAGCGACCAGTTCGAGCCCGGACGTATCTTGTCGCAGACGCCCGCTTCCGCGTCGGTGGTCGAGCGCGAGTCCACCGTGACGGTCACGGTTTCGAAGGGGCCCGACGTCGTCGCGTTCCCCGATGTCGTCGGCATGACATACACCGATGGCGAGGCCCTCCTCATCGAGTCCGGATTCACGATCGGCACGGTGCTCGGCACCACCGAAGGGACGATCCAGTCGGCCGGCATCGACGGCAACCCGGTCGGACCGGGCGACATCTACCGTCGCGGAACCGCCGTCGATCTCGTTTCGCTCTGATCGTCGCGCCCGATCCGGAATGGCCCGGATCGATTGCTGCTCGCTACGGTCGGTGACGTGCCGGCAGCGACGTCGGCCACCTGTTCGAAAGGAACTCACATGACGCTCGACGGACGCGTTGCGATCATCACCGGTGCTGGGCGTGGGCTCGGGCGTGAGCACGCACTGCTGTTCGCGAGTGAGGGAGCGCGCCTCGTGATCAACGATCTCGGCGGCGGCAACGACGGCGAGGGAGTCGACGCGACCCCCGCCGCGGAGGTCGCCGCGGAGGTCAGGGCGATGGGCGGAGAGGCGATCGCCAACGGCGACGACATCGCCGACTGGGAGGGCGCACAGCGTTTGATCAACGCCGCGATCGAGACCTTCGGCGAGCTCGACATCCTCGTCAACAACGCGGGAATCCTCCGCGATCGCGTGCTCGTCAACATGACCGAGCCCGAGTGGGACGCCGTGATCGCGGTGCACCTCAAGGGCCACTTCGCCCCCAGCCGATGGGCGGCCGCGTACTGGCGCGAGGAGCACAAGGCAGGTCGTGGTAGACGGCGCAATCTCGTGCACACCTCGAGCACCTCCGGTCTGTTCGCCAACCCTGGCCAGTCGAACTACGGCGCTGCCAAGTCGGGTATCGCCACATTCAGTCAGATCGTGGCCAAGGAGCTGTCACGCTACGACGTGCTGAGCAACTGCATCGCGCCGGGCGCGCGCACGAGGTTGACGCTCGCGACACCGGGGCTTCCCGAGATCATGACCCCTACGGAAGGGGCATTCGACGTGTGGGATCCGGCGAACGTGTCGCCGCTCGTCGCGTATCTCGCCGGCGCCGAGTGCGCGTTCACCGGCGAGACGTTCTTCGTGCAGGGGGGCGTGGTCAAGCGGGTCCGCTCGTGGGAGATGGCCGAGACGGTCGAGCAGCCCCAGCGGTGGACGGTCGCTGCGCTCGCCGAGGCTCTGGCTCCGATGGCGTCGGAGACGGGCTGAACCATCCGGGCGGCCGAACTATTCGGTGAGGGCGGTGATCTCCTCGGCCATCGTGTCGGTGGCCTCGCTGTCGGGAACGGCGGTCTGCATTGCCATCAGCTTCATCATGTCGCCTTGCACCGTGATCTTGCCGCCCATGAACGCCTGCATGACCGCGGCCTGATCCTGCTCGACGAACAGGGCCCTCGCGGTGTCGTAATCGGTGGTGATCGTGGCGTCGGGTGCGTCGAGTTCACCGAGTTCCATCGTCATCGCGCCCGACGATGTGTCGATGTAGCTGCGGACCTCACCGTCGCCGAACGGGGTTTCGGTGATGATCTGGTTGATGCGGACCACCGTGGTGATCTCGGGCACCTGATCGGCGTACTTGTGGCGCACCCCGTGCACCGCTTCGAACCACTCGTCGCTCAAGAACACGTGTGTCATAGTGCCGCCGACGATAGCGACTCGCGGCTCAGCGCCGGTCGTGGGGCGTCTGGTGGAGTTCGGTGTGGGTTGTGACCTCGTCGAGGAAGGCGTGATCGATCTCGAAGCCGAGGCCGGGCGAGGTGGGAACGGTGACGTGTCCGTCGACGATCGTGATCGGCTCGGTGACTATGTCGCTGGCGTAGAAGCGCGTCGAGGCGCTGATGTCGCCGGGGAGGGTGAAGCCGGGGAGCGCGGCGAGCGCGGCGTTTGCCGCCCGGCCGATACCGGTCTCGAGCATCCCACCGCACCAGACGGGAATGCCGCGATCGAGGCAGAGGTCGTGGATCCTGACGGCCTCGAGGTAGCCGCCGACCCGTCCCGGCTTGATGTTGGCGATCTCGCAGGCGCCGAGATCGATCGCGTCCGCTGTCGTCGCCGCGGAGACCAGCGACTCGTCGAGGCAGATCGGTGTCTCGACCTCGGCCGCCAGCCGGGCGTGGCCGAGGATGTCCTCCTCCGCCAGCGGCTGCTCGATGAGCAGCAGGTCGAAGTCGTCGAGTCGGCGCAGGTGCTCGCCGTCGGTGCGCTCGTAGGCGGTGTTCGCATCGACCTGCAGTGGCTTGTCGGGTCCGATCAAGGTGCGCACCGCGGCGACCTGATCGATGTCGGCCCCCGGTTCGATCTTCAGCTTGATCCGAACGTACCCGTCGTCGACGTAGCCCTGCACCGCTGCGAGGAGATCGTCGATCGAGTCGTGGATCCCGACGCTGACCCCGCTCGGAATCTGCGTCCTGGACGCGCCGAGGTGTTGGGTGAACGATCGGCCATCGGCTCGGAGTCGAGCGTCGAGGATGGCCATCTCGAGTGCGCCCTTGGCCATCGGATGACCGTGCATCTTGGCGAGGGCCGGTGCGACCGCCGCCGGATCGAGGTGACCGGCCTCGAACAGCCGCGGCAGCAGGTGATGGACGATGACGTGCTGGGCCCCGTCGACGTACTCCGGTGAGTAGCTCGGCTCCGACAGTGCGACACACTCGCCCCAGCCCTCGGTCCGCTCACCGGTATCGTCGACCATCTCGGCCCGAACGAGCAGGATGTCGCGATCGGTCTGCGAGCCGAAGCTCGTGCGGAACGGGCTCACGAGGGGCAGTGCGATGCGGCGCAGTTCGACCTGCCGCAGCGACCAGGACGCGCTCGTCACGACGCTGCTCCGAGCACGTAGTTGCCGTCGCGGGTGAACCCGACCACGCTCCGACCCTCGTCGAGCGCGGCGTGCCAGGCCGACCGGCTCTGAGCTCGCCACCGCCCGACCGCCGTCGGATCGGTTCGCCTGAGCGCCACGATGTCGTCGGGGGTGGGGAGCAGCAGCGGATCGTCGACGCCGGTGCCGTCGAACGGTTCGTGATCGGGGTCGGCTTCGACGCTCCAGGCGACCAGCAGCCGGTCGGAGTCGTCGCCGGCGTTGATCGCGTCGGTCATCACGCCATAGAACGAGTCGAGGTACTGGTGGACCTCGACTCCGAGCACGGCGATGTTGAACCAGGCGTTGCGCCGCACGAGCGGATCGAAGGTCCAGACGATCCAGTCGATCCCGCGTTCGCGTGACCACGACTGCTGGTGCAGCTTCATCTGGCGGCCGAGTCCGGTCTGTCGAACCCCCGGAAGGATCCCGGTGATGTGGCTGTGCAGGGCTGGACCGCCCGCGTGGCGCGCCAGGAGCCCGACCGAGGCCCCGAGGACGGTGCCCTGTGGATCGATCGCCGCCGCGACGTAGCCACCGGAATGGGCGATCGCCATCAGCAGCTCGAGCTTGATGAGCTCGGTCGGTGAGCCCCACACCTGCTGGAAGACCTCGACGACGCCCTGCATGTGGTCGGCGGTGTGGAGATCGCGGATCTCGATCTCGTCGTGGAGCCGGGACGTGCCGGCTGTGTCGTCGGTGTTCATGGCGCGACACAACCGTAGACCGCGTTCGGAGTGTACGGATCGTCAAATGACGTACAAGTGGTGCACTCGAGCAGATAGGAAGGGGTGATGGCGCGAATCCTGATCACCGAAGAGATCGCCGAGGGCGGCCTCGATCGGCTCCGTCGAGCCGGTCACGACGTCGACGTGCGACTCGGGCTCGCCGAGGACGAATTGCTCCGGGCACTTCCCGGCGCGGCAGCGCTGATCATCCGCTCGGCCACCAAGGTCACCGACGAGCTACTGGCGGCGGGCCCCGACCTGATGGTGGTCGGACGTGCGGGCATCGGGCTCGACAACGTCGACGTCGAGGCGGCCACATCGCGCGGGGTGATGGTCGTCAACGCCCCGCAGAGCAACGTCGTGTCGGCCGCAGAACACACGATGGCGTTGTTGCTGGCACAGGCGCGCAACGTTCCCCAAGCACATGATGCGCTGGTCGCTGGACGTTGGGAGCGCTCGCGGTGGGAGGGTGTCGAACTCGCCGACAAGACGCTCGGCATCGTCGGGTTGGGTCGGATCGGAAAGCTCGTCGCCGATCGCGCGAAGGCGTTCGGGATGCGGCTCGCCGCGTTCGATCCGTACGTCTCCGAAGAGCGGGCGAAGATCATGGGTGTCGATCTGCTCGGCCTCGATCAACTCGTCGCCGAGGCCGACTTCTTGACGATCCACCTGCCGCGGACCCCCGACACGATCGGGCTGATCGACCGCGACCTGATGCTCAAGGCGAAGCCGACGCTCCGCGTGATCAACGTCGCCCGGGGCGGCATCGTCGACGAGCAGGACCTTGCCGACTGCATCCGCGAGGGTCTCATCGCCGGTGCCGCCCTCGACGTGTTCGACACAGAGCCGACGACCGAGTCGCCGCTGTTCGAACTCGACTCGGTGATCGTCACGCCCCACCTCGGCGCGAGTACCCGCGAGGCGCAGGACAAGGCGGGCGACACGATCGCATCGATGGTGCAGCTGGCGCTCGACGGCGAGTTCGTGCCCTTTGCGGTCAACGTCAACGCCGCCGAGGCCAACGAGACCATCCGGCCGTTCCTGCCGCTCGCCGAGCGCCTCGGCGCACTGTTCGTCTCGCTGGTCGGTGAGGTGCCCGATGTGCTCGAGATCAGCACCGAGGGCGACATCGCCGGGTACGACACCCGGATTCTCGAGTTGGCCGTGCTCAAGGGCTTCTTCGGTGCGATCAGCGACGAGCCGGTCACCTACGTCAATGCCCCGCAACTCGCCCGCCAACACGGCGTCGAGGTGCGCGACGTCAACTGCGCGACCTCTGCCGACTACGTCAATCTGCTGACGCTTCGCGGCGGTGGACACACGATCGCCGGCACGCTCACCGGTCGCCGCGGCGACCAGCGGATCGTGAACATCGACGACACGCCGTTCGACGTTCCGCCTGTCGACCACATGGTCGTCATCCAGAACGACGACCGTCCCGGTGTCATCGGCACCGTCGGCACCCTGCTCGGTGAAGCGGGCGTCAACATCTCCGACATGGACGTGAGCCGGGTCGAGGGTTCGGGCACGGCGGTGATGCTGATCGCTCCGAGCGCGGCCGTACCGGCCGAGACCCTCGATGCCCTCCGCCAGTCGCCGGGCATTCTCGACGTCACCGCACTCTCGGGCTGAGTCAGCAGGCCAGCGCTGCCGCGGTGCGCACGGCCTCTGCGCGCGCCGCCTCGGCGAAATCGTCGCCGCCGCTCGCGTAGAGCACCGCTCGCGAAGAGTTGACGATCAATCCGCGCCCGTCGGCGTCGGCACCTCGTTGGACGACGGTTTCGGCATCGCCGCCCTGCGCGCCAACGCCTGGCACGAGCAGTGGCAGGTCGGGGGCGATCGAGCGCACGTCGGCCAATTCTGCGGGGTAGGTCGCGCCGACGACCAGCCCACAATCGCCGAGCTGCGCCCACTCGGACGCGACCCGCGCGGCCACGTGCAGATAGAACGGGCGACCGTCCGACACGAGCGACTGGAAGTCGTCTCCACCCGGGTTGCTGGTGCGACAGAGCACGATGATGCCTCCGCCGTGCTCGAGGTACGGCGCGATCGAGTCGGTCCCGAGGTAGGGGCTGACCGTGACCGCGTGGGCGCCGAACCGGTCGAAGGCCTCCCGGGCGTAGTGCTCGGCCGTCGACCCGATGTCACCACGCTTCGCGTCGAGGATCAGCGTGACGTCGGGATACCGCTCGCGGATGTAGTGACAGATCCGTTCGAGCGTCGCTTCCTCGCGCTGGCTGGCGAAGTAGGCGATCTGCGGCTTGAACGCGCAGACGAGATCGGCGGTCGCGTCGATGATCTCCCGGCAGAACCGTTCGGTGGCGTCGGGCGCACCGCGCAGTGGCGCCGGCATCCGGTCGGGGTCGGGATCGAGCCCCACGCACAGCATCGAGCCGGCGGACGACCACGAACGCTCGAGTTGTACGTGGAACGACGTCACTCGCGCGCGTTCATTCGTGTGCGTTCACCAGCCGGCGTTCACTCGACGGAGATCGCGGCGGTCGGGCAGAGATCGACGGCCTCGTTCACCTTGGCCTCGAGTTCGGGACCGGGCTCGTCGATCAGCACGTACAGGTAGCCGTCGCTGCGGACCTCGAACACCTCGGGGCAGATCTGCATGCACGTTCCGGTCGAGGCACACAGATCGAAGTCGACCTTCACTTTCATGGTAATCCCCTCGCTGTCGGTTCAGGACTTCGATTGACGGTAGCCGTCGTCGAGTGCGGCCTGCGCGTTCGGGTAGCAGCGCTCTGACTTCGTGATGGCGTAGAAGCGGCCCTCGGGCACGTGGAAGATTCCCGACTTCTCGTTGGCCCTGATCGGGTATCCCTCGGGGCACGATCCGTCGTCGAGCGGGGCCGCCCACGTCGCGGAGTCATCGGGCCCTGGTGCGGATGGTGCCGATGGTGCGGG
>CBDUYD010000141.1:0-7480 GCA_965371355.1 uncultured Ilumatobacteraceae bacterium
CTCTTCGCTTACACAGAACCCGGGCGAGCCCGATCCCAGATCTGCGTGAGCAACGATGCAAGGCCAACGGTTGTGGCAGAACTGATCCGGCATCCTCGCGACGCGGGCGACCGAATACGTCCACAGGCTCACATCGTTCCGCCACCTCGGTCCCCCGAACGGCACGGTGCGGCTCGACGTCCACGACATCGAGATGGTGAGATGTCGGTCGAGTGGAGCGACGAGAAGCGGAAGCTGACCGTGCGGCGAGCGACATACGCGTCGCGAGACGGCGGTGAACCGGTGCGCGTCGCCGACGTCAGCCACATGGCGATGTCGGAGATGCTGTGCCCGGCACTCGAGGCGGCCGTCCTCGGAGATTCGGGATCGCGCGGACTGGTGGAGCGGCACCGAACCGAGAGCCCGGCCCCGGTCGATGCCCTCGTATACCAGCTCGCCGTGGCAATCGGCAGTCCGAAGCCCTCGGCGACGGTCGCATTCGCGCGTGGCTTGTCGCCAGCCACCGGCCCTGGGCGGGTCGCCGCGCGGCGCGAGGGCCTACTCCCCGCGGCCGAACCGGGCCGCGCCTCGGCCTGACCGGCGGCGCGGTCACTCGTAGGCGTGCACGGCGACGAGGTTGCCGTTCGGATCCCGCAGGAACACGGTGTCACCGGCGTTGTTCCAGACGGCCGAACCCTGGGAGCACCAGTACAGCTCGGTCTCGGTCCGGTTGCCACAGCCCGTGTAGATCGTCACGGCCCCGCCGGGCATCAACACGACCTCGTCGAAGACGAACCGATGACTCGCGGACTCGTCCGCGATCTCCCAACCGTCGAGGTCGAGCGGACTTGTCGTCACGTTGGTGAACCGGACCCATTCGCCATTGAGGTTCTCATTGTCGTCTCCGGTTGCGTCGGCGTTGACCTCGACGCGCACGACGTCGCCGTCGACCAGCCGACGCCCGCACGCATCGGGCGCCCAAAGACCCAACTGCTCGGCCTGTGCCACCGCCTGCAGCTCGCCATATGTCGAATCGCGCGCGACATCGGGCTCGTACCGGCGAGCGATCCCGTAGCCGTTGGCCACCAGAGCTGCACCGACGTCGACGCCGGATCCGACCTCGACGTAGCGGAGCAGGCGACCGTACCGATCGACGTCGGACTCGTCCGCGACGAGATGAATCGTTTCGCCATCGACCAGATCGGCGAGCGCATCGGTCGCCTCGTCCGCGAAGCACTCACCCGACTCCGGTGTGTTGATTCCGATCAGGCGCACCCTCGACTCGACGCCGGACCTGCTCACGACGAGGGTGTCGCCGTCGATCACCTCCACGACGCGCCACCCCAGTTCCAAGTCGGCCCGATCGTCGGCATTCGGAGATGTCGTGTCGCCCTCGGCCACGTCTACCTCGACGCGGTCGGTGCCGGTCACTTGCGTTCGCTCGGCGTCGCCATCGGTTCGGGCACTCCCGCAGGCGGCGAGGGGGAGCACGATCGCGGCGACGAGCGAAAGCGTCGCTCCGGCCCCTCGGTAGAGGGCGCGCGCCGCCGACACCCTCGCACCGGCGTCGCGAGAGTTCCGCCTCCACCGCCTCGTCCGGGGCTGCATGACGGTCAATCGTTGCCGATGCTGCCCCACCTGTCGACGACCGCGCGCATCCGGCGCGGACCCGCAGACAGGTCCCGGGGGCAGGACCGGCCCGGGACATCCGATACGCCAGCAACGGTGACCGATGGTTAGGTAGCGGTCTCAATACAAGCGCGACTCGGATCGAGGGACCAGCGGTTGGGGCAGAGCTGATGCGACCGGTCGCTCCCCAGATGCGTTCGAATACGAATTCAATCAATATCTGCGCGGAGTCGCCGAGCTGCATCGACGAGAGGTGGCAGGTCGTGGTCCAAGGTCGCCTGGACGATGGCATGGGCCGTATCGAAGTAGCGGTGCGCGAGGTGGTTGCGCATCCCGGCAACATCGACCCAAGGGATGCGAGGCTCCCGATCGAGCAGCTCGGGATCGATTCCCCTCACGGCTTCTCCGATCTCGATGAGTCGAACTCGAACCGCATCGAAGACGAGAACGTCGTCGAGGCGGCCGCGCTGCAGATGCGCCGCGATCGCGTCGGCGGCGGCGATGATGTCGTCCAGCCGCTGAGCGGGTCGGCGACTCACAGGGCGATCGCCTCAGCCTCCGCAGACTGCCGAACGGCGGGCTTGAGCAGTGATGCGGGGACAATCTCTACATGGACGTCGAGGAGCTCCGAGAGTTCCCGCTCGAGCCCAGCCAGACCCACCAACCCAACCTTGTCGCCGAGGTCGACGAGCAGGTCAAGATCGCTCGCATCGCCGTCGTCGCCGCGCGCAACACTGCCGAATACACGAATGTGGTCCGCTCCTCGCTCGGCTGCGAGCCGCAGGATCTGACGGCGATGCCGTCGCAGTCGCCGCCCTGCCGGCGTGTCGGGCAGGTTGCGCGGCGCGTCAGCGACGCGCCGGATCGACACATCGAGTCGATGGCCCGTGGCCTCGACCAAGCGCTGCAACATCGGCAGGCTCGGCTCGCGACGGCCGGACTCGTAGGCACTGATCACGGACTGCGTGACACCCGCCCGCGATGCCACTTCCAGCTGCGTCATCCCGGCGGCCGTGCGCGCCGCCCGCAGAGTCCCTCTGGCGTCCATGGGGAAAGTATAGCGGATCGTAACTACCATGGCGATGAAGTCCCGTGAGCCGCGCCACCTCTAGCCGACCCGGAGATCCGACCCGATCCGACCCCTCCGGGCGCTCCGGCGCAGGTACCAGCGGTGGTACCATATGTTCATGGCCCAGAAGACGACGGTCTATCTCCCTGACGACCTCAAGTCGGCGATCGAGCGCGAGGCGAGGCGACGCGGTTGCTCCGAAGCGACGGTCATCCGCGAGGCCGTCGCCAGTGCGCTCGATCGGCCTCGGCCCCGGGCCGGATTGCTCGACGCCGAGCCGATCGCCGAGCGTGTCGATGAGTTGCTCGCCGGGTTCGGCGAACGGTGATCATCGCTGACACCAGCGGCCTGTTGGCATTGTTCAACAAGCGCGAACCCACTCACGAAGAGGTGCGTGGAGCGATCACCGACGACGACCTCCTCGTCGTCTCGCCGTACGTCGTCGCCGAGCTCGACTATCTACTGGCCACCAGGCTCGGGATCGACGCCGAGTTGACGGTGCTGGAGGAGCTCGCCGGAGGCGCATACGAGCTCGCCCAGATCAATGCCGACGACGTGGGCGAGGCGGCTCGTCTGATTCGCCGCTACCACGATCAGGACATCGGAATCACCGACGCTTCCATCGCCGTCCTCGCCCGCCGCTACGGAACCCGCACGATCCTCACGCTCGACCGGCGCCACTTCGGGGTCATCCGCCCGCTCGACGGCGGACGGTTCAAGTTGATCCCGAGCTGATCGCCGACCGGAGCGATCAGGCGGGCACGGACCCGGACATTCCGATCGATGCTGAAATTCCGGACGGGCGATGTCGCCGCCCACTGCACAGCCGTAGGCGCCAATCCCGCTTGCAGAAGGGCGCCCCAACATGCAAAATGCAATCATGCCATCGATCACGATCCGCGACGTCCCCAAGACCACCCGCGACGAACTCGCCGCCAGAGCGGCTCGCAGCGGCCGTTCGCTCCAGCAGTACCTGCGGTCGGAACTGATCAAGCTCGCCGGCAAGCGCGACAACCTCGAGATCTTCGAAGGCGCACAGGAACGTGTGCGGAGAACCGGCACCGGTCTGACCACCGAGCAGATCCTGTCCTACAAGTACGCCGATCGCGCCGACGAAGATCTCGATCCCGGTGACGCTCGTCGTTGACGCGTCGGTGATCGCTCAGGTGGTGCAGGCGACATCAGACGAACAGATCTCCGCTCGTCGTCTCCTCGAGGGCCGCGACCTCGTCGCGCCACACATCCTCCCCGCAGAAGTCACGAACTATCTCCGCCGCGCCGAGCGACGTGGAGAGCTCCCCGCCGGCATCGCAGCGCTCGCGCAAGCCGACCTGGCCAATTTGCAGATCGAGTACATCCCCTACCTTCCGTGTAGCGATCGCATCTGGGAGCTCCGCCACACGGTTACGCCCTACGACGCGTGGTACGTCGCCATCGCAGAGGTGCTGGACGCCGAACTTGCGACGGTCGATCAGCGCCTCGTGCGGGCGGTGGGGCCGCGGTGCCGCTTCGTCTCGCCCGATTGACGAATCGGTCGTCGCAACGGCGACCATCGGCTGCGCTCGGAGACAGCCGACCGAGCATGATGGAGCCTCGATGAGCACGCGGCAGCCGCCGGAACTCGGCATCGAACGAACCACCAGATCGTGGCCATTGCTGCGGATCGCGATCCTGGGCGTGGCGCAGGCGTTGACCTTGCTCGTGATGACGTGGCTCCTCGACAACGTGCGCCTGAGCAGCTGGCTCGCGGCGTTCGCCGCCGTCGGGTTCCTGGCCCTGCTCAACGCCGTGCTCTGGCCGATCGCGATCCGGCTGACACTGCCGCTCATCGCCTGGACCGTCGGGTTGTTCACGTTCGTGCTCAACGGGTTGTTCGTCAACCTCACCGCGTGGGTGATCGACGGGTTCGAGGTCGGATCGTTCTGGTCCGGTCTCGTCGTCGCGTTCGCGCTCACCGTCGTCAACGTCTCGATCGGCGGGCTGCTCAGCGTCGACGACGAACACGTCTGGCGCGAGCACGTCGTGAGACGCCTGGTCGGGCGACACGAACCACCGACCCACACCGACGAGCCCGGGTTCCTGTTCATCCAGATCGACGGCCTCGGTCACGACGTGCTGGTCGACGCGATGGCGTCGGGTCACGCCCCGATGCTCGCCGGGCTGATCGAGAACGGAACCCACCGGCTCGCGGGATGGGAGTGCGACCTGTCGTCGCAGACCGGAGCGATGCAGGCCGGAATCCTGCTCGGCGACAACTCGAACATGCCGGCGTTCCGCTGGTACGAGAAGGACACCGGACGTGTCATGGTGTCGAACCGGCCGAAGGACGCAGCCGAGATCGAGCAGCGGCAGTCGACCGGACACGGGCTGCTCGTCGACGGCGGTACGAGCCGGGCGAACGTGTTCTCCGGCGACGCGCCCGACACGATGTTCACCTTCAGCACCGTGCTCGAATCGCGCCGCAGCGACGAGCGAATCGCCTACGCGATGGCCACGCCGTACACGCTGCTGCGGATAATCGCCCTCTCGATCGCCGACATCGCACGCGAACTGCGCGCGGCCCGGCGCGCCAAGAAGGACGGCGTCGAGCCACGCATGCACCGCGGTGGTGTGTATCCGCTGCTGCGGGCCGCGACCACGGTCGTGTTGTCCGAGCTGACCACGGCGATGCTGATCGCGGACATCCAGCGCGGGGTGCCGTCGGCCTACGCGGACTTCGTCGGCTACGACGAGGTCGCCCACCACTCCGGGATCTCCGCGCCCGAGGCGCTCGACACGCTCCGCCGGACCGACGAGAACCTCCGACGACTGCTCACCACGTTGTCCAGTGCACCACGGCCCTACTTCGTCGTCGTGCTGTCCGACCACGGCCAGACCCAGGGCGCGACATTCGCTCAACGGTACGACCAGTCGCTGGAGGATCTCGTCAACGAGCTCGCCCGCGACGCCGCGGTGGCAGCACCGGTGCTCGCCGGGGAGGGCTGGAACAACGTCAACGGCATGCTCAGCGATGCCGCCGCCGAACAATCACGGCTCGGCCGCACGGTCGCTCGCGTCACCCGCAAGAACACCGACGACGGCGAGGTGGCCATCGGGCCGACGACCGCGACGCTCGCCGGAGCCGACGACGGCGACATCGTCGTGCTCGCATCGGGCAACCTCGGCCTGCTCTCGTTCACCGCCATCGACGGGCGGGCGACACGGCAGCAGATCGAGGGGCTACACCCAGGTCTGATCGCCGGGCTCGCGGCGCACGAGGGCGTCGGATGGGTGCTCGTCCGTGACGACATCGACGGCGATCTCGTGATCGGGGCGAACGGCATCCATCACCTCGACGCCGACTCGGTCGAAGGATCCGATCCACTCGAGCCGTTCGGGCCGAACGCGGCCGACCACCTCCGACGCACGAGCAGCTTCGACAACTGTCCCGACCTGCTGGTCAACAGCTTCTACGACCCGATCGCCGACGAGGGCGCGGCCTTCGAGGAACTGATCGGATTCCACGGCGGGATGGGCGGAGCACAATGCCATCCGTTCGTGCTCGCGCCGTCCAATCTCCCCGCGGGCGAGACGCTCGTGGGGGCGCTGTCGATCCACGAACTGTTCAAGGGGTGGCTGGCACCGGCGGGGCAGCCGACCTGATCAGCGCGGGATCAGGGCGGACGACGGACGATCATCCCGTTCTTCTTCGTCGACCCGGTGTCCATCGCGATCAGCACTCGCTCGTCGTCGAGCGCCGCGACGCCCTCGGGCTTCTTCGTCTTCTTCGGCAGCCGCCACGCCCCGTCGAGATCACGAATCGACTCGCCCGACACCGACAGGGGCTTCTCGAGCGAGAGCCGACCGACCGAACGCGACTTGTCGCTGAGCAGCCACAGCGACCGATCGCGGCCGAGCGCGACGTCGCTGACGTCCGCCAGGGTCTTCTTCGCCTGTCCGCGGAGACGCCACATCGAAACCGCCTCGAACTCGACGTCGCCGGCGGGGGCATCCCACGACTCACCGGCTGCGAGGAAGTCGTCCCTCGACAACCCCTTTGCCGGTCGACCGATCGGAGCGAACTCGACGAGTGCGGGCGGCCGCTTCTCCTTGACGACCAGGAGCCGACCGCCGCGCAACAACAGCAAGCCCTCGCCGCGGGACGACGGGTCGTCCCAATGGCCCCACAGTGGCGATTCGGCCGGCGCGATGAGGGTGATCCGAGCGCGCACCGAGCGGGCAACCGTATCGACGACGATCACGACCGGCGGATCCTCGCGCATCAGTGCGACGAGATCGCCGTCGTCGATGGCGATCGCCTCGAGCTGGCTGTCGTCCTCGGACTGCGGCCAGCCCTCGATCGTGCGGAGATCGAGGATCGTCCAGTCGCCGAGCCCACCTCGGGGAGCGGCACTGCCGACGGCGAGATGCGACGACCGGTCGCCGACGACGGCCACCCTGACCGTGTCGCCGCGTGAACGGGACGCGAGGCCGGACGCCTCGACGACCGGAAGGTCGACGAACTCGCAGCGGACGAGACGCGGAAGGCCGCCCATGATCGAACGCTACAAGGTCGTCCCGCGGTCGGTCTCTGCGGCTCGCTATTCGATCACAACTGCCGTGCCGTAGGCGACGATCTCTGCCATGCCCTGCTGCTCGCCGACGTCGCCGGAGTCGTAGCGCAACCCGACGACGGCGTTGGCCCCCTGCGACTTGGCGTTCTCGATCATCCGCTCGACCGCGTGGTGCCGCGCAGCTTGGAGCACCACGGTGAACTCCTTCACCTCACCCTTCTTCAACGCCTTGAACGACCCGGTGAAGCCC
>CBDUYD010000142.1:0-7479 GCA_965371355.1 uncultured Ilumatobacteraceae bacterium
CCTGCGACCCGGCCTGCGACCCGGCCTGCGACCCGGCCTGCAACTCGGCCAGTTCGAGCCAGCGCTCCTCGAGTTCGTCCAGTTCGCCCTGCGCGACCGCCAAGCGCACACCCGTGTCGTGCAGCTCGCGATGATCACCGGTCGCCGCGAGTTCGCCGGTCAGGGTCTCGACGCGCCGCTGGGCCTTCACCATCGCCTGCTCGGTCTCGCGGAGACGCCGACCGATCGTCGATGGGCTCGGGCCGGTCGCAGCCTTGCGCGCTCGACCGCCGCTGGTCGACAATCCCCTCTTCGCGGCCGAAGCCGCCGAGCGCAGCGCTTCGCGTTCCGCCAGCCACCCTGTGACGCCACCGGGCATGCGTCTGATCCCTCCATCACCGACGGCGATGACGTGGTCGGCGACCCGATCGAGGAAGGCGCGATCGTGGCTCGCCGCGACGAGCGCGCCCGGCCAGTCGTCGAAGAACGACTCGAGCGCCCTCAGCGTGTCGAGATCGAGGTCGTTCGTCGGCTCGTCGAGCACCAGCACGTTGGGCTTCGTGGCCAGCACGGTGACGAACAGGAGGCGCCGACGTTCGCCGCCGGACAGCATCCGCACCGGCGCGTACTGCGCTGGTGCGTCGAACCAGAATCGCTCGAGGAGCGCCCTGTCCTCGTAGTCGGGTTCGCGGTACGGCCCGGCGACGATCTCGCGGACGATCGCGTCGGGATCGAGGTCGGTCGAGTGCTGGTCGACGTACCCGACCACGACGGTCTTGCCGCGCTTCACGCGTCCGGACGACGGTTCGGAGCGACCTGCGATCAGATCGAGCAGCGTCGTCTTGCCCGACCCGTTCGCACCGACCACCGCGAGCCGCGCGCCGGGCTCGATGACGAGGTCGACGCCCTCGAGCACGACGTTGTCGCCGAAGCGTTGTGCAACACCCTCGAGTTCGATCACCTGACCGCCGAGCCGCCGGTTCTCGTAGCCGAGATCGAGTGCAGCCTCACGGACGTCGCCCATCGGTGGCCCTCCGGAGACGATCTCGGTGGCGGTGCGAAGGCGCGCCTTGGGCTTGGAGCTCCGGGCGGGAGCACCACGTCGCAGCCAGGCCAGTTCCTTGCGGGCGAGGAGTTTGCGCGTCGACTCGGCCTGCGCCTCGCGTTCGAGTCGCGCCGCGCGGGCGTCGAGCGTGGTCGCGTACGCGCTCCGTCCCGTCAACGCCCGGTGGACGTGCGCCCGGCCCGTGTCGAGCTCGACGACCTTGCTCGGCCCGACATCGGTCGTCACCCGGTCGAGCAGGTGGCGATCGTGGGTGACGACGACCAACGCCGCCGACAGTGTCTGCAGCCTGTGTTCGAGCCACTCGATCGCCTCGAGGTCGAGGTGGTTCGTCGGCTCGTCGAGCACGATCATGTCGTGCTTGCCGTGGCGATCGTCGGCCAGCACCCTCGCCAGCGCGACACGTTTCGCCTGTCCGCCGGACAGCTCAGACGTCGCACGATCGAACAGCGGCTGCACGCCGAGCGACGTCGCGGCGGCCGCGACGACGTGATCGCCGCCGAGATATTCGCGGACCGTGCCGGGCGGGAGCACCGGATCCTGCTCGAGCGACGTGATCCGTACACCGCGGCCGAACCGCACGACACCCTCATCGGGCTGGAGCGAGCCGTCGAGGATACGCAATAGCGTCGTCTTTCCCGAGCCGTTCACCCCGACGACCGCGACCCGGTCACCGCGGTGGATCGTGACGTCGACATCGCTGAACAGCACCTTGTCGGGCTGGGCGACGCCGACGCCGGCTAGGTCGACGCAGATCACTGGTCGACCATACGCCCGTCAGGGCGCGCACCGGCCCACCCGGCCTCCCCCGGGGAGGTGGCCGACGGGAGGGGGCGTCGACCGAGGGGGCGGCCGGATGGGCCAGGCGAGGTGTTGTGGGTCGTGGGGTCAGGTCTCGCCGTCGACCGATTGCTCGGCCGGTGGCATGCCCGGCCTGCGGCCGAACGCCGGATGCTCGCCGTTGACGTGGGCGGTCACGCGGTCCTCGACCATCCCGGTCCTCTCGGCGGCCTCGTCGGCCTCGAGTCGACCGCTCTCGACCGCTGCGTCGATCCGCTCGGTCGCCTCGGCGACGAGTGCGGCGACGACGTCATCGACCGCAACGCCGTTGGCCTCGGCGATCTCGGCGATGGTCGATCCGCCCCGGAGTGCCTCGCGCAGCGCGTCCACCTCGATGCCGAGAACGTCGGTGAGCGCCTCGGCGGTACCGAGTCCGGCTCGGCCGAACCTGCCGCGAGGACCACCTCGACCATGCCCCTCGCCCGGCCCGCGCTCGGCGCGGATCTCGGCCGCGTGCGCGGCGAGATGATCGGCGACCGCATCGGCCTGCTCGCCGGTGATCGTGCCCTGGTCGACGAGTGGCTGGAGGACCTCGCGAGCCCGCTCACCGGGTTCGGGCCTGTCGACGTCCTCGGCGGGAGCCTGCTCGGGCGCATCGGTGTCGGTCTGGGCGACGACGATCGCCGCCGGGTCGGTGCCCGCCGCGCCCGATAGGCCGGGAACACCGAGCACGAAGCCCGCGGCCCCGCCCCCGACGAGGCCCGCTGTCAGGCCGAGCGCCACGGCTCGCTTGCTTGTCTTGTCGCTCTTCATCGTCTTCTCGCTCTTCATCTCGGGGATTCTTCCTTTCGGCTGATGGATACGGCGTGCAGCCTGACAAGCCGACGTGTGAAGCAAACCCGAAGAGCGTAAGGAGCCGGTGAGAACGTGCGGCGAGCGATTGTCGTCGTCAAGGTGTGCGCGTTCGGTCGGAGATTGCGCAAACGCGGCTATCCGACCGGGGATCCACGCGTGACGTCGTTGGGTAGCCTCGCTCCATGGACTTCGAGACCACGGTGAGGGACGGCTTGTTCAAGACGCTGAACCTCGTCCACCGGAGTGTCAGCCGCGCGTCGGGTGGGCGCCTGCTCGGATCGCTCGGCTCGATGCCCGTCGTCGAGTTGCACACGACCGGCCGCACGAGCGGCAAGCAGCGCACGACGATGCTGACCACGCCGATCAGCGACGACGAACACGTCGTGCTCGTGGCGTCGAAGGGTGGTGACGACCGCGATCCCGATTGGTACCGGAACCTCGTCACCGATCCAGATGTCGAGTTGACCATCGACGGCAACACGAGGCGGATGACAGCTCGCACCGCGACCGACGACGAGAAGGCCGAGATGTGGCCGACGATCGTCGAGGTCTACAAGGGCTACGCCGGGTACCAGGAAAAGACCGACCGCGAGATCCCGGTCGTCATCTGCACCCCATCGACCTGAACCCATCGACCTGAACAGCGACATCAACCTGGCACGGACGAACGCCGATCAGCGGGTCGCTCATCGGTCGGTGGCGATCGGTGGCAGCCGGAACCCGACCTCGGCGCCGCCGCCCTCGCGCGCTTCGGCGAACACCGATCCGTCGTTGCGGTCAGCCATCTCGGCCACGATCGCGAGGCCCAGCCCCGAACCGGGGAGGGTGCGCGCGGAGTCGGAGCGGTAGAACCGGTCGAAGATGTGCTCGGCGTCGTCGTCGGCGATGCCGGGCCCGCGGTCGAGCACCCGCACCTCTCCATCGTCGACGACAACCTCGATCGGGCCGGATGACACGTCGAACTTGCATGCGTTGTCGACGAGGTTGGTGATCGCCCGATCGAGCCCGGAAGGATCGACGCTCACCGTCGCCGGCGAACTCACCCGAACGGCGATCTCGCGGTCGCGACGGCGGCCGACCCGGGCGGCGACATCGCGGACGACCGGCGCCAGGTCGACCGGCCGTGGCGGTTCGCCCGCATGGTCGCCGCCCGCGACCGCGACCAACTCGTTGACCAGCGCCGTCAATTCGGTCACCTCGTCGTCGAGGTCGAGCAGGATGTTGGCGCGGGTGTCGTCGGAGAGTCCGTCGTGTCGCCGGAGCACCGACAGGTTCGTGCGGAGGCTGGTCAGCGGGGTCCGCAACTCGTGCCCGGCATCATCGACGAGCCGCTGCTGCGCGACCCGCGACCGCGACAGCGCATCGAGCATGTCGGCGAACGCCACCGTGAGACGGCCGACCTCGTCGGAGCCGTGCGCCTCGACCTGCACATCGAGCTCTCCCGATGCGCCAACGTCCTCGGCGGCCTTCGTCAGACGCCGCAGCGGCGCGGCGACACCCGACGCGATCACCCAGCCGAGCGCGGCGGCGGCCATCGACACGACGACGACGATCAGTGCCGTCCGGCGACGGAGGTCGTCGAGCACCCGGTCGACCTCCTCGAGCGAGCGGGCGACCTGCACCGCCCCGCCGCGCACGCCGATCGTGTGGACACGAAACTGCTCGCCGTCGACCGACTCGGTCGATCGCTGATAGGCACGCGGCTCGTCGAACACCGCGTCGACGTCGCCGACGGGCACCCGCTTCTCGAACGAGGTCGCCACGATGTGGGCGTCGTCGGACAGCACCCGCACCCAGTACACGTCGAGCAGCCCAGGAGCCGGGACACGACCCGACCTCCCAGCTATCGACACCTGCGGCACGGCCTGTTCGATCGAGCGGTCGATCTCGTCGATCAAGCGTCCTGCGGTCGTCCGGTAGCTCACGATGCCGACCGCGGTGGTGGCAACGAGGGCAACTCCCGCCAGCGCGAGCGCGATCTTCCAGCGCAGGCTCATCGGAGACGGCCCGTCCGCGCCACGGTCGCGATCACCATTCGCGACCTCCTCACGTCTCGGCTCGGGCTGTGTAGCCGACGCCGCGGACGGTGTGGATCAGCCGCGGCTCGCCCTCGGACTCGGTCTTGCGCCGCAGATAACCGATGTAGACGGCGAGGTTCTTCGAATCCGGACCGAAGTCGTAGTTCCAGATCCGCTCGTAGATCGTCGTGTGGTCGAGCACGATCCCGGCGTTCTGCACGAGCAGGGCGAGCAGATCGAACTCGGTCTTGGAGAGCTCGATCTCGCGATGGTCACGGAACGCCCGCCGCGCGCCCGGCTCGAGGCGCAGATCGGCGAGCACCAGGTCGTCGGGCGCGTCGGGGACGTCGTAGCTCGATCGACGCAGCAGCGCCCTGATCCGGGCGAGTAGCTCGCCGAGGTCGTACGGCTTGGGAAGATAGTCGTCGGCACCGGCGTCGAGCCCCGCGATCCGGTGGCTGGTCTCGGTGCGGGCGGTCAACATCAGCACCGGCACCTGATCGTCCTCGGCTCTGAGCACACGGCACACGGTGAGCCCGTCGAGCAGCGGCATCGAGACGTCGAGGAGCACCACGTCGGGCGATGATGCCTCGATCGACTCGAGGGCCTCGGCGCCGTTCGACACAGCCACCACGTCGTAGCCCTCGAGCTCGAGCGCGCGTTCCAGCGCTACCCGCACGGCGCGATCGTCCTCTGCGATGAGCACCCGGCTGGCGGGCGCCTGGAAGCTAGCGGGCATCCGAACCAGTGTGGCCGCTGCGGGTGAGAGATGAGTGTGAATCCCCGATCGGCGGCCGACGCCTGCTAGGCACGGGGCGTGCAGCTCTTCCCGAGTTACCCCGGAGGAGAGCGCCCCACCGTTCTCTTGGGGGTCGCCGCGGGCGGGGCGCTCGGCGCGACGGGACGCTGGGCGATCGCCGAGCTGTGGGCCGCCGGCTCAGCCTCGTGGGAGTGGGCGATCCTGATCGTGAACATCCTCGGGAGCCTGGCGATCGGCGTCGCCGCGAAACGGCTCGAACCAGGTACGACCGCGTGGTCGTTCGCCGTGACGGGTGTGCTGGGTGGCTTCACGACCTTCTCCGCCTTGGCGCTGGCCCTGAACGACCTCGTCGATGCCGGGCGAACGCAGGTCGCCGTCCTCTACGGCGCGGTCACACTGCTCGCCGGGATCGGCGCGGTCGTTCTGGCGTCGGAGTGGACTCCCGCCCGCCCCGCGCGCGAGGAACGGCGATGACCCCGGTGCTGTTCGTGCTCGCCGCCGGCGTGGGCGCGGTCGGGCGCCACATCGTCGGAACGCTCATCTGCTCGTGGCAGGCGCTGCTCGTCGTCAACACGGCGGGAAGTCTCGCGCTCGGCGCGCTGGTCGCAGCCGATCTTTCGGTCGGGACGCTCACCGTGCTCGGGTTGGGGTTTTGTGGCGCGCTGACGACGTTCTCGTCATTCGCACTCGAAACCCGCTCGCTCGGCTGGCGCTGGGGATCCGGGTACGCCGCTCTGACCATCGCGTGCACGACCGCAGCCGCCTCGATCGGAACGACGCTCGTTTGAGCTACTGACCGCCCTGATCGCCCGGCCACCCGGCCGACGGCGCCCTCGGTGGTTCAGCCGGCGGTCTCGAGGATGCGCACGGGAAGCTGGCGGGGTCCCCTGATCTGACCGACGCTCCACTTGGTGTCGCCGGCGAGTTCGAACCGCGGGAATCGGGCGACGAACTCCTGGATTGCAACCATCAGTTCGAGTCGGGCGAGGTTCGACCCGAGACACCTGTGGATGCCGAGCCCGAACGCGGCATGACGGTTCTCCTCGCGATCGATCACGAACGTGTCCGGATCGTCGAACATCGCAGGATCGCGATTGGCCGCCGGGAACGGCAGCAACACCCAGTCGTCGACCTTCATCGGGCAGCCGTGGAACTCGTTGTCCTTCAGCACGAGGCGGGCCATCGTGACCGGCGCGTAAGAGCGGAGGAACTCCTCGAGCGCGAACACCATCACGTCGGGATCGTCGGTGAGACGTTGGCAGTCCTCGGGATGCTGAGCGAGGTGCCACAGCGACGAGCCGATCGCCGACCATGTGGTGTCGATGCCGGCGATCAGGAGCAGCACGATCGAGCCGCGCACATGGTCGGCCTCGAGCTTCATGCCGTCGATCTCGGCGTTGAGCATGTACGTCGTGAGGTCGTCGCGTGGATTGTCGATGTGGTCGGCGATCTGGATGTCGAGGTAGGCATCGAGCTTCTCGCCCGCCTCTTGGCGCACCGCGACCGGCTCGTTGATCAGTTCGAGCGTGTTGTGCACGAACTCGCGGAAGAGCTCCTCGTCCTCCTCGGGGAACCCGAGCATGCGTCCGATCACGTTCACCGGGATGTGCTGTGCGTAGTCGACTGCGGCGTCGATGATCGTCTCGCCGGGGGTGACATCTCCGATCTCGTCGAGCAGCTTGTTGCACAACCGGCGGATCTCGGGCTCCCACGGCTCGATCTTCTTCGGCGCGAACGGTGGCAGCAGCAGACGCCGGGCGATGTTGTGGAACGGCGGATCGCTCGTGATCGGCGGCGCGAACCCGACCGGTGGCGGGACGTCGGGCCGACCGGTGTTGACGACGACGCCCCGGCTGGTGAAGTTCTCGGTGTCGTATGCGACCTCGTTCACGAGCTCGTTGGTGATCGGCGCCCACATTCCGCCGTAGCGGTCGGTGTGGGCGATCGGGCATCCGGACTCGCGAAGTTCCTTCCAGATCTCGGGCGCGTGCTCGTTGTAGTACGGATCGGCGTGGTCGATGTCG
>CBDUYD010000143.1:0-7451 GCA_965371355.1 uncultured Ilumatobacteraceae bacterium
CCGACGAGAACGACCTCCGGTTCGGCACGCCCTCGGCCCGATTCGCCGGGTAGCCGGCGGGATGATCGGCTCTCAGCCGCCGTAGTTCATGCCGGTGTCGCGCAGGAGCAGCGGCACGGCTTCGGCGTTTCGCACGCCGGCGTCGACGACCTGGCCGACGAAGATCGTGTGATCGCCGCGGGCGATGGTGTCGGTGACCTCACACTCGAACCAGAACGGTGTCGCGAGTATCAGCGGCGCTCCGGTGCTGGGACCGGGCTCGAATTCGTAGCCGTTGATCGTGTTGCCCTCGACCGAGGTCGAGCGGAAGAACGCCTTGCCGATGTCGAGCTGGTCGGCGGCGAGCACATTGACGGCGAACTTGCCGGTCTCGGCGATGATCGCCGCAGCGCCCGCGTCGGCCTTGACCCCCGCCATCACGAGCGGCGGCTCGAAGCTGGCCTGCGACAGCCAGTTCGTTCCCCCGGCCGCATAGTCGGTGCCGTTGGTGGCGGTGAGGACGTAGAGCCCGTAGTTGATCGAGCGCAGTGCGAGTTTCTTGTCGTCCGGATCCACGCCGGTCATCGTAGTGATCGCCGGGTCGACCATCGGAAGCGCACCGTCATCGGGTGGGCCACGTCGCGATCGTCTCGTACTCGGCGCCGGTTTCCTTCAGACGGCTGCTGACGAGGGCTACCTCGTCGACGTCGAACGAGGCGTCGAACGGCGAGCCGGTGAGCCGTGGCGGCGTGGCGTTCTTGCGCAGCCGGGCGAGAGTGAGGTGGCCGACGTAGCGCCGTCGTTCTGGAGCGCTGCCGACACCTCTCGTGGCTGTCGAGACCCCGGTCGCGAGCTGGTCGACCCCCGTGACCGGGAGGATCACCGAATGCTTGCCGAGCAGGTCGACGGCCGGACCGAGGCGCGCCACGGTAGCGGGGAGTTCGACGGCGTCGAGACGGTCCGCGATCTCGATCGGGTGCGCCTCTCCGAGGAATCGCAGCGTGATGTGCCAGTTCTCGGGCCGCACGAACTTGACCCCGCGCTCGTCCTTGCGGCGCAGCGCGCGGAGCGCCTCGACGACGTCCGGCGGCGGCCAGATGGCGACGAACAGGCGGGCCATCGGTCCATGGTTGTCGATGGTGGGGACAACCCCACCATCGATTCACCGGCGCGCTCCATCGCAGCGATCGACCGGGTCTGGGCACGATCGCCTGATGAGATCCGCACTCGACCCGAACGACCTACCCGACCTCCGCGGTGATGTATCCCCCCGGCGGCCCCTGATCGAAGCCCACGATCTCACCAGACGGTGGGGGAAGGGATCGAGCGCCCAACTGGGCATCGACCGCGTGTCGCTGACGATCGATCGTGGAGAACTCGCCGCGATCGTCGGCCCGTCGGGATCGGGCAAGTCGACCCTCGGCGCGCTGATCGCCGGAATCGACCGGCCGACATCGGGATCGCTCGTCGTCGACGGCACCCGCATCGACCAGTTGTCCGACGACCGCCTCGCGCGTTGGCGCGGACGCACGGTCGGCATCGTGTTCCAGAACTTCCACCTCCTCCCGACGCTCAGCGCCGCCGAGAACGTGCAGCTCGCCCTCCGGCTCAGCGATCGCTCGGCAGGTCGGCGGGAGCGTCGCGACCGCACGCGCGAGGCGCTCGCCTCGGTCGGTCTGGCGCAGAAGGCGAGACGCCTCCCCGGTCAGCTCAGCGGAGGCGAGCAGCAGCGCGTCGCGATCGCCCGTGCGATCGTCGCCCGTCCGGGGCTGATCGTCGCCGACGAGCCGACCGGCAGCCTCGACCGGGCGTCGGGCCATGTTGTTTTCGAGATTCTTGCCGACCTCGCCGCGTCGGGAACCACCGTCGTGCTCATCACCCACGACCGACACCTCGCTGCCGAGAGTGACCTTCTGATCGAGATGCTCGACGGCGCGGTCGAGCAGCACACGGTGCTCAGCGGTGAGGCGGCGTCGATCCCCGATGTCGCATCGGGCGCGCTGATGGACGACCACCCGGTGCAGCCCGCCGCGGCGATGATCGGAGGGCTGTGATGCGGCGCGTCGTCCGTGAGTTCCGACGTGCGCCGGCGCGCATCGTCACCTCGGTGATCGCACTCTCGCTGGCGCTCGGTGCGATCGGTGTGATGGGAGTCCCCGACGTCGCCACGAGCTCGCTTCGCGAGGCGGCCGCGGCCGACGCGATCGCGAACATCGCGATCGACACGACCGATTCCGGCGATCTGGCGGTCGCGCCGCTCGTCGGATCGGTCGAGGGCGTCGACCTCGCCGAGACCCAGATCGTCGCCCGGGTCGGCACGGGAGTCGAGGGTGGGACGGATTCCGTGATCACGGTGCTCGGCGTTGATATCGGGGATCAGGACATCGACATCGTCAGCGCGGACGAAGGCCGTCTGCCGGCCGGTGGAGACGAGATCCTCGTCGCCGACGGACTCGCCGACATCGGTGAGCGGATCCCCGTCACCAGGATCGACGGCGAGCGGACGACGCTGACGGTCGTCGGCATCGGGGGCACCTCCTACCACGCCGGCGATCAGCTCGCGTTCGCGTCGATCGAGACAGCGCGCGACCTGGCCGGCATCGTCGGCGGCAACCGGCTCGTCGTGCACGCCGAGGGTGGGGCCGACGAACTGCGCGACGTCGCCGACTCGATCCGTGACGTGCTCGTCGAGGAGGGAGTCGCCGTCGTCACGCTCCCGGTGACCGTGCCGCACGGACGGCACCCGATCGAGACCGACATCGCCCAGGTCAGCCTGCTCGTCGGGCTGCTCGGGATCGTTGCGGGCCTGGTCGCCCTCGTGCTGCTCGCCTCGACCACGACGACGCTGATCACCGAGCGCTCTCGCGAGGTCGCCGTGATGCGCGCCCTCGGCGGGCGTCAGCGTGCGATCCGTCGGCGGCTCCGGCGCCTGGCGTTGGCGATCGCCGCCGTCGCCGTGCTGATCGGCGTTCCGCTCGGCATCCTCGTGTCGAACTACATCGCACGCATGGTGCTCGAGGAGTTCGTCGGTCTGACCCCCGGCTTCGCGTTCTCGATCCCTGCGGTGCTCGGCAGTGTGGTCTTCGCCTTCCTCGGAGCCCGGCTGGTCTCCGCCCGCGCCGCACGACGGGTCACGAAGCAGCAACTTGCGACCGCCCTGCGCGATCGCGACGCGACCCCGTTCGGTAGGAGGCTCTCGGAGCGGGTTGCATCGCGACTCGCGCTCGGCGGCCTGCTCGAGCGTTCCGGGCTGCGCAACGGGATCCACCAGCGCGGCAGATCGCTGACGATGCTCGCCCAGATCACCGCAGCGGTCGCCGCACTGCTCGTCGTCACATCGATGGCGACGACCGTCACCGCCTTCAACGATGCCGAGAACCAGCACTGGCTCTACACGACGCGGACGACCATTCCGGGCCCGGGGCTCGACATGCCGGCCGGGCTCGCCGACGCCGACCATCGCTCGGAGATGGCGATCGCGGCGGCGGGTGAGTACGAGGACTGGGAGGTCGATCTCGTCGGCGTCGAGTCCGGCTCGGCCTTCCTCGATCCGGGCCTCGATGCCGGCCGCTGGTACGGCTCTGGAGGAGAGGGCGAGGTCGTGCTCTCGACCGGGTTCGCCCGTCGCGTCGGTCTCGACGTCGGCGATCGGGTCGACCTCCGTCTGGCGAACGGCGTCGTCGAGTACGAGGTCGTCGGGCTGCACCCCGCGCGCGGTCGCTACGCATTCACCGAGGTCGGTCGCCTCGCGTCCGATCTCGGGGCGAGCGGGATGGCCAACGTGCTGTTGTCGTCCGACGAGGTGCCCGAGGCGATCTCGTCGTGGGATCGGAACGGAATCGTCTCCGTGCAGCCGCTCGACGAGACGACAGAGGACGAAGCCGCCCGCGACGCGATCGTGCTGATCTTCTCGGCGATCGGTCTCGTCATCGTTTCGGTCGCCGGTCTCGCCGTCGCCTCCGGGCTGGCGGTGAACGTCTACGAGCGACGTCACGAACTGGCCGCCCTCCAGGCCATCGGTGGTCGTCGTCGACACGTGATGCGGGTCGTGCTCGCCGAACTGGGTCCGATCGCCGTCGTCGGGGTCGTGCTCGGCGTGGCGCTCGGGTACGTGGGCGCGATCGGTCTGATCGGAGCGTTCGAGTCGGCCGACGCGGTCGAGATCGGGATGGTCTTCGCCACCGGCGTCATCCCGTTCGCGGCGATGCTGGCCGTGCTCGGATCGCTCGGACTCGGCTCGATCATGGCCCGTCGGGTCACCCGTCGGCCCGTTGCGGTGACGCTGCGGAGCGCGGTCTGATGGGCATCGCCTCCGACGTGAGAGCCCAACGGGGAGACGATGAGCGCGATGATGTTCCGGTGACCCGGCCAGCCGAAGCGACCCGTGCGGCCGACTCGTCGGATTCGGGCTCGGGGGCGTCGTGGGCGCCGCCGCATGGTGCGGCCGCGGACGCGACCGACGCCGCGGACGACGGCCGCTTCGACTGGCCGTTCGAGTCGCTCGCCGAGGCCGCCGAATGGTGGTATCGGCCCGTCATCGAGGCGAGATCGTGGCTCGCGCTGGCCTATCTGTTCGTCGGCGCGATCTGGGCGCCGTTCGCCTTCGTGGTCGCCCTGACGGCGATGGTGATCGTGTTCGGCCTCAGCCTCGTCGGCGTCGGATTGCTCCTCATCTTTCCGCTGTTCGGCCTGATCAACAGCTTCGCCACGCTCGAACGGCGGCGGACCGGGTGGATCGGTGAGGCGATCACCTCCCGCGGGTTCCACGAGCACGGGAGCGGCTACTGGGGTGGGACGCGGGCCCGGCTCGCCGACAGCACCCGCTGGCGACAGGTCGCCTTCATCGCCGCCTCGCTCGTCGTGTGTCCGGCACTCTTCGCGCTCGGGGCGATGCCCTGGGTGATCGTCGTCCAGCTGGCGACCGGCGGCGGGTTCGGCGTCACCGCCGCACTCGGCGGGCTGCTGATCGCGGCGATCGGCGTCGGCGGGGCGCCGCGGGCGACGATTTTCGTCGCCGGTGTCGCTCGTTCGTACGTCGCGTGGTTCCTCGGTCCAGACCAGAACGCCGAGTTGGCCGAACGTGTCGAGCAACTCGCCGCTCAGCGCGGGCAGATCCTCGAGGCGGTCGACGGCGAGCGGCGCCGCATCGAGCGGAACCTCCACGACGGTGTGCAGCAACAGCTCGTCGCGCTCGGCATCGATGTCGCCCGTGCAAGGGCGCGCATCGATGACGATCCCGATGGCGCTCGGGCCCTGCTCGACGATGCCCGCGACAAGGTGCGCGCCTCGATCGGAGAGCTGAGGCTGATCGGACGCGGACTGCACCCGGCGGTGCTCGACGACCGTGGGCTCGACGCCGCACTCTCGTCGGTCGTCGCCGGGTCACCGATTCCGGTGACGGTCACGATGACGGCAGCGCGGGACCTTCCCGACGATGTGGCGACCACCGCGTACTACGTCGCGAGCGAGGCGGTCGCCAACATCCTCAAGCACTCCAAGGCGCGCGTGGCATCCGTGGGCGTCGTCGACGAACCGGGTCCGACCCCGGCGGTCCGCATCACGATCCACGACGACGGGCGCGGCGGTGCCGATGCCGATCGGGGAAGCGGCCTGGCGGGGATGCGCGCCCGCGTCGAGGGTGTCGACGGTTCCTTCAGCGTCGACTCTCCGAGGGGTGGTCCGACCACGATCGTCGCCGTGATCCCACTGAGGCCGCCGGCCGACACGGGCGCGGGCGATGGGTGACCCGCTCCGAGCGGTCGTCGCCGACGACTCGGTCCTGTTGCGCGACGGTCTGGTCCGCCTTCTCGAGGATGCCGACATCGAGGTGGTGGCCGCGATCGGTGACGGTGACAGCCTCGTCGCGGCGGTCGCCGAGTACCGGCCCGATCTGGCGATCATCGACGTCAGGATGCCGCCGACCCACACCGACGAGGGCATCCGGGCCGCGCTCACGATCCGCTCGGCACACCCGGGCGTGGCCGTGCTGGTGCTCTCGCAGCATGTCGAGGAGCGCTACGCGACCGACCTCCTCAGCAGCAGTACTTCGGGAGTGGGATACCTCCTGAAGGACCGGGTCGTCGACGTCGACGACTTCATCGCCGCCGTCCGTCGGGTCGCCGCCGGTGGCAGCGCGGTCGACGCCGAGGTGGTCGCGCAGCTCCTCGGGCGGACCACTCGCGCCTCGGAGATCGACCGGCTGACACCCCGCGAGCGCGAGGTGCTCGGGCTGATGGCAGAAGGGCTCTCGAACGCGGGGATCGCGGAGCGCCTCGTCGTCTCGCTCGGAGCGGTCGAGAAGCACATCTCCAACGTCTTCACGAAGCTCGACCTCGAGCGCGAGGAGTACGCGCACCGCCGCGTGCTCGCCGTGCTGACGTACCTCGGCGACCGCGGCTGATCGCGGAGGTTTCCGTCCGCGGTCGCTGTTGCCTCAGGCGGGCGAGAGCGCCGCTTCGCGCTTCTCGGCGTACCGGCGGGCGACCTTTTCGCTGGTCGCCATCCTCTTCATCAGCCGCTCCTGGGCGGCGGCGCCATCGTCGGAGAGCCCGCCGATGTTGGCCGCGTCCCACTGGCGGAGCACTACCGGGGCGAGGATCTGCTCGTGGTGGATCTGAAGATCGTAGATCCCGGCCTTGGCGATCAATGCCGCGTGGCGGTCGAAGTCGGGGATCCCGACGCCCGGCATGGTGAACTTGCGCACCTGCTTCTCGAGGGCGATCATCATCGTGTTCGGGTCGACGTCGAACGCCGCCGCGGCGAGGTCGCGGTAGAACAACTGGTGGAGATTCTCGTCGGCACAGACCCGTTTCATCACCTCGTACCCGACGGTGTCGCCGATCTGCATTCCGGTGTTGCGATGCGAGATCCGGGTCGCCAGTTCTTGCAGTGCGAGGTACACGAAACCCTCGTGGGTGTTCTCAGGATCGGGCGTGATGCCCGCACCGACCTGCGCCATGCGCGACCGCTCGAGCTCGACGGGATCGATCGCCCGCGTGGTCATCAGGTAGCCGTAGATCACCATCGAGTGGCGACCCTCCTCGGCGGTCCAACGGCGCACCCAGGTGCCCCACGGTCCGTCGGCGCCGAACATCCGCTCGACCGATCGGAAGTAGTAGGGCAGGTTGTCCTCGGTGAGCAGGTTGACGAGCAGCGCGCTGCGCACGGCGGGGGTGAGCGTGGCACCGCCGAGGTCGGCGTCGTCCTCGCTCCACACGTGCCCCTCGACGTGGTCTCGCCCGCGGCTGTAGGGAACGTGTTCGTGGGGGAACCACTCCTTGGTCGTGGCGAGGTGGCGTTCGAGCAGTGACTCGACGACGGGCGTCAGCTCGTAGAGGATCTCGTTCTGCATCACGACGCCACCCTACTGACCGGTAGGTAGGAATGTGTCACAGGTCACGTCTCCCCCCCCATCCCTCCCCATCCCTCCGAAAAATGTGCGCAGTGTCGCGCTGAGCGGGAAGATGCGTACA
>CBDUYD010000144.1:0-7418 GCA_965371355.1 uncultured Ilumatobacteraceae bacterium
CAGCTGCTCCGACACGTGATGGTGATCGGTGGCACATTGTCCGACTGGCAGCAGCTCGGGGTCGATGGATGGGAGCAGCGCGTCGAACGCCTCGGAAGCATCGCCGGGCGCGCCGGGGCGTCGTACCTGACGCTGCGCCCTTATGAGAAGGGCCCGCGAGTGCTCGAACTCGATCGGTGGGATCGGCAGGTCGGCGCCTGCCGTGTCGTCATCGATCCCTGTGGCGACGGGCGCCAACGATTCGCCGAGGCGCTGTCGAGCCTCCCCGCCGACGAGGCGGTCACGCAGGCGACGATCGCCGAGGTGCTCTACGCCCCGGCCGACTGCGAGCCCGACCTCATCGTCGTGCTCGGCGAGCCGACCCGACTCCCACCGTCGGCGGTGTGGGAACTCGCCTACGGCGAACTCGTCTTCGTGCCACTCGCCTGGCAGCAGCTCGACTCCGATCACCTGCTCGACGCGATCGCCGACTTCGCCAAGCGCGATCGCCGGTTCGGCGGTCTCGACCTGTGAGCGGGCTCTACCGCGACACCGGGGTCGTGCTGCGCACCTACAAGCTGCGCGAGTCCGACCGGATCGTCGTGATCCACACCGAGGAGAACGGCAAGGTCCGCGCCGTCGCCAAGGGGGTGCGCAAGACGAGGTCGAAGTTCGGTGCCCGCCTCGAACCGATGAGCCACGTCCGGCTGCTGCTCTACCGCGGCCGCGAACTCGACATCGTGAGCCAGGCCGATTCGGTCGAGTCGCTGGCGCCGATGCTGTCGTCCCTCGATCGAGCATCGCAGGGGCTCGCCGCGCTCGAGGCGGTCGATCAACTCTCGTTGGAGCGCGAGCCGAACCCGCAGCTCTACCGGATGATCGTCGGGGTGCTGCGCACGATCGCCGAGCGTCCCTCACCGGTCAACGTGCCGGCGTTCTACTGGAAGCTCCTCGCCAACGAAGGTCTCCGTCCGCGCCTCGACGCATGCATTCGTTGCGACCGTTGCGAGCCCGATGTGCAGTTGGTGGCGTTCGATCTGAACGAGGGGGGCGTGCTGTGTCGCGACCACCGGTCGGGCCAGGCCATGAGCGCGGGCGCACTCGCACTGATGCGCGACATCCTCGACGGACGCCTGGTGCAGGCGCTCGCCGAGGTGGAATCGCCGGTCACCCACGAGGTGTCGACGCTCGCCACACACGCCCTCGAACACCACATCGAACGGCGGCTCAAGGCGGTCGCAATGTTCGAGACTCACCAACCGGCGCGCCGTTAGCCTGGCATCCCTATGCCAGCGACCGACCTCGACCAGATCGTCAGCCTCTGCAAGCGACGTGGTTTCGTGTACCAGTCCGCCGAGATCTACGGCGGATTCCGGTCGACGTACGACTACGGCCCGCTCGGCTCACTCATGCTGCGCAACGTGAAGGACGCGTGGGTGCGGTCGATGGTGCAGCGACGGAGCGACGTGGTACTCATCGACGCGGCGGTCCTCGGCCCACCGCAGGTGTGGGAGGCCTCGGGCCACCTGTCGAACTTCACCGATCCGCTCGTCGATTGCACCAACTGCAAGCAGCGCTTCAGGCTCGACAAGCTCGACGACCCCGACACCTGTCCGAACTGTGGCGCGTCCGAGAGCTTCACCGAGGCCCGCGAGTTCAACCTGATGTTCAAGACGCAGGCCGGCCCGGTCGCCGGCGCCGGCGCCGACGCCTACCTCCGTCCCGAGACCGCGCAGGGCATGTTCACCAACTTCGCCCATGTCGTGCAGACGTCGCGCAAGAAGCCGCCGTTCGGCATCGCCCAGGTCGGCAAGAGCTTCCGCAACGAGATCACACCGCAGAACTGGATATTCCGGACCCGCGAGTTCGAGCAGATGGAACTCGAGTTCTTCGTGCCCCCGGCCGAGAGCGACCAGTGGTACGAGTACTGGTGCAAAGAGCGGCTCAACTGGTACATCGAGCTCGGGATCCCCGCCGAGCTGCTGCGGCTGCGCGCCCACGGCGCCGACGAGTTGTCGCACTATTCGACTGGCACGTCCGACGTCGAGTTCCTCTTCCCGTGGGGCTTCGACGAACTCGAGGGCATCGCCCAGCGCACCGACTACGACCTGTTGCAACACGCCGAGCACTCCGGCGAGCGGCTCGACTATTTCGATCAGCCCAACGACGAGCGGTACGTGCCGTACGTGATCGAGCCCGCCGCCGGAGCGACGCGGGCGATGGCCGCGTTCCTGCTCGCCGCCTACGACGAGGACATCGTCAACGACGACAAGCGCACGGTGCTGCGCCTCCACCCGCGCATCGCGCCCTACACCGTCGCCGTGCTCCCCCTGTCGAGGAAGGACACGCTGACACCGTTGGCCCACGAGGTGCACGGCCTGCTGTCCGACCGCTACATGGTCGACTACGACGAGACGCAGGCGATCGGCCGTCGCTACCGTCGACAGGACGAGATCGGGACACCCTTGGCGGTGACGGTCGACTTCGACTCGCTCGACGACAAGGCGGTCACCGTGCGCGATCGCGACACGACCGAGCAGGTTCGCGTCCCGATCGACGACCTGCTCCCGACCATCTCCGACCGCCTCGGATTCTGAGGCGTCGTCGAACTATGGTCGACCGACATGAGCAAAGTCATCGTTCTCGCGAAGATCCCGATCCAGGACGGCAAGCGTGCCGAGGTCATGGCCGGCATGGCCCCGATGATGGAGCACGTCGAGACCGAGGCGGGAACGCTCCAGTACATCCTCTGCGAAGACTCGGGCGACGACAACGCGGTGTGGGTCTACGAGGTCTACGCCGACCAGACGGCGTTCGACGCGCACAGCGGCAGCGATGTGATGAAGGCGCTCGGAGCTTCGATCGGACCGTTCCTCGCCGGCCGCCCCGAACTCACATTCCTCAACCCTGTACGCGGCAAGGGTCTCTGAGGCCCACACCGACCAGGCGCGATGTACCTCGAGCGCATCCTCGAGCGTCATCGCGAGATAGCGGCGGCCGATCGGCGGTCGCTCGCTCCACTGCTCACGGCCGTCTCCGAACTGCCCGCGACGAGGGGCTTTCGCCACGCGCTGCGCGAGCGCCGGGTGCTCGGGGTGATCGCCGAGATCAAGCGGAGGTCCCCGTCCAAGGGTGACCTCGCCACCGCACTCGACCCCGCCGATCTTGCTGCGACCTACGAGCGCGGGGGAGCGGCCTGCCTCTCGGTGTTGACCGACGAGGATTTCTTCGGCGGGTCGGCCGACGACCTGCGGTCGGCGCGGTCGGCGTGCGCGCTGCCGGTGCTCAGGAAGGACTTCACCGTCTGCGAACTCGACGTCGTCGACGCCCGCCTGATGGGTGCCGACTGCGTGCTGCTGATCGCCGCAGCGCTCGATCGTTCCGAACTCGCCGATCTGCACGCCCTCGCCGTCGAGATCGGCCTCGACGTGCTCGTCGAGATCCACGGTGAGGACGAACTCGGGCACGCCGTGGCCGCCGGCGCCACGCTGATCGGTGTCAACCAGCGCGACCTCGTCACGTTCGAGGTCGATCACGAGCGGGCCGAGCGGATGGGCGGCCTGATCCCCGACGACGCGGTGAAGGTCGCCGAGTCGGGCGTTCGCGACGGCACCGACGCCCGGCGACTCCGGGCGGCGGGCTACGACGCGGTGCTCGTCGGCGAGACGCTCGTGACGAGTTCCGACCCCGCCGCCACGATCGCCGACCTGATGGGATGACGATCGCGCTCATCTGGCGCAGGTCGATCATCTCACTGCGCTGAGTTCAGGGATCCAGCTTCAGTCCTTCCAGGCTTCGAGGCCCTCTTCGATACGGAAGTTGAGCTGTTCGAGCATCGCGACGCGGGCCCACTTCTTCTGCTCGCCCGAGATGAGGTCCCAGTGGGCGGGCTCCTGATCGGTCTTGGCGAACATGTCGTCGGCGGCTTCGCTGTACTCGTCCCACTTGTCGCGGTTGCGCCAGTCCTCCTCGGTCAGCTTCCACGACCGCACCGGATCGATCCGGCGGCTCTCGAAGCGCTCCAGTTGCTCGTCAGCGCTGATCTGGAGCCAGAACTTGACGAGGATCACGCCTTCGAGCACGAGGCTGCGCTCGAAATCGACGATCTCGTCGTACGCACGCATCCACTGCTCTGGCGTGGCGAAACCCTCGACCCGTTCGACGAGTACGCGTCCATACCAGCTGCGGTCGAACACGCACATCCCGCCGAGGCCGGGGACATCCTTCCAGAACCGCCACAGGAAGTGGTGCCGCAGTTCGTCGGGCGTCGGCTTGGCGTAGGCGTAGACCGTGAAGTGACGGGGATCGAGCGGCGTGACCATTCTCCTGATCGCGCCACCCTTGCCGCCCGCATCTGAGCCCTCGACGACGACGAGGAGGCCCGGGCCGAGGATTCCTCCCCGGGTCTGACCGCCGAGGATCAGGCGCAGTTCGAGGAACTGCCGCTGTGCCGCGTACAGCCTCTCGTCGTACTCCTCACGATCGAGGCGGGCGGTGAGATCGATTTCGTCGAGTCTTCCCATCGGTCGCACAGTATTCGCGATCACGACCCGACAAGGATTCCTCGGTGGTCAGTCACCCCACTCGACGTGCAGCGCGGTCGGGCCGCGGAAGCTGATGTTGGCGATGCGATGCAGCGTCTGGCCGTCGGACAAGCGCAGCGAGGGCAGCCGTTCGGTGATGACCTCCATCGCCACCCGGGCCTCGAATCGAGCCATCTTCGCGCCGAGACAATGGTGGATCCCCTTGCCGAAGCTGATGTTGTTGCGGGCGTTCGTGCGGTGGATGTCGAACTCCTCGGGGTGGTCGAACTCGCTCGGCTGATGGTTGGCGGCCCCGAGGCTGAGGAACACGCGCGTACCTTGCGGGCAGTCGACACCGCCGACCGTCGTGTCGCGGGTGGCGACCCGCCGCCACGCGATCTGCGGCGACTCGAAGCGGATGACTTCTTCGATCGCGCCGGGGATCAGCGAGGGATCGTCGCAGATCTCGCGCCACTCCGAGCGCCGGGGGAGCAGGCAGAGCAAGATGTTGCAGAGCAGCAGGGTGACCGGCTCGTGCCCGGCGAACGACAGCCCGTAGATGATCGACTCGACCTCGCGGTAGGTGAGGTCGTCGGGGTCGGCGTCGTGGTCGGCGAGCAGTTCGGAGGCGAAGTCGTCGGCCATGTGGGCGTGCTTGTCGGCGGTGAACTCGCGGCAGTATCGCCAGTAGGCGAGCATCTTCTCGGCGATGTCGACCTGCTCAGCAGCGGTCGGCCTGCCCCACGAGAAAGCGAGCCGCTCGCCACACCACGAGCGCAGCTGGTCGTCGTCGGCCTCCGGGAATCCGATGAACCGGAAGATCGTGTCGCCGGGGAGCGGGATCGCGAACTCGGCGACGAAGTCGGCATCGTCCGCCTCGGCGATCATCGCGTCGATCAGTTCGTGGCTCCGACGCCGGATGTACGGCTCGAGCACCTTCATCCGCCGGTTCGAGAATCCGGGTGTCGTGTGTCGGCGGATGCGGGCGTGGTCGGGCTCCGGCCGGTTCGACATCACCGCGATCGGGTCGAAGTCGGGGGCCGAGAGGATCTCGACCGTCTCGTCGGCGAGCGGGAACACCGGGTCCTGTACGTTCTCGGAACTGAACGTCTCTGGATCACGGAAGACGCCGATGATGTCGTCCATCCTGGTCACGACGAGCATTTCGAGTTGCTCGGAGTAGAAGACGGGGGTCTCCTCGCGCCTGGGGTTCAGCTCGGGGTATGGGTCGGCGACGTATGCGTCGCTGAACGGCGAGAAGCCGGCGTCGATGGGGCAGCCGGTCGGCCGCGCCGCGATGGTCTGCTCGAGGGAGTGATACGAACTGGTGGCCATGATGGGTCCTTTCCGGTCGGTGATCAGCCGGCCGATGATCAGATGGGGAAGACGACGTTGCACTGGCCGGTGCCCGACGACGGGAACCAGTCGGTGATGACCTCTGCCGGGCAGCGGTACGAATCCCAGCCGAGCGCGCCGAAGAGCATCGCCGTGTCGTGCATCCCGCCTTCGCCGCTGCAATGGTCGGCGTAGTCGGGGAGGGCGGCGAGGAACTCCGCGTGTTCGCCGCGTCGCCACAGGTCGAGCATCGCACGATCGACGACGGCGTTGAACGGACTGCTGATCTCGAACATCCCGTCGGCAACCTCGGCGTTGGGCCAGATCCGGTGCGACATCGATCCGGAGGCGAGGAGGCAGACCTTGCGATCGCTCGACTCGACGGCGGTCCGAATCGCCTCGCCGACGACCCTCGACTCGTCGATCTCGGCGTCGTACATCCAGGCGGCGATCGGCAACACGTCGAGCGCGTCGGCGCCGTTCATGTACTTCATCGGTACCAGGGTCGCGTATTCGAGCCCGAGCGAGGGAACGTCGTCGTGGGCGCGGGTGAGTACGCCTGCCGCGGTTGCGGCCTCGGCTATCGCCCGGCCGAGTTCGGTTGCTCCGGGATGATCGAAGTCGATCTCGCGGATGAAGTGCGGGAACTCGTTGGAGGTGTAGCGCCCGCGGTGGGTGGGATTGGCGTTGATGTGGAAGCCACTGTTGACCAGCCAGTGCGTGTCGAGCACGACGAACGTGTCCGCGCCCGCGACCCTGGCGCGGCGTGCGATCTCCTGCAGTCCCGCGATCGCCGCCGCGCGGCAACCGTGGTGTGGCCCCTCCTGCTCGGAGATGAACATCGACGGGACGTGGGTGATCTTTGCGGCGAGGACGATCTCTCCCATGGACTTCCTTCGGGCTACTGATAGGTGTGCTCGATAGTTGAACGGCTCGACCGATAATCGTATACTGATCGCCCATGCCGAGCAAGAGCAGTGTGACCAACCAGACCCTCGATCGAGGTCTGCAAGCGCTCGAATTCATCGCCGAGTCGGGCGAGGCGCCGTCGATCGACGAATTGGCGATTGCGCTGGGCCTGCACCGGTCGATCACATACCGCCTGGTCAGGACGCTCGAGGATCACGGCCTGACCACCCGGGACACGGCGGGCCGCTGCCATCCGGCGCACCGGCTCACCGTGCTGGCGCGCGGCGTCGATTCGTCGGTGCAGGCCGCTGCCCGACCCGAGATCGAGCGTCTCGCCGACGTGCTCGGGCTGACAGCGTTCGTCGCTGTCGCCGCCGGCGTCGACGCGATCACGATCGACAGCGCCGAACCGCTGCGGGCCGACACCGTCATCGGATACCGCCCGGGAACGCGCCATCCGCTCCACAGCGGGGCGCCCGGACTGGCTCTGCTCGCCGGCGGACCCGCGCTCGTCGGCGAGCGCGTCGAGGTGGCCGAGGCTCGACGGCGTGGGTGGGCGCAGTCGACCGGTGAGGTCGTCGCCGGGCTCGGCTCGCTGTCGACCTGGGTGCCGGGATCCAACGGCACTCCGGTAGCGGCGGTCGCCTGTCTCTTCCTGGGCGACGCACCGCC
>CBDUYD010000145.1:0-7332 GCA_965371355.1 uncultured Ilumatobacteraceae bacterium
GGTGGGGATCAGATGGTGGGATCAGATGTGCGTGGATGTTCCTGCTCGACCGCGCGCTTGAGGTCGAGGAGCTGTGTGTTCCAGAACTGTTCGAGCCAGCCGCGGAACTCGGCCAGGCCCTCCGGCCGGGCGCGGTAGTACCGCCGATTGCCTGCGGGTCGGACCGAGACGAGCTCGGCTTCCTCGAGCACCCGGAGGTGTTGTGACACCGCTGGCCGGCTGATCGGGAAGTGCGTCGCGATCTCACCGACGGTGAGCTCGTCGTCGCGCACGAGCCGGAGGATGTGTCTCCTGTTCGGCTCGGCGAGCGCACGTACTGCTACGTCCATGCACTCGATGATAGCACTCTTGGTAAGCGATGGCTTACATTGTTCTGGCGAGCCGCCTCAGTGGGGGTTCGGTCCTCGGCGGTTGCTTGCGCGGTGGCAGTTCGGCGAGCACCCGTGTCGTGATCGCGGCGATCTCGGCGACCGCCCGCTCGAACGGTTCCTCGGTCGCGGCGGACGTTTTCTGCACCCCGCTGATCTTGCGCACGTACTGGCGGGCACCGGCCTCGATCTCCTCCGGCGTGGCCGCCGGTTCGAGTCCGCGCAGTGTGGTGATGTTGCGGCACATCACCACATCATTGTCCCTTCCGGCCGGTGCTGTCTCCCTCGCCACGGTTGTGCGGTGACCGCACGCTGCCGGCGTAGCGTTCGGGGATGCGATTGGGAATCTCTGTCAACTCGACCTACGACACCGATGCGAGAACGGCGGTCGAGCAGGTGATCGAACGCGTCGCTGCCGCCGACGCCGCAGGGCTCGACTCGCTGAGCTTCGGTGACCACCATGTGCAGCCCGGGTACGTCCAGAACACGCCGATTCTCGCGAGGACACTCGCCGTTTGGGGAGATCGGCCCGCGGGATGCCTCTTCCTGCTCCCGCTCTGGAATCCGGTGCTCGTCGCCGAGCAGATCGTCACGCTCTCGGCAATGATGACCGGTCCGTTCATCGTCCAGGCGGCGATCGGGGGCGGCCGCGGACAGTTCGCCGCGATGGGCGCCGACATTGCGCGCCGCGGGGCGATGCTCGACGAGTCGGTGCGGGTTGTCGACGCGCTGCTGTCGGGCGAGACGGTCGACAGCGAGCCGTTCGGCATCGAGGGCGCCGCGGTCACACCGCGACCCGCCTGTCCGATCGAGTGGTGGATCGCCGCGGGGGGAGCGCCGGTGGCGATTGCTCGTGCGGCCCGGCTCGGCACCGCTTGGTACGGACCCCCCGCAGCCAACGCGGAGCCCGCCGGGCGGATGATCTCGCTGTACCGCGAGGCGTGCGCCGAGTTCGGACGTACGCCCCGCGCGATCGTCCGCAGAGACGTGTTGATCGTCGACGACGAACGATCGGCGAAGCGCCTGGGCGACGAGATCATCGAGCGCGGATATCGCGGTGTCAGCGCTGATCAGGTGAGCTACGGCACCGTCGAGCAGGTCACCGAAGAGTTGATGGCGTTCGCCGAGATCGGTTTCGACGACCTGATCATCCGCTGCATGAGCCCCGACCAGCGGGTGGCCCTCGAGACGATCGCCGCGGCCGGCGACGTGCGGCGTCTCCTGGTGGGTGCGACGCGCAGCCGCTAGAGTATTCTCAGTGAGTGAGAATTCGATAGTGGGGCAGAGCGGCGACCACGATCACGCCGCCGACAACGCTTCCGATCACACGACGGTGCGCCTCGGTGCGGCGACGGTGCTCAACGTCGGGTTCGGCGTGGTGCAGGTCATCGTCGGCATCATCATCGGCTCGGTCGTCGTGCTCGCCGACGCCGCACACCAGGCGGTCGACGCGCTCGGACTCCTCACCGCGCTGGCCGCGCTGAGCGTCGCTCGGCGACCCGCCAACCGCACCTGGACGTTCGGGTTCGGCAAGGCCGATGCACTCGGCGGGTTCGTGTCGGCGCTGCTGCTGATCGGCTCGGTGGTGTGGATCGTGTACGAATCGGTCCGCCGCCTGTTCGCCCCCGAGGCCGTGTCGGGCGGTGCCGTCATCGTCATCGGGCTGATCGCGATCGCGGTGAACGGGCTCGGCGTGCTGCTCGTCGGCCACGGCCACGGCGACGAAGCGATGTCGCTGCGTGCGGCCCGCCTCCACCTGGTGACCGACCTGCTCGGATCGGTGATCGTCGTCATCGCCGGTGTGCTGCTCGTCGCCGGTGGCCCACTCTGGATCGATCCGGTCGCCTCGCTGATCCTGTCGGCCGCCGTGCTGTGGTCGACGTGGCGGATCCTCCGGGGCAGCGTCGGCGTGCTGCTCGACAGGGTCCCCGAGCGGCTGTCGTCGAGCGAGGTCATCGCCCTGCTCGCCGACCAGCCCGGCGTCGATCAGGTGCACCACGTCCACCTGCGGCCGCTCGGCGGTGGCACGGTCAGCGTCACCGCGCATGTCGTGGTCGACGGCGAGTTGAGCGTGCACGACGCGCAACAGACGCTCGACGATCTCAGCGGCGTGCTGCTCACCGAACAGGACATCGCACACGCGACGCTGCAGGTCGAGTGCCACGACTGCGGCATCGACGACTGCGGTTGACCGTCAGTCGGTTGAAACGTCGCTCAGCGCGCGTTCGAAATCGTCGAGCACGTCGGCGATGTCCTCGAGCCCGAGCGACACCCGGATCATCCCGTCGGTGATGCCCGCCGCGCACCGCTCGTCCGGGGTGAGTCCCACGTGGGTCGATGTCGCCGAATGGCTCACGATCGTCTCCGGGCCGCCGAGCGATGTCGCGATCCGCGCCAGGTGGAGCCGGTCGAGGACGAGCGCCGCGGCGTCGCGATCGGCGACGTCGAACGACAACACCGTGCCGTACTGCTGGAGCTGTCGACTCGCCAGCTGATGTTGGGGGTGTTCGGCGAGGCCCGGGTAGTGCACCGCCGAGACCGCTGGATGGTCGGCGAGCATCACCGCGAGCGATCGTGCCGACGCGTTCTGGTGCCGGGTGCGCACGCCGAGCGTGCGAAGCCCGCGCAGGGCGTTGAGCGCGTCGAACGGCGACGGCGTCGCGCCGTGCAGCACCGAGTACGCCCAGATCTCGCCGAGCAGATCCTCGTCGCCGGCGATCACGCCGAGCGTGGCGTCGTTGTGGCCTGCGATGCCCTTGGTGGCGGAATGCAGCGAGACGTCGACCCCGTGTGCCAGCGGCTGCTGCCCGAGCGGGGTGGCGAAGGTGGAGTCGACGACGGTGATCGGTCCGCGGATCGCGCCGAGTTCGTCGAGATCGGCCAGTTCGAGCCGCGGGTTGGTCGGTGTCTCGGCGAGCACGAGCATCGTCTTGCCCGGCCGCACCGCCTCGGTGAACGCGCCGGGCGTCGCGACGTCGACGAACGTGACGTCGATGCCGAGGCGCCGACAGGGACCCTGGAGGAAGGACAGCGTGCCCGCGTAGAGCTGGCGCTGGGAGACGATGTGGTCTCCCGAGGAGCACAGGGCGAGGATCGTCGAGGAGATCGCACCCATGCCCGACGCGAAGGCGAGTGCCTCCTCGGCGCCCTCGAGTTCGGCGATCGCCTCCTCGAACGAGCGCACCGTCGGGTTGGCGTACCGGCTGTAGAAATCGCCGTGGCGCACCGCCGTGGCGCGGCGTGCGGCGTCGTCGAGCCCGTCGGACTCCCACGTGCTCGACGCCCAGAGTGCCGGCGCCAGCGACGATCCGCTCGCCGCGCGCCCCGCGCTGATCGCCCGCGTCTCGGGGGCGTCGTCCGAACGATCCATGCGGGAACGGTACCGCTGGTGTCGTGTGGTCAGACCCCGAGTATTCCGAGGACCTCGTCGTGGAGATGGCCGTTCGTCGAGATCGCCGTGTCGTGGAGGTAGGTGCGCTCGCCGAGGCGATCGGTGAACGTGCCCCCGGCGGCCTCGACGACCGGTTGGATCGCCGCCAGGTCGTAGGGCTCGACGCCCACCGCGTCGACCGCGACGTCCATCGCGCCCTCGGCGACGAGCATGTGCTGCCAGAAATCGCCGAATCCGCGCGACCGGCGGGCCCGCTGTTGAAGCCCCACGAGTGCGCCGGTGAGGCCGAGGCGATCCCAGCCGCCAGCGTGGGTCACGCAGACCTGCGCCTCGCCGATCGCCCCGACGCCCGAGACGCGCAGCTCGCGCCCGACGCCCAGCGCCCGCCCGTGTGCCCCCAGGCCGATGCCACCCCACCACCGGCGTTGCAGCGCAGGTGCCGACACCACTCCGAGGACCGCGCCGTCGGAGGCGTGCGTGAGCGCGATGAGGGTCGCCCACACCGGGATGCCGCGGACGAAGCCGGAGGTTCCGTCGATCGGGTCGATCACCCACTCCCACGGCGACGAACCCTCCCGCCGACCGTGCTCTTCGCCGTACAGACCGTGATCCGGCCGTTCGGATGCCAGGCGGTCGACGATCATCGCCTCGGTGGTGCGGTCGACCTCGGTCACCTCGGTCGCGTTCTCCTTCCAGTCGACGTGGAAGTCGCGGTCGACGAAGTGCGCCAGAGTGAACTCGTCGGCCATGTCGGCGACGCTCAGCGCGAGCGCCAACTCACCGGCGAGGTCGGTCATCGCTCGGTCGCGTCGAAGTCGGCCGCCCGCTTCTCGCGCAGCGCCGCCATCCCCTCGACCGCGTCGGGACCGAGGAAGTTGAGCATCTCGTAGGCGAGCGACGCCTCGAAGTTCGGCAGTGACGCGCGCAGCCAGTGGTTGAGCGCACGCTTGGTGAGCCGCGTCGCATCGACCGGCCCGGCCGCCAGCTTGTCGGCGATGGCGAGCGCGGTCTCCAGCACCTCGTCGGCGGGCACCGCCTTGGAGACCAGCCCGATCCGCTCGGCCTCGCGGCCGTCGAGGAAGTCGGCCGTCAGCAGGTAGTACTTCGCCTTCGCCATCCCGCACAGGAGTGGCCAGATCGCGACGGCGTGGTCGCCCCCGGCGACGCCGAGGCGGATGTGCCCGTCGGTCAACCGGGCATCCTCGGCGATCACGCTCACGTCGGCCATCAGGGCGACGGCCAATCCGGCGCCGACCGCGATGCCGTTGATCGCCGACACGACCGGCGTGTCGCAGTCGATCATCGTGCGCACGATGTCGCCGGCCTCGCGCATCACCCGCATCGTCCGGTCGTAGTTGCCGACCTGCTCGGAGATCCACTCGAGGTCGCCACCGGCCGAGAACGCCCGGCCCGCGCCGGTGATCACCACAGCTCGGACCGAGGGATCGTCGTCGATCGTCCGGAATACGCGTGAGAGTTGGAAATGCGTCTCGCCGTCGGTTGCGTTCAGCTTCGCGGGATCATCGAGCGTGATCAGCAGCACCCCGTCGGCGGGCCGCTCGAAGCGGAGCCGCGTATAGGGCGCGTACGCGTCGGCGGTCACGGTCGGTCGCCGCGGACGAGTTCGACCAGGCTCGCGGCGTCGAGGTGGAAGCGGGCGTGGATGTGGGCGGGCTTCGGATCGTGTGGCATGAACTTGGTCGGCAGACCGAGCACATCGACGGTCGTCGTCGGGTCGGCCGAGCGGACCTGATCGGCGATCGACATCCCGATGCCGCCGACGCGGACCCCGTCCTCGATGGTGATCACACGGTCGTGAGCGGCGGCGTCGGTGATCATCACGGGATCGAGAGGTGCGCACGAGCGGGCATCCCACACGGTGATCGACACGCCCTCGTCGGCGAGCAGCCCGGCGGCCTGCTCGGCGAACTCGAGCATCCTGCCGATCGCGATGATGCAGACGCTGCCGTCGTTATGTGAGCAGCGCTTGACCAGCCGGGCCGAGAGTCCGCCGCCGACCTCGTGCTCGCCGACCTGGCGGGCCGCGCCGCGCGGGTAACGGATCACCACCGGTCCCTCGTCGGCGAGGCCGGTCGAGTCGTGCAGCATCTGGGCGAGCTCCTGCGCGCTCGACGGTGCGAGTACCCGCATGCCGGGAACCTTGGCGAGCAGCGCCATGTCGTAGACGCCGTGGTGGCTGGCGCCGTCGGGTCCGGTGACGCCCGCGCGATCGAGGCAGAAGACCACGGGGAGGCGGTGGAGGGCAACGTCGTACACGATCTGGTCCCACGCCCGATTGAGGAAGGTCGAGTAGATCGCGACGACCGGGCGCAGTCCACCCATCGCCATTCCGGCCGCGCCGGTGACCGCGTGCTGTTCGGCGATGCCGACATCGAAGAAGCGATCGGGGAACCGCTCCTGGAACGGCAGCAGACCGGTCGGGCCTGGCATCGCCGCCGTGATCGCGACGATGCGGTCGTCGGCCTCGGCCTCCTTGATGATCGCATCGGCGAACGTCTGGGTGTATCCGGTGGTGACGGCCTTGGGCGGTCCGACGAGCGGGTCGAACACCGGTGCGTCGTGGAGGTGCTTCTCGTCGTCGTCCTCCGCGGGCGAGTACCCGCGGCCCTTCTGCGTGAGCACGTGGACGAGGATCGGGCCCTCGGCCGACAACTCGATCGCGTTCCGGAGTGCGTGCTCCATCTCCTCGACGTCGTGCCCGTCGATCGGGCCGACGTAGCGGACGCCGAGCGCCTCGAAGAACGACGGGGGCTGGAGGAACTCGCGGACACCTGCCTTGAACGCATCCATCGCCGAGCCCGCCTGGTGCCCCACGACGGGAAGGTGCGCGAGGACGTCCTCGAGACGCCGTTGGCGACGCACGTAGACCGGGTTGAGACGGATGTCGGTGAGGGCATGCGACAAACGGTCGGTGACGCGGTCGCTGATGCTCGCCTGTGCCGACTCGTGGTCGGTGGCCTCGGATGCCGCGACGCTCATGCTGTCGGCCGACAGGTTCGACACGGTCGGGGCGTACGAGCGCCCGTTGTCGTTGAGCACGATGATCACGCGCTTGGCGCCGTGGCCGATGTTGTTCAGTGCCTCGTATGCCATCCCGCCGGTCATCGATCCGTCGCCGATCACGGCGACGATGTGGCGGTGCGGGTCGGTTCCGAGATCGCGGGCGACCGCCATGCCGTAGGCGTAGGACAGGCTCGTCGACGCGTGACTGTTCTCGACGTAGTCGTGTTCGGATTCCTCGCGGCTCGGGTACCCCGAGAGTCCTCCCGCCTGCCGGAGCCCCTCGAACTGTGCCTGTCGGCCGGTGACGATCTTGTGGACGTACGCCTGATGGCCCGTGTCCCACAGGATGGCATCGGTCGGCGACTCGAACACCCGGTGCAGCGCGAGCGTCAGTTCGACCGCGCCGAGGTTCGATCCGAGGTGCCCTCCGGTCTCGGAGACGGCGGACACGACGAAGTCGCGGATCTCCCCGGCCAGCTCGCGGAGTTCGTCGTAGGAGAGCCCGCGGAGGTCGGCGGGCTCGCTGACCCGTTCGAGATACATGCGGAC
>CBDUYD010000146.1:0-7310 GCA_965371355.1 uncultured Ilumatobacteraceae bacterium
GTCGCCGCATGGCTCATCTACCAGCGCAAGCGCTTCAAGGCGATCGAGCCGACCATCCTCGCGGACGGTTATTACTACGACCGGACGATCACCGACTTCATGGGTGGTCCGGGGCGTGAGGGATTCCAGGCGATCACCGACTTCGACACAAAGGTGCTCGATGGGGCTGTCGATTCGGTGGGCGCCGGCGTGCAGGAGAGCGCGCGCGGCCTAGCCAAGTTGCAGACGGGGTATCTCCGGCAGTACGCGAGCGTGATCGGAATCGGCGTCGTGCTGCTGCTCGCGTGGTTCGTGATCCGGGGGGTCCTGTGACCCTCGCCGCCGAAACCGCATCGCTGAGCTTCCCCATCCTCACAACGCTCGTCCTCTTGCCGGTCATCGGCGCCCTCGCGATCCTGTTCACCTCGCGCCAGCGTCCGGAGTTCGCCAAGCTGCTCGCGCTCCTCACGTCGGTGACGGTCGGGGCGATGGGCGTGTGGATGCTCGCGTCGTTCGACACCGCCGATCCCGGCTTCCAGTTCGTCACCAAACAGATGTGGATCGAGGAGCTGGGTATCTCCTGGCACCTGGGCGTCGACGGCATCTCGCTGTTCATGGTCGTGCTCACGGCGGTGCTGTTCCCCCTCGTGATCGTCGGGATCGATCCGCACCACGACGACAAGCCCTACTTCGCATGGCTGCTACTACTCGAGGCGGGCGTGATCGGCAGCTTCCTCAGCCTCGACCTCTTCTTGTTCTTCGTGTGCTTCGAGATCGTGCTCGTCCCGATGTACTTCCTGATCGGGGGCTGGGGCTACGCCAACCGCGTGTACGCCGCCACAAAGTTCTTCCTCTACACGATGTTCGGCTCGGCGTTCATGCTCGTCGGTCTCATCGCGACGGTCGTCATCGCCCGCGACGACCTCGGCAAGATCACCTTCGATCTCGTCGAACTTGCCGAAGGCGCCGACTTCGCTGCGAACACCGGCCGATGGTTGTTCTTCGCGTTCGCCATCGCGTTCGCGGTCAAGGTGCCGGTCTTCCCGCTCCACACGTGGCTCCCCGACGCCCACACGGAGGCACCGACCGCCGGCTCGGTCGTCCTCGCCGCCGTGATGCTGAAGCTCGGCACCTACGGCTTCCTCCGGTTCGGGCTCTACCTCTTTCCGGAAGCGGCCTTCTGGAGCCGGTCGCTGTGGCTCACCCTCGCCGTCATCGGCATCATCTACGGCGCGATCGTCGCCACGATGCAGCCCGATCTGAAGCGACTCATCGCCTACTCGTCGATCGCCCACCTCGGGTTCATCCTGCTGGGCACCTTCGCGTTCACGACGCAGGCGCTGTCCGGGTCGGTCATCCAGATGGTCAACCACGGTGTGTCGACCGGCGCACTGTTCCTGCTCGTCGGGATGATCTACGAGCGCCGCAAGACCCGCCAGATCTCCGAACTGAAGGGCATCCAACAGGTCGCACCGATCTTCGCCGCCGGCTTCATGGTCGTGATGCTGTCGTCGATCGGCGTGCCGGGCCTCAACGGCTTCGTCGGCGAGTACCTGATCCTCACCGGGTCGTTCCTCACGGCTCGCTGGTGGACGGTGGTCGCCACGGCGGGCGTCATCCTCGCCGCGCTGTACCTGCTCTGGGCCTACCAGCGCGTATTCCACGGTGAGCCCGACGACGCCAACAAGACGTTCAAGGAGCTCACGTTCAAGGAGGGCGCGGTGCTGTTGCCCTTCCTCGTCGCGATCGTCTTCTTCGGCGTCTATCCCAAGCCGGTGCTCGACCGGATCGAGCCCAGCGTCGAAGTCCTCATCACCCACGTCGAAGCGCACAACGACTACGAGGCACCGGTGCCGACCATCGTCATCGGTGATATCGATCGCGACGACGAGGAGGGCGACTGATGTTGGCGCAATCCCTCAGCGAGTTCGTCGGACCCGAGGTCGACTGGTGGGCGCTGTCCCCACTCCTCACACTCGTGGCCGGTGCGCTCACGATGATGCTCGTCGGCGCCCTCACACCGCCCTGGCCGCGCGGGTTGTACGGATATGTGAGCGCCGCCATCGCCGCTCTCGCCGCGGTCATGGCGATGATCCAGTGGGACGATGTCGGCGAGAGCGGCCCCCACGCACTCGTCGGCAATGCGTTCGCCGCCGACAGGTTCGCGCTGTTCGCCACGATCACGATCTGCATCGCGGTGCTGCTCGTGTCGCTGCTCACCGCCGACTATCTGTACGGGAGTCCGAACGACGGTCCCGAGGTGTACGCGCTGTACCTCGCGGCGGCGACGGGCGGCGTTGTCATGGCGTCGGCGAACGACCTGATCGTGTTGTTCCTCGGGCTCGAGACGCTGTCGCTCTCGCTCTACGTGCTCGCCTCGATCAATCGCCGGAGCGCCCGGAGCGCAGAGGCGGGACTCAAGTACTTCGTACTCGGCGGCTTCGCGTCGGCGCTGTTCGTGTACGGGGTCGCCCTCGTCTACGGCGGTACCGGCTCGACCAACATCAGCGAGATGGTCGTCACGCTGCAGAGCACGGTCGATCTCGAGAACGCAGACTCGCTGACCCTCGCCGGTCTCGCATTGATGATCGCCGGCCTGGGATTCAAGGTGGCCGCCGTCCCCTTCCACATGTGGGTGCCCGATGTGTACCAGGGTGCACCCTCGCCGGTCACCGCGTTCATGGCGTCGGCGGGCAAGGTCGCCGCGTTCGGGGCGCTGCTGCGCGTGCTCGTGGTCGCCCTGCCCTTCTACCGCGACGACTGGCGGCCCGTGATCTGGGTGCTGGCGGTGCTCTCGCTGCTCGTCGGCTCGATCCTCGCCGTCGTTCAGACCAACGTGAAGCGGATGCTGGCCTACTCATCGGTGAGCCATGCCGGTTTCATCCTGGTCGGGGTCGAGGCGGCCGGCCACACCGCCGGCGAGGCCGACCCCGGCGCCGGCATGTCGTCGGTGCTGTTGTACCTGATGGTCTACTCGGTGCTGGTGATCGGCTCGTTCGCGATCGTCACGGTGGTGTCGCGCGGCGCCGAGGGCGACACGAGTCTCGATGCGTTCAGGGGTCTCGCGACGCGGCGTCCCGCGTTGGCGCTCGGATTCACGGTGCTGCTCCTCGCGCAGGCCGGCGTGCCGCTGACCAGCGGATTCATCGCGAAATTCGGTGTGATCGGCGCGGCGGTCGAGCAGGAGAGCTATGTGATCGCCGTCATCGCGATGCTGGCAGCGGTGATCGCGGCGTTCCTCTATCTGCGGATCATGGTCACGATGTGGCTGTTCGACGCGACCGACGAGGCGCCCGCCGTGCCGGTGCCGTTCACCGCGGCCCTCACGATCGTGATCGCGGTCGTGTTCACGATCGTCGTCGGCATCGTGCCCGGCTGGCTGATCGACGCGGCGAACGAGGCCACCGCCCTCGGCAGTCCCTTCATCCCCTGAGCTCCCGACCCACTTCCTGTGTTTGTGTCGGCGAATGTCGTTGGCGAACCGATTATCGCCGACACAAACCCGGTCGGGTGGTGGATCGGTGGGCGGCGGTAGCGTCCGGCGGCATGATCAACCTCGGCGGGACCCCGATTGGGCGCTGAAGTCCGATCCGGTGCGGTCGAGCTGGTCGTCAGCGATCTCGATGGCACATTGTGGGAGCACTCCGACTCGGTGCCGCGCCGCACCCAGGAGGCGATCGCCGAGCTGGCGCGGCGCGACATACCGCTGTTGATCGCCACGGGGCGACGGGTCGCATCGACTCGCGACCCGCTCGCGGCGATCGGACTCGCGCCGTCCGCAGTCGTGCTCAACGGCGGGCTCGGCCTCGACCTGTCGTCGGGTGAGCGCTTCCACCGCGGCGGCTTTTCGTCGACCGAGGCCGTAGCCGTGCTCGGCGCCTTCTCCGAGTGGGGTGTCGAGCCGTGCGTCTACGTCGACCACGACACGAGCCCGGTCCGGGTCGGCCGGTCGCCGTCGACACATCCGGATCATCTAGCGGGCTTCGGCGCCGATGTCGGCGTCGGTCCGCTCGAACGGGTCGTCGAGGAGGAGTTCGTCCTCGCCTTCGCCGTGCTCGGCGTCGGCGACCAGGCGGCCGCGGGTGTGGCGGCGTCGCTGGAATCACTCGCGACACCCCACGTCGCGGCCGATCGTCAGTACGGGGGCTTCACCGTTACCGTCGCACCGAGCGGAGGGTCGAAATGGGATGGCGTCGAGGCATTCTGTCTGGAGCACGGCATCGACACGGGCGCAGTGCTCGCCATCGGCGACGGCCCGAACGACGTGGAGATCTTGGATCACGCGGCGGTCGCCGTGGTTCCCGAGGACGCACATCCCATCGCGCGTGCGGCGGCCGATCACGTCGTCGGAAGGGCCGCGAATGGCGGGTGGGCCGAACTCGTGGACCTGCTGTGAGGCCTGGCCCGGCCCGCGCTCGTGCCGGACTCAGGCGTTGCCGGACTCAGACGTTCGAGGTGCGGTCCTGCCAGTACGGCCGCCGCAACTCGCGCTTCAAGATCTTGCCCGATCCGGTCTTGGGGAGCTCATCGAGCCACGAGATCGACCGCGGGATCTTGTAGTTGGCGAGGTGTTCCCGCGCGTGCTCGTCGACATCGTCGTCATCGAGGTCTGATCCGGGCCGCTTGACGACGACCGCGTGCACCGTCTCGCCCCACTCCTCGCTAGGTATCCCGAACACCGCGGCCTCGTAGATGTCGGGATGCGCCTCGAGTGCGGCCTCGATCTCGGCCGGGTAGATGTTCATGCCGCCCGAGATGATCATGTCCTTCTTGCGGTCGCAGATGTAGATGAATCCCTCGTCGTCGAGGTAGGCGATGTCGCCGACGGTCTGGAAGCCGTCGCGGTGATCCTCCTCGAACTTGTCGTGCTGCTTGTAGTAGTCGGTGAACACCGAGTCGGCCCGCACGTAGAGCTCACCGGTCGCGTCGGACCCCGTTCCGGTGACGATCGCGCCGAGTTCGTCGTAGAGCCGGATCTCCACGCCCGGCGCTGCCCGGCCACACGATCCGGGCTTGCGCAGCTGATCGTCGGGGAGCATCAACGTGTTGACGCCGAGCTCGGTCGAGCCGTAGACCTCGAACAACGACTCGGGCGGGAAGTCGGCGAGGTACTGCTGCTTGAGAGCGAAGCTCCAGGGCGCCGCGTTGGCGATCATCACCCGCATCGACGATCGGTCGTAGCGCGCCTTCACCTCGTCGGGCAGGTTGCAGATCATGCGGATCGGCGTCGGCGCGGCGAACGTGCTCGTCGGCCGGTAGGTGTCGAGCAGGCGCAGCCAGTCCTCGGCGTCGAACTTGCGCTGGAGGACGATCGTCTGGCCGAGGCCGAGGGCGATGGCCATGAAGCCGCCGGGACCGGAGTGGTACAGCGGCCCGGTGGTGAGGTAGACGTCGTCGAGGCGGTAGCCGATGACCTCCAGCAGCGCCCCGCCGCGGGCGGCGGCGTTCTCGGCGTCGCGGAACGCACCCTTTGGCTTGCCGGTCGTGCCCGACGTGTAGATCATCGTCCCGCCCGCGCCGTTCGCGCTCGTGGGCGTCGGCGGCGGATCGGTAGGGGCCGCATCGATCAACTCGCCGCAGTCGATGGTGCCTGCTGGTGCCGCACCGTCGAATACGAGCACAGCGGTGACCTTCGAGATGTCGTTGCGGATCCGGGCGATCATCGGCGCGTATTCGGCGTCGACGTACACGACCCCGGCGTCGCAGTGATCGATGACGTACGCGGCCTCGTCGTCGGAGAGCCGGTAGTTGAGCGGCACCGCGGTCGCCCCGACCTTGCGGGCGGCGTTGACCAGTTCGATCACCCCGACCGAGTTCTGGCCGCACCAGACGACCTTGTCGGTGGGTTGCACACCGAGGTCGAGCAGAACGTGTGCGAGCTGGTTCGACCTCGCCTCGAGATCGGCCCAGGTGCAGGTCCGCACGTCGCCGCCGCGGTCGTCGATCACTGCGGTCGCGTCGGGTCTGGCGGTGGCGTGGGCGGTCAGGAGGTCTGTCATCGTCACCGTTCGTAGCAGGTCGCGCGGCCGCGAATGGTCAGCGGAGCGGAACGCGGCAGACGAAGCAGCCGACGTCCTTGGTGATTCGCATCGTGCCGCCGCCCCGCTCGAATGCCAGACCGATCTCGTCGCGCAGCCGGTCGAGCTGGTCGGGAGTGGCGTCCTCGCCCGGAGGGGTCGAGCAGATGTAGGCGAACACGTCGGCGGGATCGGTGCAGCGCAGTTCGTCGTCGTGTCGTTGCCAGCGAATGTCGGCGAAGTGATCGCGAAGGATCACGAAGCCCGTGTCGGCCCCGAAGACGTCGATCGTGGCGTCGACCGGGTCGAGTCCGAACACCCTGGCGCGGATCGACCAGAGCTGGCGCATGTGGCGGTGCCCGTTGGTGGCCGCGATCACCGTGCCGTCGTCGCGCACGACCCGGGCGAGTTCGGCGATGCCTCGGGCGGGATCGGGGAGGTGGTAGAGCATGTGGTTGGCGATCACCCGGTGGTAGAGGTCGCTCTCGACCGGAAGGGTCTGGAGGTCGGCGGCGAGACCTTCGACGTGGGCGAAGCGACCCGTCGTGCGAGCCCGCTCGACGGCGGCGGCGACCATGCCGACCGACAGATCGGTGAGCGTGAGGCGTACGTCGGTCGGGACCGGTGTGGACGACTCCTCCCACAACCACCCGGCCCCACATCCCGCTTCGAGCACTTCCATGCCGGTGCCGAGCCCGATCAGTTCGGTGACCTGGTCGAACCACGTGGTGTTCGCTGTCGAGTACTTCGCATGGAGGTTCGCCCGGTCGGCGAGGCGGGAGGGGTCGAGGTACTGCTCGTCGCGGAGATACCTCTGGTCGCCCCCTGCGAACCTCGAGCGGCGCGTGGACATCGTCGCAGTCTGTCACCGGGCACGGGGCAGCGGGCGCCCGGCACCGCCCGACCGGCGTCCGCGTAGGATCCGACGCATGACCTCCGAGATGTTGACCGACGGCATGGACCATGTCGCCACGATCACCGAGGACTCCGATCGGCTCCAACGCTTCTACATCGAGGTCTTCGGTGCCACCGTCGAGCGCGACGGACCCGAGTTCCCGGGTGGGCCGAGGATGACGATCCTCAACATCGGCCCTGCGACCGAGCTCAACGTGTTCGAGATCGAGGACAACACCGAGGCCCAACGTCAGGTACCGATGTTCGGGCGCGGACGGATCGACCACATCGGTCTGCACGCCGCGAGCCTCGACGCGTTCGCGCAGATCCGTGAACGCCTGATCGCGGCGGGCGCCTCAGACGGAACGGTCACCGAGTTCGGGCGGAAGCTGTCGATCTTCTTCCGCGACCCCGACGAGA
>CBDUYD010000147.1:0-7270 GCA_965371355.1 uncultured Ilumatobacteraceae bacterium
CTGCCCGACCTCCGGGCGATCGTCGACGTGGTGACCAACCCGTTCGACAGGGATCTGACGACCCCCGAACTCGTCGAGGCGGCCGCCGGGTGCGATGTGATCGTGGCCCATCGCGCCACACCGGGAGAGGCGGACGTCTTCGAGCGACTGCCCGACCTGCTGGCGTTCCTCCGCTGCGCGGTGGACATCAGCACGATCGACGTCGACGCGGCCAGTGCCAACGGAGTGCTGATCGCCCGGGCGGGCAAGAGCTTCGTCGCGTCGACCGCCGAGCTCGCTCTGGGCCTGCTGATCGACGTGGCGCGCAACATCAGCGCGTCGGCATGCGACTATCGGGCCGGCCGCCCGCCCCCGCAACGACCGGGATTCCAGCTCGCCGGCCGGACGGCGGGGATCATCGGCTACGGCGCCATCGGCTCGTACCTCGCGACGTTGTTGGACGCGATCGGGATGGAGGTGCTGGTGTGCGATCCGTTCATGACGATCGACGCTCCTGCCCTGCGCCAGGTCGAGTTGTCGGAGTTGCTCGCTCTTGCCGACGCCGTGTTTCCACTGGTGCCCGCCGAGGCGAGCACGCACGACCTCATCGGCGTCGATGAACTCGATGCGATGAAGCAGGGCGCGGTCCTGATCAACGTGTCGCGCGGCGAGGTGCTCGACGAACAGGCCGTCGCAGCGGCACTCGACTCGGGCCATCTGGCCGCGCTCGGAATGGATGTCGGTCGCGCCGCCGATCAGCGACCGTCCACTTCGTTGGCCGCTCGCCTCGGCGTGGTCGCCACACCGCATCTCGGTGGCCTGACGCCGGAGAACGCCGATGCCCAGGCGGCCAGCAGCGTCGACCAGGTTCGCGCGATCCTCGACGGTGTCATGCCGCCCGGTGCGGTCAACGCCGAGCAGGCCTCACGCCTACGCGAGTTCCTCGCGAGATGAACCCGCGACCACGAGAACGACGACTACCACGATCATCAACACCGGTGCCGCCACGAACGCTGCCGCTGGGGACGTGTGACACACACGTGCACTTCTACGACCGCTCGTATCCCACGGCGGACGAGGCGGTGCTGCGTCCGCCCGACGCCACGGTCGCCGACTATCGCGAGGTGCAGGCAGCGTTGGGCATGGCGCGATTGGTTGTGGTACAGCCCACCACGTACGGCCTCGACAATCGGTGCCAGCTCGAGGCGATGGCCGCATTCGGCGAGTCGGCGCGCGGTGTCATGGTCGTCGGCGCCGGCATCGACCAGTCGGAACTGGCCCGGTTGACCGATCTCGGTGTCCGCGGCGCGCGGTTCCACATGCTCCCCGGCGGTTCCCTCGGATGGGACGTACTCGACGACGTCGCCGCCGCGATCGCATCGGTCGGGTGGCACATTCAGCTCCAGATGAACGGTCACGAGTTCGACGATCGGCTCGATCGGCTGCGACGCCTGCCCGTCGACCTGGTCGTCGACCACATCGGCCGTTTCATGCCGCCCGCCGATACCGGAGAACCAGCTTTCGAGGCGCTCCTCGATCGGCTCGACGACGGGCGGACGTGGGTCAAGCTCTCGGCTCCCTACGAGTCGTCGCCCGCGCACGACGCGGTGCTGCCGTACGTCGACGAGCTGGTTCGGAGGTACCCGGACCGGTTGTTGTGGGCGACCAACTGGCCCCATCCGGGTCAGGTGGCACCACCGTCGTCGGCCGAGCTGTTCGAGCTGTGCGTTCGTTGGTTGCCCACCGACACAGTGCGCCGCCAGGTGTTGGTCGACAATCCGGCGGCCCTGTACGACTTCTGACCACTACATCCGACCCCCAAATCCGACCACCAAATCCGACCACGAGGAGAGAAACCATGACAGATCAGCCGACTCCACCGCAGGCCGACTACGCCAGCTATCCGTCGCTCGTCGATCGCAGCGTGTTCATCACCGGCGGTGCCGACGGCATCGGGGCGAGCATGGTCGAGCAGTTCGTCCGGCAGGGGAGCCGCGTCGGATTCGCCGATATCAACGCCGACAAGGCCGCCGCAACCGTCGCTCGTTGCGTCGGGTCGCAGGCGCGGCACGAGCCGAAGTTCTACGAGGTCGATCTCGTAGACATCGCGGCACTGCAACGGGTGATCGAGCGGGCCGAGGTCGACCTCGACGGCATCACGGTGTTGGTCAACAACGCCGCCAACGACGAGCGCCACACGTGGGAGGAGATGACACCCGAGTACTGGGACGACCGGCTCAACACGAATCTTCGCCACTACTTCTTCGCCATCCAGGCGGTTGCGCCGGGGATGATCGAGGACGGGAACGGATCGATCATCAACATCGGATCGAGCAGCTACATGATGCAGGAGGACTTCTTCCCCGGGTACGCGATCGCCAAGTCGGGGGTCGAAGGAATCACGCGCACGATGGCGCGCACGTTCGGCCCCCACAACGTGCGGATGAACACGGTGCTGCCCGGTTGGGTGGTCACCGAGCGTCAACTCTCCAGGTGGTGGAGCGCCGAGGGCGAGGCGGCAACGCTCGCCGACCAGGCGCTCAAGCGCCGGATCTACCCCGACGAGTTCGCGCAGATGGTCCTCTTCCTCGCCGCCGACGACGGCGCCGCGTGCACCGCGCAACAGTTCCTCGTCGACGGGGGCCGCCGCTAGGAGAATCCCGAGTTCGATCGTCGATTTGGTCGCTGTCCTGGTTCAGGCGACCGAGCCGCGCTCGACGACCCACCGGGTCGGCTGGCCGGTGAGGTCGGCGATCGTGTCGTAGTCGCCGTCGTAGTGAAGGACCTCGACCCGGTGTCGCTCGGCGACGGCGGCGATGAGGAGATCGGGGAGTGGGACGGTTCGCATCCGGCCCGTCTGCCAGAGCTGTTCCTGGATCTCGAGCGCCCGTCGCCAGTCGGTGTCCTCCGTGGCCAGCCATTCGTAACCGACGGAGCGGTCGGCGTGAACCGTGTCGTACTCGTCGGGTGACCGCGTCGACCAGAGGATCTCGAACTCGATCACCGCGCACGTGGCGACGAGGCCTGCTTCGATGAGTGGCGCCAGGAACGATCGGACTTCAGGATCGTGCAGGCGTGCGAGCGCGCTCTTGTCGGCGAGGTAGCGCGCTACCGCTGCCATGCGTTCGACATGATGTCGGTATCGCGGAGGTCGGCGTGGAGGTCGGCGGCGAAGCGCTCGAGGTCGCGTCGGCGGGCGCTGAGGGCGGCAATCGCCGCGAGAGCCTGGTTGACCGTGTCCTTCTTGGTGCTCGTTCCGAGAGCGCGTTGAGCGAGGTCGAGTGCGCCGTCGTCGATGTCGATCAGTGTCTTGGTCATGGAACCTCGATATATCTCGGATACGTTTCGTAGTATATATCCGCGGTCCATCGATGCATCGCTCGCCGCGGTCGGCCGACCGCCCGATGCGGAACCGCAGCCGACCTGGCCGGCCGCATGCGGCGACGTCAGCGTCGGCATCCGACATCCGAGTCGGTGTCTTGCGTCCCTAGAGTGCGGTCACCGAAGAGGTGGTCGGATCAACGGACCGGGAGGGCCGATACGTGGCGAGCCCGACTACGGGAACCGATGACGAGGGCTCGACGCCGCCGGCCGGACGGCCGCACGGTGGGCGCGGGCGCGGTACGACCACGTTCGCTTCGCTGGTCGTACGCGACTATCGGCTGTTGTTCATCGCCGGCACGATCTCCTTCGTCGCCGTGCAGGCACAGGTCGTCGCCCGCGGGTGGCTGGCGAACGAACTCACCGAAAGCAACAGCGCCCTCGGCGGCGTGTTCATGGCGTTCGGCATCCCGATGCTCCTGGCGACCCCGTTCGGCGGGGTGCTCGCCGACAGGGTGTCGAAGCGTTCGATCCTGATCGTGACCCAGGTGGCGCTGGCGGCGTCGTCGGCGTGGCTCGGCTTCGCGGTGATGTTCGAGTTCGTCGAGTACTGGATGCTGCTCGCGGTGGCGGCGATCCAAGCGGTCTCCTTCGCCTTCCTCGGCCCGGCTCGAATCGCGATGACCACCGACGTGGTCGGCCGGGAGCTCATCACCAACGCGATCGTCCTGTCGCAGATGAGCCTGAACGCGACACGGATCATCGGACCGGCGCTCGCCGGTATCGGGATCGGGATCGCCTGGTTCGGAACGGCGGGTGTCTATCTGTCATCGGCCGTGCTGTCGGTCATCGCGCTGCTCGCGATGTTGCCGCTGCCGCGCGGAGCGCCCCGCTCGGTCACCAGCGAGCGGTCGGCGATCCGGGAGTTCTCGGACGCGATCGTGTACGTGCGCAAGGAGTCCGAGATCGGCATCCTCGTGCTCACCTCGTTCGTCGTGGTTATGGTCGGCTTCCCCTACCTGGCGTTCCTGCCCCGCGTGTCGACGGACCTGCTCGACATCGGCGCCGCCGGCTACGGCGCCCTGTCGGCGGCATCGGCGGTGGGCGCGTTGGCGATGTCGGTCTGGGTCGCCGGTCGGGGAAGCAGGTACTCGCCATGGCGGATCGAAGCGGTCAACGGAGTGCTGTTCGGTCTCGCGATCATCGGACTCGCTCTCGCTCCCGGGATCGGCGCCGCGATGCTCGCGCTGGTTGCGATCGGGGCCGGGGCATCCGGCTTCCAGGCGATGAACAACTCGCTCGCACTGAACCTCAGCGACTTCGAATACCACGGGCGCATCCAGAGCCTGATGATGTTGTCGTTCAGCGGCTTCGGGATGGCGGCGCTTCCGCTCGGCCTGCTCGCCGACCGGATCGGATTGCGCCGAACCTTCGCGATCATGGGAGTGATCGTCATAATCGCGATGTTCGTGTCGATGCTGTCTCTGCGCCGCGGTCGACGTCAGCGCCAGTCGACCTCGTTGGCGTAGAGCACCCACGACTCGGCGATCCTGCCGTGCTCGATGCGGTGCACCTGGAGCCAACTCACCGTCCGCGGGTCGCCGGTCTCGAGGTTCACGCCTTGCATCGTCACCCGCGACCACACCCTGTCGCCGCTGACGGCGAGGTCGTCGAGCGACACGGTCGGCGAGTGCAAGACCCGCTGGTACTGGCACATGTCGGACTGGAATGCCGCGTGGTCGCGCTCGACCGTGCCGCTCGCGCTGTGGCGGATGTAGCGCTCGGCGACGAGCTCAGGGATCAGGTCGAGACGGCCCTCGCCCCAGACCTCGTCCCACCAACGTCGCATGATCGCAACCGGATCCACGACACCAGTATGTCCCATCGCGATCCCCTCCATTCGATCGTCACTGGCGGGCGAGGATGCCGCGCAGTTCGGCCTCGTCGTGCCCGATGAGTTCGCCGGAGATGTCGATGGTCACACGGTGGATCGTGCCGCTGAAACGGAACGGTGCCGCGTAGAGGCTCGGATCGACGGTGTCGAACGCCGCGTAGCCACAGCTGAACCCCACGGGACCCATTCGGTTCGGCGTGGTGTAGGGGAACGCGAGGGCACCGAGCAGGCGCCCGTCGATGAAGAGCATTCCGTTGCCGGGTGGCCCGTGGCCGATCGAGAAGTCGGCAGCACCCGTGGGAGAGAACTCGTAGCGCAGCTCGTGAGCGCCGGGCGTCACCACATCGTCGGTCGAGACGAGGAACCGTTCGAGCCCGACATAGTTGTAGGCGAGTTGCAGCCGCCCGTCCTCGACCAGCAAGGCGTACCCGCCGTGGCGGCTGCCGTGGGTGACGAGGATGCCTTCCGCGCCGGAATCGGGGATCGTCACGTCGGCGGTGATGCTGTAGGGGCGGTTGTAGAGGCGCGGTGAGGCGCCGAAGTAGACCGGCGCCGCATCGGGATACCAGACGAGCCGGTCGCGCGGTGCGGCGATCGTCGGACGCAAGGTGAGCAGGCGGGTGACGCCGGCGGCCGCCAGCGGGAACACGCCGTAGCGCTCGGCCTCCGCGTACCAGAGGGCCGTCATCTCGGCGAGCTTCTCCGGTTCGGTTGCGGCCAGGTTCCGCGTCTCGGACGGATCGGCGACGAGGTGGTACAGCTCCCACCCGTCGGCGTCGAGCTCTTCGAGCATGTCGGCGGTCAACGCCATGCCGAACGAGCGGCCCTTCTCGGCGGCCTCGACAAAGCTGGGACCGGGCACGGGACAGTTCGCCTTCCATCCCTCGTGGAAGATCGAGCGGCTGCCGAACATTTCGAAGTACTGCGTGGTGTGGTTCGACGTGGCGTCGGCGTCGTCGAAGCTGTGAGCGAAGCTCGTGCCGTGGATCGGCGATTGTGCAACACCGCCGATCGAGTCGGGTGCCTCGATGTCGAGCGCGTCGAGGATGGTCGGCAAGACGTCGATGACGTGGGTGTACTGCGTGCGGATCTCGCCGTGGTGGTCGATCCCCGCCGGCCACGACACGATGCACGGGTCACTGACGCCGCCGCGATACGTCTCGCGCTTCCAGCGACGGAACGGCGTGTTTCCGGCCCAGGCCCATCCCCAGGAATAGTGGGGGTAGGTGTCGGGCCCACCCCATTCGTCGTAGTGCTCGAGATTGCGCTCGAGCGTCTCGGCCACTCCGTTGAAGAAGAGCACTTCGTTGAAGTTGCCGTGCACTCCGCCCTCGGCGCTGGCGCCGTTGTCGGACAGCACGACGATGATCGTGTTGTCGAGTTCGCCGAGTTCGTCGATGAAGTCGATCACACGGCCGAGGTGATGGTCGCTCTGTTCGATGAACGCGGCGTAGACCTCCATCTCGCGTGAACACATCCGCTTGGCGTCGTCGGAGAGGCTGTCCCACGCCGGCACGTCGGGGTCGCGTTCGGAGAGCTCGGTGTCCGGCGGGATCAGACCCTCTGCGAGCTGGCGCTCGTAGACGACGCGGCGGTACTCGTCCCAACCCGCATCGAAGCGACCGCGGTACTTTTCGATCCATTCGCTTTCGACGTGGTGCGGGGAATGGCCCGCGCCGAGTGAGTAGTACAGGAAGAAGGGCTTGTCGGGGGCGTGGACGTGAGCATCCTTGATGAACTGCATCGCGTGATCGGCCAGGTCGGCATTCAGGTGGTATCCGTCCTCGGGCGCGGCCGGAGCCGGAATCGGGTGATTGTCGTACACCAGGTCGGGGTACCAGTGGTCGGTCGATCCGCCGAGGAACCCGTAGAACCGCTCGAAGCCGCGCCCCAACGGCCACCGGTTGAACGGCCCGGCGGTGGTCGACTCGGTCGGTGCGGTGAGATGCCACTTGCCGACGCCGAACGTGTTGTAGCCGTGCTCGAGGAGCATCTCGGGAAGGAACCCGTGCTCGTGTCCGATGAAGCAGTTGTGAGCCGGGAAGCCGAGCGAGGTCTCGGTGATCGCCGAGAGAC
>CBDUYD010000148.1:0-7267 GCA_965371355.1 uncultured Ilumatobacteraceae bacterium
GACCCGGCCGTCATCTGGCCGTACATCGTGAGCCCTTCGTGTTCGAGGCGGCGGAACTCCTCCCAGTTCGCCCAGTCGGGCACGAGGTTGGAGTTGGCGATCAGCACGCGCGGCGCCCACTCGTGAGTGCGCAGGACGCCGACCGGCTTGCCGGACTGGACGAGCATCGTCTCGTCGGCGGCGAGCGTGGTGAGCGTGCGCAGCATCGCCCGGTAGGCGTCCCACGACCGGGCGGCACGACCGGTGCCGCCGTAGACGACGAGTTCGTCGGGATTCTCGGCCACCTCGGGATCGAGGTTATTCTGCAACATCCGGTAGGCGGCCTCCTGTGGCCAGCCGCGACACGACAGATCGGTTCCACGAGGCGCCGAGATTCCGGTGACGGGCGTGCCGATCGTCGTCATGTCTTGAAGTCTGCTCACGACGTGTCTAGGTTGTCAACACACAACATTCCTTGTCAGGTGGTGACAACTCCTATGGGCACCGGTACACGCAACGGCACCAGCGCCGACGCGATCCCCCGTTCGATCGGCCGCGTCCTCGACATGCTCGAGATCGTCCTCGCCGATCAGGGGTGCAATCTCACGACGGCCGCCGTGACCTCGGGACTCACGCCGACCACCGCGCTGCGGCACCTCCGAGCGCTCGAGGCGCGCGGCTACGTCACCCGCGACGCCGATGGGCGGTTCTGGTCGGGTCCGACGTTCTCGCGGCTCGCCGCGGCCGTCCGCGAAGGTGGGCCGATCGATCGTCTGCTCGTCGTCGCACAGCCGCACCTCGACCGGCTGGCGGTCGAGACCGGCGAGTCGACGTACCTCGCGGTCGGCGACGGAACGATCGCCACCTACGTCGCCACCGCCGAGAGCGACCGGGCCATCCGCCACGTCGGATGGGTGGGCCAGAACGTGACACTAGAGGGCACCGCCGTCGGCGCCGCGCTCGCCGCGCCGGGCACCACCGTCGTGCGAACGGGCGCGGTCGAGCCCGACATCACAGCGATCTCGCGCGCGCTGTCCGACGTTCCCGGCCTCGCCGGTGTCGACGACCTCGCAGTCGCCGTGTCGGTCATCGGCCCCGCCCACCGCCTCGACCGACGACGATCCGAGCAGGCAGCCCGCGCCCTCGAAGCGGCCATCGATCGACTCGCCCGCGACCTGGGACATCAACCAATCGCTGCCGAGGTTGCGTCGTGACGATCCACCTCGACGGCCCGGATGTAACGATCGACGACGTGATCGCCGTCGCCCGTCGCTACGAACGCGTCGAACTCACCGACGCTGCGATCGAGCGGATGAGCGCTTCGCGCGCCGTCGTCGAGCGGTTGGCCGAGGGCGAACCCAAGTACGGCATCTCCACCGGCTTCGGAGCGCTGGCAACCGTCGCGATTCCCCCCGAGCGTCGGCGGGCGCTGCAGACCGCGCTGGTCCGCTCACATGCCGCCGGGATGGGCGAGCCGGTCGAGAACGAGGTCGTCCGCGCGATGATGTTCCTCCGCGCCCGCACGCTCGCCCTCGGCTTCAGTGGCGCGCGGCCGCTGGTGGCCGGCGCGATGGTCGACGCCCTCAACGCGCACATCACCCCGATCGTGCCGGAGTACGGGTCGCTGGGGGCAAGCGGCGACCTCGCCCCGCTCGCCCACGGCGCGCTCGCGCTGCTCGGAGAAGGCGAGGTGCACCACGACGGCCGGCGACGATCCGCCGCCGATGCCCTGCGCGACGCGGGCCTCGAGCCGATCACGCTCGGCGAGAAAGAGGGCCTCGCGGTCACCAACGGCACCGACGCGATCCTCGGCATGCTCTGCATGGCGATCGGCGATACACAACGTCTCCTCGCGCAGGCCGACATGATCGCCGCGATGACGGTCGAAGGGCTACTCGCCACCCCCGCGCCGTTCGCTGCCGACCTCCAGGCGCTGCGGCCGCATCCAGGCCAGGCGGTCAGCGCTGCCAACCTCAGACTGATGCTCTACGGCTCGCCGATCGTCGCCAGCCACGCGACCGACGACCCGCGCGTGCAGGACGCCTACAGCATCCGCTGCACGCCCGCCGTCCACGGCGCGGCGCGCGACACGCTCGACCACGTCCGCACGGTCGCCGAGCGCGAGCTCGCCGCGGCGATCGACAATCCGATGGTGCTTCCCGACGGCCGCGTCGCGTCGTGCGGCAACTTCCACGGCGCGCCACTCGGCTTCGGCGCCGACTTCCTCGCCATCGCCGTAACCGAGATCGGCGGCATCTCCGAACGGCGCATCGACCGCATGCTCGACAAGACGCGCAGCCACGGACTGCCACCGTTCCTCGCCGAAGAGGTCGGCGTCGACAGCGGCCTGATGATCGGCCACTACACCGCCGCCGCGATGGCCTCGGAGAACAAGCGCCTCGCCGCTCCGGCCAGCGTCGACTCGCTGCCGACGTCGGGGATGCAGGAAGACCACGTGTCGATGGCCTGGGGCGCGGCGCGCAAGCTGCGTCGCGTGATCGACAACGTCCGGCGGATCCTCGCGGTCGAATACGTCGCCGCGGCTCGGGCGATCGAACTGCGTCGACCCCTCGAGCCGGCGGTCGCCACCGGCGCGCTGATCGGCCTCTTGCGCGAGCACATCGACGGACCGGGTCCCGATCGCTACCTGGCACCCGAGCTGGGTGCGACCGAGCGGCTGCTCCACGATGAAGTGATGGCCGACGCGTTGGCCGAGCACGGCGTCGCCCTCGACCAGCCAAGCCGCACGAACGTCGTCGCTGACCTGCCCCCGGAGGCAGAACCCGAGCCCTGACGGGAACCGGTCGGCGCCCGGTGCCGACGGGTCGTCGCGCTCGATACGGTTCGGCGATGGCACAGTGCTTCGAGGTGAACCGAAAAGACTTCCGCAGCACCCGCACGGTCGAACGGGACCGAGCCGAACTCGCACCCGGACAGGTCCGGCTCGAGGTCGAACGGTTCGCGTTCACCGCCAACAACATCTCCTACGCATTGACCGGTGACATGCTCGACTACTGGGGTTTCTTCCCCACCGAGGCACCGTGGGGCCGCATTCCGACGATGGGCATCGGCGCGGTCATCGAGTCGGCCAACCCCGACATCGCCACGGGCGGGCGCTACTTCGGCTTCTATCCGATGTCGACCGAGCACGTCGTCGAGGCGCGGGCGAACTCGACCGGGTTCGTCGACACCGGTGGCCACCGCGCCGACCACGCCGCGGCGTACACCGGCTTCATCGACATCGCCACCGACCCCGGCTTCCCCGATGACCGCGTCGACGAGGCCCTTCTGCTGCGGGGTCTGTTCATGACGTCGTTTCTCATCGACGATTTCCTCGACGACAGCGGGTTCTTCGGGGCCGAACAGACGCTGGTCACCAGCGCCTCGTCGAAGACCTCGATCGCGCTCGCCCACTGCCTGGCGGCCCGCGGGCACCGTGGTGTCGGCATCACCTCGGCGGGCAACCGCGGGTTCGTCGAGGATCTCGGCCTCTACGACGAGGTGATCTCGTACGACGACATCGAGTCACTCGACGGCGCGGTGCCGTCGGTCCTCGTCGACATGGCCGGTGACGCGGGAGTGCGATCGCGAATCCATCGACACTTCGACCGCACGCTCACCCACTCGTGTCAGGTCGGGGCGACCCACTGGGAGCAGACCGGCGATGGCGCCGAGCTCCCGGGGCCGACTCCGGCATTCTTCTTCGCGCCCAGCCAGATGGCCAAGCGCAACGACGACTGGGGACCCGGCGAGCTGATGGCACGCGTCGGTGAAGCGCTCGGCGTGTTCCTCGACGGGGTTCCGAGTTGGCTCACCGTCGAACGTTCCTCGGGGCCAGACGTGGTGGAGCGCGTCTACCGGGACACGCTCGAAGGCAGGGCCTCCGCTTCGACGGGTCACATCCTCTCGATGGTCCCCGCTCCTTCGGACTCCGATCCGTGAATGCGCTGACCGCGGTAGCGAACCAAGCGCGGCGCCGTGCCCGGAGCGCATGCGCGGCGGCCCAGCATTGCGCTCTCGCGTAGTCTCGCGCGATGAGCGACCTTCCCGCCGCGACCCCTCGGCCGACCATCACCTCCCGGCCCGACGGCCCGTTGCTCGTCTCGGGCTCGGTCCCGGTCGTTCGCAACACCGCGATTGAATCCGAGCACGGCGAGCCTCTCACCTGGCAGACGTCCGACCAGCTCACAGATCGCGCGGTGTACGCGCTCTGCAGGTGCGGCCAATCCTCCGCCAAGCCCTTCTGCGACGGGACCCATGCACGCGAGGGCTTCGAGGGCGTCGACACCGCGGACGCGTCGACCTACGACGAGCGAGCGCAGACGCTCGGCGGAACCGGGATCATGGTGCGGGACGACCGCAGCATCTGCGCACACGCCGGGTTCTGCGGCAACAGGGTGACCAACATCTGGAAGCAGACCGGGGACACCGGCGATTCGATCGTCCGGCTGGCCGTCATCAACGAGGTAGAGAAGTGCCCGTCGGGTGCTATCACCTACCGCTTCGACGGCGACGGTGCCGACAACGAGGTCGACCGCAAGACACAGATCGCGGCGATCGACGACGGCCCGCTCTGGGTCACCGGCGACATTGCGATCACGACGGCCGACGGCACCGAACTCGAGACCCGCGCCAGGGTCACGCTCTGCCGATGCGGACACTCTGGTAACAAACCCCTCTGCGACGGAAGCCACAAGGACGCCGGCTTCACCGACAGCTGAAGCCACCCGCTGATGTCGACGCTCGTCTGCTTCCACGCCCATCCCGACGATGAGGCGATCGCCACCGGGGGTTTGATGGCGCGGGCCGCGGCGAACGGCCACCGCGTGATCCTCGTCTGCGCGACCCGCGGCGAACTCGGCGAGCCCGAGAAAGGTGTGCTAGTCGAGGGGGAACCGCTCTGGGAACGGCGGATGGCCGAGCTCGCCGAAGCGGCCGACGTCCTCGGCGCGGAGTCGCCGCGATGGCTCGGCTACGAGGACTCCGGCATGGAGGGCGACCCGACCAACGACAACCCAGCCTGCTTCTGGCAGGCCGACCACGACGAGGCGGTCGGCCGTCTGGCGGCGATCCTCGACGAGGTCGACGCCGACACGCTGACGATCTACGACTCACACGGCGGCTACGGCCATCCCGATCACATCCGCGTCCACACCGTCGGACTCGCCGCCGCCCGACGCATCGGTCTCGACAACGTCTTCGAGTCGACGATCGACCGCACCGGAATCGCGGAGATGATGGAGACCGCGGATGCCGAGGGGCGCTTCGAAGCCGGCGACCTCGACGTGCCGGAGATCGACATCGAGACGTTCGGCACTCCCAGGGATGAGATCCACTACCGGCTCGATGTCACGTCGCTGGTCGACGTCAAGAAGGCCTCGATGGTCGCCCACCGCAGCCAGATCGGCCCCGACAGCTGGTTCCTCACGATGGAGCCGCACGAGTTCGCCCAGGCCTTCGGCTACGAGTTCTTCAACATCCCCGGAGCGCCTCCGAACGGCGGCCCGATCGACGTCGACCTTCTCCCGGGACTCGACTGAACGATGTCGGCGGTCTTCCCGCCGACGGGCTCGACTTCCTGCACCAACTCGGGGGACGGAACACGGACTGGTTCGAGGCCAACCGTTCGACGTATCGGGCGGCGGTGGTTGCGCCGACGAAGGCCTTCGTCACGGCTGTGGGGGATCGACTGGCGGCGGGTGTCGCGCCGGCGATCGGCGCCCAGCCGAAGACGAACGGTTCGATCGCACCGATCAACGACGACGGGCGGTGACCTCGGATGCGTTCGTCGATTTCTGCGCGGAGCGTCTCGAGTCCTGCGCTCCGGTCCGCCGCTGGTTCGTCGCGAACCTCTGATCGCTACATCGTGAGCGCCGGCTCGCGAGCGGCAACCTGCCCGGAACTTGTACGCAGGATCGCGCCCAGCGCGACGAATCCTCCACAGAACTGGCGGGCGGAGCTGACCCGGATGACTCGGATGACCCGGGTCAGCGTTCGACCACGACGCGGCCGGCCTGGATGACGTGACAGATCGATGACTCGGCGTCGGCGAAGGCCGTCAGATCGGTGAGCGGATCGACACGGGATACGACGAGGTCGCCGTGGGCGCCGGGCGCGATCACCCCGATCTGTCCTTCGAGCCGGCACAGGCGGGCGGTCGTGACCCACATCGAACGGAGAATCTCGGGGGCCGGGATCACCTCGTTGCGAATCGCCAGCTCCCGGTTCTGCATCGTCTGCGTCTCACCGATCAGATCGGTGCCGTAGGCCATCGTGACGCCCGCACCACGCGCGATTTCGAGGGATGCGAGCCCCGCCTCGTAGACGACGGCGTTCTTGTCGCGATTCGTCTTCGGGAGGCCGAGTTCGGGCCCCATCGCCTGCATCGCGTGGTACGTCGCGAGGGTCGGTACCAGCACGGCCGACTCCGCGGCCATCAGCTCTGCGACCGGCCCGTCGAGGAGGTTGCCGTGCTCGATCGTGTGCACCCCCGCGGCGACCGCCTGCGCGATCGATTCGGGCGTGTACGCATGCGCGGCGACGTAGGTGTCGCGGTGCCGAGCTTCGGTGACCGCCGCCTCGAGCTCGTCCGGCGTGTACTGGAGGGATTCGAGGGGGTCCGACGGTGACGCCACCCCACCCGACACGTGCACCTTCAGAAAGTCACTGCCCTCGCGCAGGTTGTGCCGCGCCGCCGCGCGCACCGCGTCGGGGCCGTCGGCCACGATGCCGAACACCGTCGAGCGCATGCTGCACGCGCACTGCGGCACATCTCGAGCGCCTCCCTCGACGTCGCCGTGTCCGCCGGTCTGGGTCAACATGCGTCCTGCCCGCACGATCCGCGGGCCCTCCGTGACCCCGCACGCGATCGCCCGCATGAGCCCGGTGACGTCACCCCCGAGATCCCTGACCGTCGTGAAGCCGCGCTCGACGGTCTGCCTGGCGAGCGTCGCCATGCGGATACCGAACTCGACCTCGCTCATCGAGGCCAGGCGTCGGAAGTCCATCGTCGCCAGCCGGAAGTGGACGTGCCCGTCGATCAGGCCGGGTACGACGAAGCTGTCGCCGGCGTCGACGACGACATCCGCCGCACCTTCGTAACGCTCGATGACATCGACGATGAGGCCATCCTCGATGACGACATCCCTCTCGCCGACCATCGACATCGTCGCCGTGTCGAGCACGACCCCGTTGGCGATTACCGTGCGCATCCGCCGCAGCCTACGTGACGATCACGCTGAGGTCGGTCGGATCGAACAGCTTCTCAGGTCTGCCGATCGCCGTACCC
>CBDUYD010000149.1:0-7237 GCA_965371355.1 uncultured Ilumatobacteraceae bacterium
ACGGTCGCTCGGCGGGTTGGTCGAACGGTCGCTCGGCGACGGTGGACGAGGCGTCCTGGCCGCGTCGGGTGGCGGCGTGGACATCGGACTCGCGGGGCTCGCCGCGTCCGGCATCCTCGTCGCTGTCGCGGTGGCGATCTCGCTGTGGCGTCGGCTCGGCCTCGGACGCAGCCTGCTCTGGGCGGCGCTGCGGGCGCTCGTGCAACTGCTGTTCGTCGGATGGGCCCTCCAGCTCGTCGTCAATCCGGATGACCCGCTGCTCTGGTCGGCGCTGTGGCTGCTGGTGATGCTCGGATTCGCTGCCTGGACGACGAAGCGGCGTGCGCCCGAGGTCCCCGCCATCGTGCCCCTCTCGCTGCTCGCCTACGGTTCTGCGCTCGCGGTCAGCCTCGGCGTGCTGTTCGGCTTCGGCGTCTATCCGCTCGAGGGTCGCACGCTCGTACCGCTCGCCGGAATGGTGGTCGGCAACTCGCTGGCGGCGACCGTGCTGGTGTCGCGGCGGTTGCTCGCCGAGGCGACCGATCAACGAGGGGTGATCGAGGGGCGGCTTGCGCTCGGCCTCTCCTCGGCCGAGGCGTTCCAGCCGAATCTGCGCGAATCGCTCCGCACCGCCCTCGTCCCCCAGATCGAGACCACCAAGGCGGTCGGGATCGTCGTACTCCCCGGCGCGATGGTCGGACTCATCCTCGGCGGAGTCGATCCCGCCGAGGCGGTGAAGGTGCAGCTCTCGGTGATGTACCTCGTGCTCGGCAGCGTCGCGACCACGACCACCGTCATGGGCCTGGGCATCTCACGCAAGCTGTTCACCCCGGGTCAACAGCTGCGCCGGATCACGCCGTCGCCGTCAAAGATCTGACCGGCAGCGACCTCGGGGGCCGCCGCTCGTCGGTCACACGTTGAAGCGGAACTCCATTACGTCGCCGTCCTGCGCGAGGTAGTCCTTGCCCTCGACGCGGATCTTGCCGGCCTCCTTGCCCTTCGTCCACGAGCCGAGTTCGAGAAGTTCGTCCCACTGGATCACCTCGGCGCGGATGAACCCGCGCTGGAAGTCGGTATGGATCCGCCCCGCGCAGACGGGCGCGGTCGATCCCTCGTAGAACGTCCAGGCACGACTCTCCTTCTCACCCGTGGTGAGGAACGTGCGCAGGCCGAGTAGGTGATAGGCGCTGCGGACCATCCGGAAGAGCGCCCCCTCGCCGAGCCCGAAGCCCTCGAGGATCTCGGCGCGCTCGTCCGGATCTTCGATCGCCGCGGCTTCGGCCTCGAGTTGCACGCACATCGCGATCACCTCGACGTTGTCGCCCGCGTCGTTGAACTCCGCGGCGATGAGCGCCTCGTGTTCGGAGATCGAGTCGAGGTCGTCCTCGCCGACGTTGACGACCGCCAGCACGCGCCGGTTGGTGAGGAGGAAGTGGGGGGCGAGCGCCTCGCGGGTCTCGTCGTGGAGCCCGGCGCGATAGAGCGGCAAACCTTCGGAAAGCGCTTCGTAGGCGGTCTCGAGATGGCGGACCTCCTCGGCGAGCGCCATGTCGAGCTTGGCCGCCCGCTTGGTCTTGTGCAGGCGGTTCTCGACGGTTTCGAGGTCGGCGAGCGCGAGTTCGAGTTCGACGATCCGGAGGTGTTCGAGCGGGTCGGCCGATCCGGTGATGTCGTCGTTCTCGAAGGCCCGCAGGACGAACACGATCGCGTCGACCTCGCGGATGTTGGCGAGGAACTTGTTGCCGAGACCCTCGCCCTTGCTCGCTCCCTCGACGAGACCGCCGATGTCGACGACCTCGACCGCGGCGTGCACGACGTTCTTCGACTGCGACATCTCCGCCAGCCGGTCGAGCCGTTCGTCGGGCACCTTGGCGACGCCGATGTTGGGGTCCTTCGTGGCGAACGGGTACGGCGCGGCGAGCGCCCCACCCCCGGTGAGCGCGTTGTACAGCGAGCTCTTGCCCGCGTTCGGAAGACCGACCAGACCGAAACGTTCCATGCCCGGCCCGAGGCTACCGACCACCTGCCCGCCCGGCCCCGCAGACTCGCCGCCACGCCACACATGGCTCGTCTCGACGGCGAAAGCGTCGATTGTCGAACGTTGTGACGTCGAGACTTCAGATCGGGGGTGGGGGGAGTGCTGACCAGCGCTCGACGAGCCGGCGGACGCGGCGAGCCGTGTCGGACGGACGGTTGACGATTGCCCGGTAGCTGAGGCGCATCACGATCCAGCCGGCGGCGCGCAGGTCGTCGTCGCGGCGCCGATCCCGCTCGAACTGATCGCGATCGAGTCCATGGCTCGTCCATCCGTCGCACTCGATCAGCACCGCCGTGTCGACGATCCGGAAGTCGACCTCCCATCCGCAGATGACCTGATGGAAGACGATCCTCGGCAATCGGAACCGGTCGACGAGTCGCGCCATCGCGGACTCGAGCATCGAGTCGCTGGGCTTGGCGTCGATCGTCCACTCGTCGATCGCTGCGCGAAGCGCTCGGACTCCCGCCCGACCGGGTCGCGCGTGGAGAACGAGCGATGACTCGAGTGCGCGGAGGCTCACCATCCGCGCCGCGAGTGTGTGGCCGACCGCGGCCGAGACCGCGGCGGGATCGACCGCACCGAGGTCGCAGAGTGTGCGGAAGATATTGGTGCATGCAATGTTGGAGCGACTTCGCGGGATGAGTTCGGCACCGTCGGTGGGCCGATGGATGTTGACCGCGACGAGACGGGAATCGCGTCGCCGGCCGGCGAGTATGACGTCGATCTCGTCGTCAGGCGGTCGCTGGATCCCCCAGAGTGCGGCAGCGCTGCGGTGAGAGGCCAGCGCGCCGGGACCCGCGGCGAGCACGGCCGCGGCGATCCGCTGCTCGGGCGTTCGCGGAGTGCCGGGAAGCCGAGCAACCCCTGGGTGCAGTTCCTCGAGGTGGCCGGCGCGGATCGAACGCCGCCACGCCTGGTCGGAGAGCCGGGACGCGTCACGCGTGACCAGGCCGTGGTGAGCCGTCGCCCATTCGTCGAATTCTCGTGCCCGCACGAAGAGGCAGTGGGTGACGTCGAGGCGCTGGCGGCATCCAACTCCACGTTTCGACGTCGAATCGTTCGATTTCCGACGGTTGTTACGTCGAGACGTCGGCGAGAACCGGCCGGGGGGCGGTGGGGGGATGGCGGGTACGGTTGGGAGATGGAACCGGGGGAGGCGATGACGCCGGAGGAGGCGTTGCTGCGGGTGGTGCACTGCCTCGACAGGGCGCACGAGAGCGGATTCAAGTCGAAGGCGTTCGTGCGGGCGCTCGACGTGGTGCGCAACACCCCGGCCGACGAGCTCGAGCGGCGGGGGGGAAACGACACGCTCACCGAACTCGACGGGATCGGCAAGTCGACCGCGGCGGTGATCGGTGACGCGCTCGCCGGCCGCGAGCCCGCATATCTGCGCAGGATCGAGGCCGAATCGCAGGTAGCGATCACCGATGCCGGGCAGCGATACCGCGACGCGCTTCGCGGCGACTGCCACCTGCACTCGACGTGGAGCGATGGGGGAGCGCCGATCGAGGCGATGGCGGCGACGGCGATCGCGATCGGGCACGACTACATGGTGCAGACCGACCATTCGGCCAGGCTCACGATCGCCCACGGGCTCGACGAGCAGCGCCTCGCCGATCAGCTCGACAAGATCGCCGAGGTCAACGAAGCGATCGCCGACGCAGGCCACGACTTCAAGATCCTCTCGGGGATGGAGGTCGACATCCTCGAGGACGGGTCGCTCGATCTGTCAGACGAGATGCTCGACCGCCTCGACGTGGTCGTCGCCAGCGTGCACTCGAAGCTGCGGATGGAGCGGCAGCCGATGACCGAGCGGATGGTGCTCGCCGCGGCGTCGCCACACGTCGACATACTCGGGCACTGCACCGGCCGGATGATCGGCAAGCGGCCGCCGTCGACGTTCGATGCCGACTACGTGTTCGCGGCCTGCGCGCAGTTCAACACGGCCGTCGAGATCAACTGTCGCCCCGAGCGACTCGACCCGCCGCGCGAGCTGCTCCGCCGGGCGGTTGAGCACGGTTGCTGGTTCTCGATCGACACGGATGCCCACGCCACGGGGCAACTCGAGTGGCAGGCTCACGGATGCGACCGCGCCGCCGAGTGCGAGGTTCCGATCGACCGGATCGTCAACACGCTGTCGGCCGATGGCCTGATCGCCTGGACGAGCCGGGCGGCGTAGGCCCTCGCGGCCCATCACCTCAGCCCGACCTGCGTCCTTCCGGCCCGCCAGGTCAAGCGAGGCTGCCGAACACCGCCATCAGCAGGTTGAAGCCGCGCAGGTCGCCGACCGTTCCGTCACCCATCTTGTTCATCGCGTAGCCGAAGCTCAACTTCGCCTCGGTGTCGATGACCGCCAGCGAGCCACCCCACCCTCCCCAGTAGCACGACCGTTCGTGCGGAAAGGGAACCGTCGGTGACGGCAGGCCGTAGCCCATCCCGTGACGCACGTCGATCCCTAACACGAGGTCGGTGCCCTGGACCTGCTCGTCGAAGATCCGGTCGACCCCCTCGGGGGAGAGGAGGGTGACGCCGTTGGCCGAACCACCGCAGGCGGTCGGCGCGTGCGCGGTGGCGACCGATCGAGCGTTGCCGTGACCGCCCGCCGCCGGTATTTCCTCCCGCCGCCAGTCGCGCCGTTGCGAGAGCGCGGCATCGAGGGCGGGCGGATTGCCCATCGCGCGATAGGCGATCGAGTCCTCGTCGACGCCCTCGGCCACGAGTGTGCGAGACGCTGGGGGAATGACGTGGGCGACGCGGTCGTCGTGCTCGGGTCCGGTGCCGATGTGGAAGTCGGCGCCGGTCGGACCGGCGATCTCGCTCGCGTAGAACTCGCCGAGGGAGGCTCCGGTGATCCGCTTGACGATCTCACCGAGGAGGTAGCCCTGGGAGATCGCGTGGTAGCCGGGGGCACTTCCGGGCTCCCACCACGGGGCCTGCGCGGCGAGCAGTCCGGCGAGCTTGTCGTGATCGAGGAAGTCCTCGGCCTCGATCGGTTCGTCCCAGCCGGCGAGACCTGCGGAGTGGCTGAGCACGTGGCGCGCTGCCACACGGTCCTTGCCGCCCGCCGCGAACTCGGGCCAGTAGCCGGCGATCGGCGCGTAGAGATCGAGTTCCCCCCGGTCGGCGAGCACCAAGCAGCACAGCGCGGCCATCGTCTTGGTCGTCGACCAGACGTTGATGATCGTGTCTCGTTCCCAGTCGCCGTCGCCGTGGTCGTACGTGGCGGTGCCGCCCCACAGGTCGACGACCATCTCGCCGTCGACGGTCGCGGCGACCGAGGCTCCCACCTCGTCGAATTCGGCGAAGTTCTTCTCGAACGCTTCGCGTACCGCCTCGTATCCCGGCGATACCGTTCCGTGAGTGGCCATCGGGGGACCGTAGTGCGGCCCGGTTCGAGTACTCGTGTCCGACGTTGACGGGTCGATGACCGCGACGGGTTACTGTCGCCCGAACTATCAGCGGTGACCCCGGGGGGATGCACATGGTCGACAAATGGTTGGTCGAAACCGATCTCGACGAGGAGTGGGACTTCTACACCCGCGCCAACGTCGGGGAGGTCTTTCCGGATCCGGTCGCGCCGCTCACCTTCGAGTGGTTCGAGAACGAGGAAGGCATCGGGGCCACCGAGCGTGGCTTCCGTAACGCCTACTACCGGTACGGGTGTCTGTCTCCGGAGGAGTTCCCTCCCGACAAGGCGACGATCCTCGGCGTGGTCGGCGGCTACTGCTACCTCAACGCGAGTGCGATGCGAATGATCGGGCACCGGGCCGAGGGGATGACCGCAAAGGACATCGACGACGTCTTCTTCGGCGGTGCTCCCGGCGTTCCGGAATTCGTCGAGAAGCCGAGCCACGATCGGCCCGACCTGACCGCGAAGGTCGCCGAGACGTTCGGCTGGGCCTTTTCGGCGACCGAACTCCCTGACGTCGCGCGCCACGAGGAGATGGTGAACGCGCTCCGACGGGATCGCCCCGACCTCGCGGCGATGGACAATCGACAGTTGGTCGAATACGCGCTCTCGCTGACCGACGAGCATCTCGAGACGCTGTTCGAGGAGCACATCTACATCAGTGCGCTCGCCACCCTGCCGATCGGCGTGATCTCGGCCGTGTGCGCGGCGATCGGTAGACCCGAAGCGACGATGCGGCTCCTCGCCGGCCTCGGCGACGTCGAGTCGGCCGCGCCATCGCTGGCGATGTGGGACCTCGGCCGCGTGATCGCCGGGTCTGCCGACCTGTCGTCGCTCTTCGACGCCGGCGTCGAGGGTCTCGATGCGCGTCTGCGCGGCGACGACTCACGCGACGCCCGCGCATTCGTGGCGTCCTTCGACGAGTTCCTCGCCGCCTACGGCAGCCGCGGCCCCAACGAGTGGGAGATGAGGTGTCCGACCTGGGAGACCGATCCCGATCTGGCGCTCGCCGCGATCGACCGGATGCGGCTCGCCGACGACTCGTCGTCACCCAGGGATCACAACGCCGACAGCGCCGCCGAACGGAAGGAACTCGGCGACGAGATCGCTGAGATGCTCGCCGGTGATCCTGCCGCGCAAGGACAGTTTCTGGCCGCGTTCCGAGCGGCGACCGTGTTTCTCCCTGGGCGTGAGCGGACGAAGACGAACTGCGTCAAGATGATCCAGGAAGCCAGGATGGCCCACAACGAGTACGGCCGACGCCGCTACGCCGAGGGCCACTTCCCGTTTGCGAACTCCTTCGCGATGCTGCGGCGGCACGAACTGCTCGACAGCGTCGATCATCCGGAGCGCTATCACGACATGCTGGTCGAACGCGAGCAGCTCTTCGCCGACGTCTGCGCACTGCAGGAGCCGTTCATCATCTACCGGGAGAAGCCCGTGATGGCCGACTATCCGCGCCGCGACGCGGTCGAGTACGAGACGCTGGCGGTCGGCGAGACGATCCAGGGGATGCCAGGTTGCGCTGGAATCGCCACCGGCACAGCCCGGGTGATCACAGACTCGCACGATCCGAGCGCACTCGAGCCCGGCGACATTCTGGTCGCACCGTTCACCGATCCGTCGTGGACTCCGTTGTTCGTGCCCTCGGCGGGGGTGGTCGTCGACGTCGGTGCGGCGTTGAGCCACGCGATCATCGTCAGCCGTGAGCTCGGGAACCCCTGCGTCGTGTCGGCGACCGATGCGACCAAGCGCATCCCCGACGGCGCGACGATCGAGGTTGACGGCGACACGGGGACGGTCACCGTGCT
>CBDUYD010000150.1:0-7153 GCA_965371355.1 uncultured Ilumatobacteraceae bacterium
AGGACCATCACATGGCAGACGTCACGCTCCCACAACTCGGTGAGACCGTCACCGAGGGCACGATCACACAGTGGTTCAAGAAGGTCGGCGACACCATCGCCGAGGACGAGCCGCTCTTCGAGGTGTCGACCGACAAGGTCGACACCGAGGTGCCCTCGCCGGTGTCCGGTGTGGTCACCGCCCTCCTCGTCGAGGAGGGCGACACGGTCGACGTCGGCGTCGTAATAGCGAAGGTCACCGCCGACGGCGAAGCCGCCGCGGCGCCGGACGACGCGCCCGCGGCAGCGCCCGAATCCGCTCCCGCTCCGCCGCCCGCTCCCGCGGCAGCGCCGGCTCCACCGCCGGCCGCCGCTGCTCCCGCTGCGCCACCCGAGCCGGCGCCCGAGCCCGCACCGGCGCCGGCTGCGAGTGACTCGCGGCTGCTCTCACCGGTGGTGCGGCGTCTCGTGAGCGATCACGGTCTCGATCCGGCGGCGATCAGCGGCACCGGCCCTGGCGGACGTATCACGCGAGACGACGTCCTCGACTACATCGACGCCACCGGCGCGGCAGCGCAACCGGCCGCCGCCCCACCGGCGGCTCCGCCGTCCACCGCGCCGTCCACCGCGCCAGCGCCGGCGGCCGCCCCACCCGCTACGGCCGGCGCCGGCGATGCGACCGTGAAGCTGTCGAAGATCCGTCAACTCACGGGCGATCACATGGTGGCGAGCAAGGCGACGAGTCCCCATGCCTTCAGCGTGGTCGAGGTCGACTTCGCCAACGTCGACGTCGTGCGCCAGGCGGTCAAGGCCGAGTGGAAGCAACGACACGGCTTCAGCCTCACGTATCTGCCGTTCATCTCGCGTGCGATCGTCGACGGCCTCCGGGAGTTCCCCCACCTCAACGCGAGCGTCGGCGACGACGAACTGATCGTTCACGACACGATCGACCTCGGCATCGCCGTCGACCTCGACTACGAGGGGCTGCTCGCCCCGGTGATCCGCGCCGCCCACTCCAAGCGGCTCGAGGCGATCGCCACCGAGATCTCCGATCTCGCCACACGGGCCCGCAACCGCAAGCTCAGCCCCGACGAGATCTCGGGTGGCACGTTCACGATCACCAACAACGGGTCGGCGGGATCTGTGCTGACGATGCCGATCATCAACCAGCCGCAGGTCGCGATCATCTCCACCGACGCGATCGTGCGCAAGCCCGTGGCCACCGCCGGCCCCGACGGCGGCGAGGCGATCGCGATCCATCCGGTCGGCAATCTCGCGATGAGCTGGGATCACCGTGCGTTCGACGGCGCCTACTCCGCCGGCTTCCTCAAGAGGGTGAAGGAGATCCTCGAGACGAAGGACTGGTCGACGGAGCTCTGATGGGCGACCCGGCACGCGGAACGGCCGACGCGGGTGCGTCCGCACTCCGCGTCCGCTGGCTCGGGCGTGTGCCCTATCGCGAGGCCCTCGCCGTGCAGACCGCGCTGTTCGAGCACGGTCGCGAACAGCATCTGCTACTGCTCGAGCACCCGCACGTCTTCACCCACGGTGCGCGGGCCGATCTGGCGGCCAATCTGCGGTGTGATCCCGCAGCGGTCGACGCCGAACTCGTGGCCGTCAAGCGCGGCGGCGACATCACCTATCACGGCCCCGGTCAACTCGTCGGCTACCCGATCCTCGACGTCGACAACCGCATCGGCGCGGCGACCCACGTGTGCGCGGTCGAGGGGCTGGTCATCGACGCGCTCGCGGCGCTCGGGCTCGACAACGCCGGGCGGCTCCCCGGGCTCGCCGGCGTCTGGCTCGACGTCGACTCGGGCGAGCCGCGCAAGATCTGCGCGATCGGTGTGCGGCTGAAGGGTGGCCGCACGATGCACGGATTCGCGCTCAACGTGTCGACCGACATGCGCTACCTGCGCGACCACATCGTGCCGTGCGGCATCGTCGATCGGCCGGTGACGTCGCTCGCCGAGGAGGGGATCGACGTCTCGATGGTCGACGTCGTCGACGTGGTATCGACGATGGCGGCGCGACGGTGGGCGGGGGGCGTGATCGAACGCCAGGACGTCGTGAGCGCGGCGCCGGTCGACGGGCGCGATCTCTCGGCGTTCTCGAGGGGGGAGGGGCCCGGCGAGCCGATCCGGCCGGGGCGTGCGGTCGGGCGGCTCGAACATGCCGGGGTCACCGGCGGCCTGGCGATCGCGAGCCGCAAGCCCGCTTGGCTGCGCCCGAAGGTCTCGCTCGGCCCCGACGTGATGCGGCTCAGGAAGACGATCCGGTCGCTCGATCTCGTCACGGTGTGCGAGGACGCGGGATGTCCGAACCTGTCCGAGTGTTGGGCCGATGGCACGGCGACGTTGATGGTGCTCGGCGAGCGCTGTACGCGCGCCTGCGGATTCTGTCTGGTCGATACGCGCCAGCCACTTCCTCCGGCCCGCGACGAGCCGGCGCGGGTCGCCGAGGCGATCGTACGCCTCGGGCTCGACCACGCGGTGCTCACGATGGTCGCTCGTGATGATCTGCCCGACGGCGGGATGGGCCACGTCGCCGATTGCGTCGCCGCGATCCGGTCACGTCGACCGGTTGCGCGGATCGAGACGTTGATCTCCGACGTCAAGGGTGACGGCACTTCGCTCGACGTGTTGTTCGCCGCGCGACCAGACGTGTTGAACCACAACGTCGAGACCGTCGCCCGCCTGCAGCGCGCGGTCCGGCCGTCGGCAGGGTACGCGCGGTCGTTGTCGGTGCTCGCTCGCGCGAAGGCGGCTGGGCTCACGACGAAGACCGGATTGATGGTCGGCCTCGGCGAGACCGATGACGAGATCACCGGATGTCTCGCCGACATCGCCGGGATCGGTGTCGACATCGTCACGATCGGGCAGTACCTGCGCCCGACGTCGCACCACCTGCCGGTGGCGCGCTACTGCGAGCCCGACGAGTTCGACCGCTGGAAAGAGGTCGGCGAGTCGTTCGGCATCGCTCACGTCGAATCGAGCCCGCTGACCCGCTCCAGCTACCACGCCAAGACCGCCGCCGCCAACATCGCTCCTGTCGCTGTCGCTTCGTCGGCCCCGTGAACGGCGTTGTGCCCGACGCTCACTTCGATTATCTTTACGTTCGTGACAGAAGTAAAGAATCGGCGTCGGGGGGCGACTCGGATCAGTTCCAAGCATCAGATCACGATTCCTGCCGACGCGCTGCGGGCCGCGGGCCTCCGGGTCGGTGAGCGCGTCCGTGCGAGAGCCGTGGGACCTGGTCGTGTCGTCCTCGAGCGCGAGAACGATGTTCTCGAAGAGTTCGCCGGCGCGTTGACCGGGGTCTATTCCCCGGGCGAACTGGACGACCTGCGCGACGAATGGCGCTAGTCCACATCGACGCCGGCGTAATGATCGGTTTCCTCGACGCGCAAGATGTTCACCACGACGCCGCTCGCGTCGCGCTCGAAGGGGTGCTCGGGGCCGGTGACCGCATCGAGATGGCCGCCTCGGCGTTCGCCGAATGTCTTGTGGGCCCGGCCCGCCGAGGCGCCGACGCCGTCGACACCGTACGGGCACTGGTCGATCGTGTGCCGATCGCGATCGTCCCGCTCGATGAAGAGGTCGCCGTCGCCGCCGCGGTCGTGCGTGCGGTCCAGCCGAAGCTCCGGCTGCCGGACGCGCTGGTCGTCGCCACGGCCGCAGAGCGCGGCGCCGACCAACTGATCACGACCGATCGCAAGTGGCCATCCGCGCGCGAACTGGAGCTCGGCGCGGACATCGTCGAACTCTGATCACTCCGCGCCGGACCGCTCGTCGTCGCGTCGTGCGGCCTCGGTGAGAGGGGTGGACAGAGGCCGGGCCGTGACACCCCGTCGGTACTGTCGGTGACGTGATCGAGCGGTGGTCCGTCGAGCAGGTCGAGTCGGTCGCGCCATCACCGGCCGCGGTCAGTGCCGCACGCTCGATCGCGTCGCCGCAGCAGTGGGCTTCCACCGGGGCCGGCGAGCGGGCGTTGTGGGGAACGTTTCGGGGCACCGCCGCCGAGCCCTACTCGACGGTCGTCGATCACGTCGAGGTCGGGTTTCGCTGCACCTGTGCCAGCCGTCGGCGTCCCTGCAAGCATGCGATCGCGCTGCTCCTGCTCTGGGCGCGCGGCCAGGTCGCCGAGCACCCACCTCCCGCGCAGGTCGAGGCGTGGATCGCGTCCCGTCCCCGTGCTTCGGCTGGCGACGCTGCAGCCGATGGCGTCTCAGGTGATGGCGGAGACCGCGGGCCAGCCGGTACCGGTACCGACTCGGGCGACGGCGAATACGAGCCACCCCCTCCATCGCCGCCGCCCGACCGCGACGAGCGCGACGCCGCCCGCGACGACCGGGTGGCCCGCATGATGGCCGGCCTCTCCGAACTCGACCGCTGGCTCGACGATCGCATCCGTACCGGGCTCGCCGATCCGGCGCTCGCCCGCTACGGCACCTGGGACACGCTGGCCGCCCGCCTCGTCGACGCGCAGGCCGGCAGCCTGGCCAACCGCATCCGCCGTCTGGCCGGCCTGGTCGGCGCCTCGCCCACCTGGCACGACGAGGTGCTCGCCGAGCTGGGGCTCCTGCACCTCCTTTCGCGCGCCGGTCGCCGGCTCGGCTCGCTGCCCTCTCCCCTCGCCGACGCGGTCGCCACCACGGTCGGCTGGCAGGTGCGCAAGGCCGACGTGCTCGCCGGAGTTCCCGACACCGACCGCTGGGTGGTCGCCGGCCGCAGCGACCAGCGCGAAGACCGCATCGAGGTTCGGCGTCACTGGCTCCGCGGCACCCGGTCCGGACGCTGGGCGCTCGTTCTCTCCTTCGCCGCGTTCCGCCAGAGCCTCGATACATCGCTGCAGGTCGGTTCGGCGGTCGATGCCGACCTGCACCGCTACCCCGGGCCGGCACTGCGGGCGATCGTCGGGTTGCGTCGCGACCCGCCGGAGTCGCCGGCCGCCCCGCCCGCCGGCACGATCGCACGAGGGTGCGACGAGATCGGCGCGATGCTCGCCGGTGAGCCCTGGCTCGACCGCCTGCCGACCACGGTGCGGGCGACGCCGACGCGCCTGGGCGATCGCTGGGTGCTCACCGATCACACCGGGAGCCTCCCGGTGCTCGACGACGCACCAGAACAGTGCCTGGCGACGCTGTTGGCGCTCTCGGCGGGCGAGGCCGTCGATATCACGCTCGAGTGGACACCGCGCGGTGTGATGCCGCTGGCGGTTCACCTGCCCACCCGATCGGTCGACATCGGGCCGCGCGCCGACGCCTCGTTCGTGGGGGCGCGATGACCGGCCACATCCCGATCGACGAGCACTGGGACCGACTCGTCACCGCGGCACTGCTCGGCACCGATCGCCGAGATCCACCGCCGCCGATCGGACCACTGATCGATCTCGTCGCCGACACGGCGAGAACCAGCCCGTCCGAACGGATGCTCGCCCACGTGGCGGCGTGCACTGCGGTCCGCCGCGCCGGGGTCACCCCCGGGCCCGTCGCGCCTCCGCTCGCACCACCGCTGCCCGACGACCGATCTCCCTGCCCGCCCGGGGCGGCCGATCGATGGCATCACATCGTCGCGTCGTGGCCGGTACTCGAAGACGAGTGGATGCTGACGCTCGTCGCGCTCGGCTGGCGGGTGGCGCCCGAGTTGGCGCCGCCCATGCTCCGGCGTCACCGATCCGACGTCCGGCGCCGCGCCGTGGTGATGGTCGCGATCGGTCCGCTCGGCCCGTGGCTGATCGAGCAGCTCCCCGAGCTGTCGCCGCCCGTTTCCGCGGCACCGTCCAGCGTGCTTCCCGACTCACTCGGCGAACTCCCCGAACTCCCGATCTCGCCCGAACTCGAACCACTCCTCACCGCGCCCGGAGCCGAATCGGGAGGGGTCATCGCCGTCGGCCTCGAGCGCGGAGCCTTCGGCGCCTCACACCGCGGTGTGCTCATCAATCTGCTCGCCCGGCTCCGGCCCGACGCGCTCGGCGATCTCACCGACGTGATCGATGCGGTCGATCCGGCGTCACCCGGCTACGGCCTGGCGACCGTGCTCTGCGACCTCGCGACCACGCGGCGCCGGATGCTCGCCGAACTCGAGCGCGGGTGACGGTCACGACCAGTCCTGAGCGCTCGGGGATTGATCGCACCCGATGAGCGTCGGCGCGGTCACCCGTCGATACGCAACCGACACCCGCCCGGCGATCGGCCGACGGCAGTATTACGGGATGACAGCGACCGTCCGCCGGGTGCGGCCCGACGAGTGGACCATGCTCAAGGGGGTGCGACTCGCCGCGCTCGCCGACTCGCCGAGTGCGTTCGGATCGACCTACGCCGACGAGGCCGACCGTGCCGACGAGTTCTGGGTCGAACGGGCGGAGCGGTCGTCGACGAGTACGGAAAGCGCGACCTTCCTCGCCCGTCTCGACGACCGGGTGATCGGACTCGTCAGTGCGTTGCGGATCGAGGGCGCTCCGACGTCGGTCGAACTCGTGTCGATGTGGACCGCTCCGCACGCTCGGCGCTCCGGTGCCGGGCGGCTTCTCGTCGGGGCCGTGACCGACTGGGCGGTCGCCGGGGGTGCCGGCGATATCGACCTCTGGGTGATGCGCGGCAACGCCGCTGCGCTGCGCTTCTACGCATCGCTCGGCTTCGCCGAGACCGCCGAGTACGAGCCCCTCCCGTCCGACCCGTGCAAGGACGAAGTGCGGATGAGGCTCGAACTCGGCGCGCCCTGACCAGGTGCCGACCCGGTGCCGCCGGGTCACATGTCGATCGCCTCGGCGACCTCGACCGATCCGCCTGCCGCGAGACCGGGACATCCCGATGCGTGCGCGACCGCCGCGTCGAGATCGGCGGCGGTGATGAGCGAGTAGCCGGTCAGCGGGTTGGCGCCGCCGCCGTCGGTCACCGAACCGTCGGACTCGACCGTGCGGGTGATGCTCACCGGGTTGCCGCCATCGACGACGGCATCGCCCATGCCAGCGAACCAGGCACCCCAGGCGGCCATGATCTGCTCGACCTCGGCGGGATCCTCGGGCATTCCGGTTCCGCCGTGATAGGCGAGGATGTACTTGGGCATGAATTGTCTCCTTTGGGCGTCGGCGCGGAGTCTCCGCGCACACCACCTCGACGAACGGCCACGTCGAATCCGGACACCGCCGCCGATTTCCGTGACAGAAATCCGAAA
>CBDUYD010000151.1:0-7093 GCA_965371355.1 uncultured Ilumatobacteraceae bacterium
CGGGGTGGGAACGGGCTACTTGGTGGCGGTGCCGAGCACGCGGTGGCGGACGTGGAGGCCACTCGGTCCCTCGTCGCTGCGTTCGATCTCGATCGAGGAGAAACCCGAGCCTTCGAGCAGCGAGCCGGTATCGCGGTCGACGACACAGCCGTTGAACAGCCAGCGGTGCGGCTGCTTGAGGATCCGCTGCGCAGCGCGCGTTCCGGTGCCATCTGGGGCGACGACATGTTCGAGGAAGAAGAACGTTCCGCCGGGTTTGAGCACCCGCTGGATCTCGCTGACCACCTGCGACGGATCGTCGACGCCGCAAAGCACGAGCGTGGCGACGACGCCGTCGGCGGTTTCGTCGTCGACGTCGATCATCTCTCCGCGCAACGTGCGGATCTCGAGGTCGACGCCGTGCTCGTCGGCGCGGGCACGGAGCCGATCGTGCATCCCCGGATTGGGCTCGATCCCGATCACCTTCGTACCCGGCGCGTAGTAGCGCATGTTCGCGCCGGTGCCGGGGCCGAGTTCGACGACCGTGCCGGTCATCGCGCCGATCGCGGCCTGCTTGCATTCGCCGTAGGTGTCGTGGACGCCACCCGCGCTGGCATCGAGGATCGCTGCTTCGAGCCTGGTGCGCAGTTGCTGCTTCTCGAGGTTCGGCATTCGACGACCCTACGGTGATTCGGGGGCTTGTCGTCCGCGCAGCCCGCGCTCGTGGATGGCGTTGGCGTGCGCGGGGAAGCCCTCGTGATCGGCGAGGGCGATCACCGAGGGAGCCATCCGTGCGAGGGCGTTCGCGTCGGCGCGGGCGATCGCGGCCCGCTTGAGGAAGGCGTCGGCGGTGATGCCCGACGCGACGTGGGCGAATCCGCTCGTCGGGAGTGAGGCGGGGCAGCCGATCACGAAGTTCGCCGCACTGAACGGCGTGTCCTGTCCGATCAGGATCTCACCCGCATTGACGAGTCGGTCGAGCACGTCGTCGACCGCGCCGGGTGACACCGCGACCTGGAGGTGCTCGGGTGCGTACTCGTTGGCGATCCCGACCGCCTGCTCGAGCGTGTCGACGAGCACGCAGCCCCCGTTCGGGCCGAGAGCGGTGCGGGCGGCATCGGCCCGAACCGGAGGCAGCGCGGCGAGTTGACGGTCGAGTTCTGCGTCGGTCGCGTCGGCGAGGCCGGTAGAGGTGGTGAGCAGCACCACCGAGCTGTCGGTTCCGTGCTCGCCTTCGGTCAGTAGATCCGAAGCGAGTCGACGGGGATCGGCGGTGTCGTCGGCGATGACGAGGCTCTCGGTCGGGCCGAGCAGCATCATCGTGGCGACGCCGTGGCGCTGCATCTCGACCTGGGCGATCGTGACGGCGGGCGAGCCCGGTCCGACGATCTTGCGGACGCGGGGGATCGACTCGGTGCCGAACCCGAGCGCGGCGATGCCGGCCGGTCCGTTCACCCGGAAGATGCTGTCGATGCCGAGCTTGCGACAGACGACGAGTACCGCAGGATCGACCTCGCCCGCGCCGCCCGGCACCGGTGGCACGACGAGCGAGATGGATGGGACCCCGGCGACCAGGGCGGGAACCGCGAGCTGGTAGGCGACGCTCGGATAGCTCGCCTTGCCGCTCGGCGTGAAGAGGCCGACCGAGGTGATCGGGGTGATCTTCTCACCGACCGTGAGGCCGGGCTCGCTCTCGATCATCCAGTCGGCGGCACGCTCTCGCTGCGCCTCGTTGAACATGCGAAGGTGTGCGATCGCATCGTCGATCGCGTCATCGACCGCCGCGTCGACGGTTGCCGAATTGAGTTCGTCGTCGGTGACCCGCAACCCCGGGGGATCGATCTCGATGTCGTCGAATCGCGCCAGTGCCTCGCACACCGCGGCGTCGCCCCTGGTCCGGACGTCGTCGATCAGCGCGCCAATCGACGCCCGGAGCCCCGGATCGAAGATCTCGCCGAGCCCGCGGGCGATCAGCGCCTGGCGGCCGGCCTCGTCCATCTCGCTCCACCGCTGCCGACGCATCACCGCGATGACGCTACTGGCGCGGTGAGCGGAGGGCGATTCAGCCGCTCGGCGGGCGGTAAGCGGGCGTGAGAGCCACCGCAGCGTCGATCTCCTCGGCGGTGATCAACGGCGTCAGCGTCACCGAGATTCCGCCTGACGCGTTGATCAGCAGCGACACGGCTGCCGCACTCGCCGCGTCGGGGAAGTCGCAGATCCCGATCACGTCGGTGTCGCCGTAGGCGAAGTAGAAGCTCTCGACGGTTCCCCCGACCGATTCGCACGCGGCGGTGCCGGCGGCCAATCGGGCGGAGCCGCCCTCGGCCATGAGACCCTTGACGCCGTCGCTGCTGTAGCTGCCCTGGATGAGGTACTTCGGCATGATGCCCACTTTCAGGTCGCATCACCTCGAACCACCCGGGCCCACGGCGATGGCACCGCCCTCCAGCGGCGCGGCCCGACATTATCAGCAGGGAATGAAGCCCTCCGACGAGCGGCCGGGCAGTAGCATCAGCTCACGTTCCAGTCGCCAGCCCCACCCGTCAAGCCGAGGAGCGTGCATGCCCGTCACCGTCGTCGTCGGAGCCCAGTGGGGTGACGAGGGCAAAGCCAAGGTCATCGACCTGCTGTCGAAGGAGCACGCCTACGTCGTGCGCTACCAGGGCGGGCACAACGCGGGGCACACGGTCGTCGTCGACGGCGAGCGGTACGCGCTGCAGCTGATCCCCTCGGGCATTCTGTACGACCACGTCACCCCGGTGATCGCGAACGGTGTCGTCGTCGACCTGCCGACCCTGTTCAACGAGATCGACGCGCTCGAAGGCCGCGGCATCTCGTGCTCGGGCCTCCAGGTGTCGAGCCGGGCACACCTGATCTTCCCCTGGCACCAGGCCCACGACGCGATCGCCGAGGCGATTCGTGGCGACGACAAGATCGGCACGACGTTGAAGGGGATCGGCCCCGCCTACGCCGACAAGGCTCGCCGCGTGGGACTTCGGGCGGGCGACGTGCTCGATCCCGAACGGTTCGCCACGCTCGTGCGCGAGCGGGCGCTCGCCGAGAACCGGCTGATCGAGGACGCGGGCGGAGATCCGCTCGACGTCGACGAGATCGTTGCGACGTTCACGGCGTTCGGCGTCCGGCTCGCCCCCCACGTCACCGACACGGTGAGCCTGCTGCACGCGGCGATCGCCCGGGGCGCACACGTGCTGCTCGAGGGTGCGCAGGCGACATTCCTCGACCTCGATCACGGCACCTACCCCTATGTGACTTCGTCGAACCCGACGGCCGGCGGCGCGTGCTCGGGCACCGGCCTCGGTCCGCGCGACATCGATCGCGTCATCGGGATCACCAAGGCGTACACCACGAGGGTCGGCGCCGGGCCATTCCCGACCGAGCTGCTCGACGCCGACGGTGAGACGCTCGTCGAGGTCGGTCACGAGTTCGGTACGGTCACCGGCAGGCGCCGTCGGGCGGGATGGCTCGACTGCGTGATGCTGCGCCACGCCGTGCGTCTCAACAGCCTGAGCGAACTGGCGCTGACCAAGCTCGACATCCTCGACGGCTTCGAGTCGATCAAGATCTGTACGGGCTACCGGTTGGACGGTGCCGTGCTCGACGCGTATCCCGATCGGTCCGATCTTCTCGACCGGGTCGAGCCGATATATGAGACGATCCGAGGATGGGGTAGCGCGTTGAGCGATGCCCGCGAGCCCGGCCATCTCCCCGATCGGGCGCGGCGGTTCATCGAGATCGTCGAACGCGAGGTCGGCGTCCCCGTCCGGGTCGTCGGTGTCGGCGCCGAGCGCGACGACTACCTGCTCTGGGTCTCATGAGGAGGCGGCGATGATTCCGCGCTACTCGACGCCCGAGATGGACGCGGTGTGGTCCGACCCCGTGCGCTTCGGCCGCTGGCTCGAGGTCGAATTGCTGGCGACCGAGGCACACGCCGCGTTCGGCATGGTCCCGTCGGAGGATGCGGTGGCCTGTCGCGACAGGGCGCCGACGACCGACGAAGAGTTCGTCGAAAGCGTTCTCGAGCGCGAGGCGGTGACCGACCACGACGTCGCCGCGTTCGTCGACGTGGTCCAGCGCGCGATCGGCGGCCCGGCTGCCGCTTGGATCCATTTCGGCCTCACGTCGTCGGACGTCGTCGATACGGCGCTGTGCTGGGCGATGCGCGATGCGGCCGATCTCCTGATCGACGCGGCGACCGAGCTGCTCGACACGCTCGTCGGCCTTGCCCGCACCCATCGCGACACGGTCATGATCGGGCGTACGCACGGGGTTCACGCCGAACCGACCACATTCGGTGCCAAGGTGGCCCTGTGGGCGCTCCAGGTCGACCGCGACCGGGCCCGGCTGCGCGCCGCGCGCGAGTCGGTGGCGGTGATGAAGTTGAGCGGCGCGGTGGGCACCTACTCGAACATCCCGCCGGAGGTCGAGACGTTCGTCGGCGACGCATTGCGACTGCGCCCGACCGCGGCCACGCAGGTAGTGGCCCGCGATCGCCACGCCGAGTTCCTGTATGCGTGCGCATCGATCGGCGCGACGTGCGAAATGGTTGCCGTTGAACTCCGCCATCTTCAGCGAACCGAGGTGCGCGAAGTGCAAGAGGGATTCAAGCCCGGTCAGAAGGGATCATCGGCAATGCCGCACAAGCGCAATCCGATCTCGGCCGAGACGATCTCCGGGCTGGCGCGGGTACTGCGCTCGAATCTGCTCGCCGGGCTGCAGGATGTGGCGCTGTGGCACGAGCGCGATATCTCCCATTCGTCGGTCGAGCGTGTGGTGCTACCGGACTCGTCGCAACTCGCTTACTACATGATGCGGCGACTGCGCCGTCTACTCTCGGGTCTGCTCGTGTTCCCCGACAAGATGTTGGCGAATCTCGATTCGAGTCACGGGCTGGTGTTCAGTCAGCCCGTGCTCCTCAAGCTGATCGAGACCGGAATGCCTCGCGATGACGCCTATCGGATCGTGCAGCGAAACGCGATGGTGTCGTGGGATGAGGGCCGTGACTTCCGAGCACTGCTCGAAGCCGATGACGAGGTGGATGATGCGACTCTCGACGAGGCGTTCGACCTGTCGCGTTCGCTGCGCAACCTCCACCTCATCTTCGAGCGACTCGACGCGCTCGACGGGCGTGATGGCGTCGAGTGCTGAGTGCCGGGCGCTGAGAGGTCAGAGAATCACTTCGCGCGGCTGATGCCGGCCCGCTTCAACACGGCGGGCTGCACGCCGACGTCGCGCCACGCCGTGTACGACAGCTTCTTGCTCTCGCTGTAGCTCTTGGCGACTTCGACGAAAGCGTCCTCGATCGCGGTGATGTCGATCTGGTCGGACATCCTCTCGAGTTCGTCGTTGAGGTCGAGACGCTCCTGGACGAGGAGCAGTTCGTCGACGGCACTGGCGGTCGGCACTTCGGCGTCGATAGCGGCGAGGCGATTCTCGATCGTCTCGCCGGTGCGCTTGCGGCCACGCTTGGGTTTGGTCGCACGAAGCGCCTCGAGATAGTCGCGAACGACACGACCCTCGGCCCGCCCTTTGGCGAGTGCGGCCTTGTGCTCGTCGGTCATCGGTGTCTTGGGTCCGCGCTTGGAAGCCATACGACAAGTCTACGAAGCCGCCGCTCGGATGCAATAGGTTGTCCGGAATGTTCGAATTATCGCCGCACGGCGTGGATGTTCACGTCGGAACCGGCCCACAGTACCCGTGGGGAGGTTTGTACGGTGGCCAGATCGTCGCACAGGCATTGCGGGCGGCCTCATTGTCGGTTGAACCGACACTCGAGCCCCACTCCATACGCGCCTATTTCATCCGTCGGGGCGATCACACCGAGCCCGTACGTTACGAGGTCGACCGCATCCGCAACGGACGCAGTTTCGCGACGCGACGTGTCGTCGCGAGGCAGGCGATCGGCGCGATCCTGAACGCCGAGAGTTCGTTCCAGCGCCCCGAGGAGTCGATCGCCCTCCAGACGATCACCATCCCGGACGTCCCGCCGGCCGACGACCTCGACCAGGATTCCTGGATCGGCACGTTCGATCGGGCGAAGATCCCCGAGCACCTGACGCCGGCGGCGGGCCGCGACGGCGCCGGCCGCTCGATCTGCTGGATGAAGGTCAACCACGACATCGGCGACCCTGCCGATCCAGAGGCACAGTTGCTGCACCGCTGCTGGCTCGCCTACCTCTCCGACGACATGCCGACCGAGTCGGTGGTGCGCGCCCACCCGGACGGCCTCGCCCTCGGAGAGGCCGAGGCCCTGTTCTGTGCGAGCCTCGACCACACGATCTGGTTCCACCGCCCGCTGCGCGCCGACCGATGGCATCTCTACGATTTCACCTGCCACCACTTCATCGCTGCGCGCGGCCTGTCGATAGGACATGTCTTCGAGGCCGACGGTCTGCACGTGGCGACCGTCGCCCAGGAGGTGCTCGTGCGCGATGTCAGATCGCGCTGATCGCGCCGAGCCTGGGCTCTCCCAGCGGCCGAGGCACTACGGTCTCGATCAATGCCGTGCACGGATTCCAGGACCGAGCTCCCCACGCTTGACGCCGCCCGCGATCGGCTGCGCGCCCACGTCCTCGAATTCTCGATGAAGGAGGGTGAGTTCACCCTCAAGTCGGGCGCCCGCAGTTCGTGGTTCCTCGACACCAAGCAGACCGCGTGCCGCCCGGACGGCATCGTCGCCGTCACCGACGCCCTGCTCGAGGCGTTCGCCGACGTGATCGGCGAGGTCGATGCCATCGGGGGCCTCACGATGGGCGGCGACCCGGTCTCCTTCGGTGTCGCCGCCGTCGCCGCCACGCGGGGTCACCGACTGCGCAGCTTCAGCGTGCGCAAGGACCCCAAACAGGGTGGCATCACCGGCCGCATCGCCGGGGCGCTCAGACCGGGCGACCGGGTGCTGGTCACCGAGGACACGACGACGAGGGGAACTTCGCTGATCGAGGCCGCCGAGCAGATCGCGGCCTTCGGCGCCGAACCGATCTGGATGACCGTGATCGTCGACCGCGGGGGAACCTGCGCGGCGATGGCCGAGGATCGCGGCATCGACTACCGACCATTGTTGACCGCGCCCGACCTGGGCCGCGGATATGGAACATGA
>CBDUYD010000152.1:0-7085 GCA_965371355.1 uncultured Ilumatobacteraceae bacterium
GGTGAGGCGTCGATGGAGCGCTTGCGCTCGCGCGGCAAACTGCCGATCAGGGAGCGTGTTTCCTTGCTGCTCGACCGGGACACCCCGTTCCTCGAGGTCGGCGCCCAGGTGGGCCACATGACCAACTATGACGAGGGCGGGGGAGCGATCGTCGGTATCGGTGTCGTCTCGGGAACCGAGTGTGTGCTCGTCGGCAACGATCCCTCGGTGATGGGCGGGGCGCTGACCGCGCTGAGCGGGAAGAAGATCCTGCGGGCGCTCGAGATCGCCCGCCAGAACCGTCTGCCCTACATCCAGTTCGTCGAATCGGCGGGCGGCGATCTCCGCGGCGGGCCCGGGGGCCAGAGCCTCGAGGAGGCCATGCGCAGCAACCTCGGCCACTTCGCCAACTCGGGCCGGATGTTCTACGAGATCACCGAACTCTCGGCGTTGGGGGTTCCGACGATCTCGGTCGTCTTCGGGAGTTCCACCGCCGGAGGCGCCTATCAGCCGGGGCTCTCCGACTACACGATCCTCGTGCGCAACCAGGCGAAGGTCTTCCTCGGCGGCCCGCCGCTGGTGAAGATGGCCACCGGCGAGGATTCCGACGCCGAGACGCTCGGCGGCGCCGAGATGCACGCCACGGTCAGCGGCCTTGCCGACTACCTCGCCGAGGACGAGTACGAGGGCATCCGGATGTGCCGCGAGGTGGTCGGACACCTCCACTGGAACAAGCTCGGGCCGGTGCCGCTGCCGGACCCCGCTCCGCCGGTTCACGATCCCGAAGAGCTGCTCGGGATCGTCGATCGCGACCTGCGGGGGATGATCGACATCCGCGAGGTGATCGCCCGCATCGTCGACGGCAGCGACTTCGAGGAGTTCAAGCCGCGCTACGGCCCGACGCTCGTCTGCGGGTGGGCGACGCTCCACGGGTTCCCGATCGGCGTGCTCGGCAACAACGGGCCGCTGTTCAGCGAGTCGTCGCAGAAGGCGACGCAGTTCATCCAGCTGTGCAATCAGATCGGGACGCCGCTGCTGTTCCTCCAGAACATCACCGGCTACATGGTCGGCAAGGACTTCGAGCGTGAAGGGATCGTCAAGCACGGCAGCCAGATGATCAACGCGCTCTCGAACTCGACGGTCCCGCACATCACGGTGATCGTCGGCGGGAGTTACGGCGCCGGCAACTACGGGATGGGTGGCCGCTCGTTCAACACCCGGTTCATCTTCCTGTGGCCGACCGCCAAGATCGCGGTGATGGGCCCCAAGCAGATCGCCGGCGTGATGTCGATCGTCCGGCGCGGGCAGGCCGTCCGTAAGGGTCTGCCCTTCGACGACGAGGAGGACGCGAAGCGCGTCGCCGAGCAGGAACACGCTCACGAGCAGATGTCGCTGGCGCTCTACGCCACCGGCCGCGGCGACGACGATGGGGTGATCGACCCGCGCGACACCCGCGACGTGGTCGGGTTCGCCCTGTCGGCCTGCCACAGCAACACGGTCGAGGGCGCCGACGGCTACGGCGTCTACCGGATGTGACCATGCTGGATGTGACCATGCTGGATGTGACCATGCTGGATGTGAACGGACGATGGTGTTGATCTCGAAGCTGCTGGTCGCCAACCGCGGCGAGATCGCCCGTCGCGTGATGCGCACGGCGTCGTCGATGGGCATCCACACCGTCGCCATCTACGCCGACCCCGACGCGGACGCGCCGTTCGTCGCCGATGCCGACGACGCCGAGGCGCTCGGCGGCCGAACCGCGGCGGAGACGTATCTCGATGTCGATCTCGTGCTCGGCGCGGCGAAACGGACGGGTGCCGACGCGGTCCATCCCGGCTACGGGTTCCTATCCGAGAACGCCGGCTTCGCCCGGGCCGTGATCGATGCCGGACTGACCTGGGTCGGCCCTCCCCCCGATGTGATCGCGGCGATGGGCGACAAGCTGTCGGCCAAGCGCCTGCTGGACGCGGCTGGTGTTCCCGTCCTGCCGTCGGTTGAGGTCACCGACGATCTGGACGTCGTCGGTGCGGCCACCGAGATCGGGTTCCCCGTTCTCGTCAAGGCCTCCGCCGGCGGGGGCGGCAAGGGAATGCGTGTCGTCGAGCACGCCTCCGGGTTGATCGACGCGGTCGCCGCCGCGCGCCGCGAGGCGTTGTCCGCATTCGGCGACGACACCGTCTTCATCGAGCGTTACCTCACCGGCGCGCGTCACGTCGAGATCCAGATCCTCGCCGACCGCCACGGCAACGTGGTCCACTGCTTCGAGCGCGAGTGCTCGATCCAGCGCCGGCACCAGAAGGTGATCGAGGAGGCGCCGTCGCCCGCCGTCGACGACGAACTGCGGGCGCGGATGGGGAATGCCGCCGTCACCGCGGCAAAGAGCATCGGCTACGAGAATGCGGGCACGGTCGAGTTCCTCCTGGCGGATGACGGTTCGTTCTACTTCCTCGAGGTCAATGCACGGCTTCAGGTCGAGCACCCGGTAACCGAGGCGATCATCGGGAGGGACCTGGTCCGCGATCAGCTGCTCGTCGCACAGGGCGAGCCGCTCGAGTTCGACCAGGACGACCTGACGATCGACGGGCACGCGGTCGAGGCCCGCGTGTACGCCGAGGACCCCGAGCACGACTTCCTCCCGGCGACCGGCACCGTGCTCGCCTGGCAGCCACCGTCGGAGCCGGCCGTCCGCATCGACTCCGGCGTCGAGACCGGCAGCGAGGTCGGTATCGAGTTCGACCCGATGCTGGCGAAGGTGATCGCCCACGCCCCGACGCGCGTCGAAGCGGCCCGAAAGCTCGCGCTCGCCCTCGAACGCACCCGTATCCAGGGCGTAGTCACCAACCGCGATTTCCTCGTCGCCACGCTGCGCCACGCCGAGTTCCTCGCCGGCAACACCAGGACCGACTTCATCGAATCGATCGAGCCGGACCGCGCCCGCGAGGTCGGCCCCGACGACCTCCGCTCGGCGGCGATCGCAGCGGCTCTGACGGCACAGGAATGGCGCCGCAGGGATGCGACCACGTTGCGCAGCCTCCGCGGCGGGTGGCGCAACTCGGTGATGCCGCGCGAACGCGTCGTGTACCGCCACGGCGATGACGAGATCGAGGTCAGCTACCGCAGCCGGCGCGACGGCACGTTCGATGTCACGGCGGCGGGCGGCGACTCGTGGGCAACGATCCACCGCCTCGAAGGGGACTCACTCGATCTCGAGATCGACGGTCACCGGTTGATCACGACCGTGCACCGTCACGGGACGAGGTGGTGGGTGCACGGCCACGGCGGCGACGTCGCGCTCGACGAACTCCCGCGCTTTCCCGAACCCGAGACCGAGGCGGTGGCGGGCGGGCTGACCGCACCGATGCCCGGACATGTGCTCGCGACCGAATGTGACATCGGCGACCGGGTGGAGGAGGGGCAGCTCCTCGTGTTGCTCGAAGCGATGAAGATGGAACACCGGATCCTCGCGCCGTTCGACGGGGTGGTCAGCGAACTGCGCGTCGCGGCCGGTGACCAGGTCGGAACCGACGACATGCTCGTCGTGATCGACGAGACGACCGGAGGCGATGACCGATGAGCGCGATCAAGATCGCGAACTGCAGCGGCTATTACGGCGACCGCATGGCCGCCGCACGCGAGATGGTCGAGGGAGGCCCGATCGACTATCTCACCGGCGACTGGCTGGCCGAGCTGACGATGCTCATCCTCAGCCGGCGTGCCGGCTACGCGAAGAGCTTCGTCCGCCAGATGGAGCAGGTGATGGCGACGTGCGTCGAGCGCGGCATCAAGGTGGTGAGCAACGCCGGTGGTCTCGATCCCCGCGGCTGCGCCACGGCGGTGCAGGAGATCGCGGATCGGCTCGGCCTGTCACCCACGATCGCATACGTCGACGGCGACGATCTGATGCCGGGCCTCGACGAGCTGCGCGCATCCGGCGAGCGCTTCGTCAACATCGACACCGGCGAACCCTTCGGCGACCGGACCGCCCTGACCGCCAACGCCTACCTCGGGTGCTGGGGGATCGTCGACGCTCTCTCGCGCGGCGCCGACATCGTCATCACCGGCCGCACCACCGATGCCGCGGTCGTCGCGGGCCCGGCCGCGTTCGAGCACGGGTGGGCGCGCGACGATTGGGACGAGATGGCTGGGGCGATCGTCGCCGGCCATGTGATCGAGTGCGGCACGCAGGCGACCGGCGGCAACTACTCGTTCTTCGAGGAGGTGCCGAACCTCGAGTGGCCGGGCTTCCCGATCGCCGAGATCGACGCCGACGGGTCATCGGTGATCACCAAGCACCCCGATCAGGGCGGGATGGTATCGATCGGCACGGTCACCGCCCAGCTCCTCTACGAGATCGGCCCACCGGCATACCTCAACCCCGACGTCACATCGCGATTCGACTCGATCCGGCTCGATCTCGAGGGTCCCGACCGCGTCCGCGTATCCGGGGTAAGGGGCGAACCGCCGCCGCCCACCGCCAAGGTGATCATGAACTACAGCGGCGGCTACGCGACGACGATCTCGATGGGAATCACGGGCCTCGACATCGAGGCCAAGGCCGATCTGTACACGAGGGCGTTGTTCGCCAACCTGCCCGGTGGTCGCGGGGCGTTCGACGACGTCGAGGTCGATCTGATCCGTACCGACCACGAGAACCCGATGAGCAACGATGCGGCGATCGCCACGCTGCGCATCACGTTCTACGACACCGACGCCGACAAGGTCGGCCGCGGACTCAGCCAGAAGGCGACCGAACTCGGGCTCGCCAACTATCCCGGCCTGATGGGGATGCCGGGGGGAGGGACGAAGGAACTCGGTGTGGTCTGGCCGACGACGATCCCGTCCGAGCTGCTGAGTCATCGAATCGTCATCGGCGCCGAGGCGTCGGTCGTCGACCCGGTGCTGCCGCCGCCCGACCCCGAGCCGGCCGAGGTCGCCGCCCCCGTCGTCCCGCCTGCACCCGGGGGACCGACGGCGCCGACCCCGCTCGGCCGCCTCGCCGGAGCGCGATCGGGTGACAAGGGAGGCAATGCCAACCTCGGGGTGTGGGTGCACACCGACGAGCAGTACGCATGGCTCGCCGACTACCTGACGGTCGAGAGGTTCCAGGAGTTGCTGCCCGACACCGCCCGGTTCAGCGTCTCCCGGTACGAACTGCCGAACATCCACTCACTGAACTTCGTGGTCGTCGGGATTCTCGGTCTCGGGGTTGCCGCATCGGTCCGCAACGATCCGCAGGCGAAGGGCTTCGGCGAGTACCTGCGTGCCAAGATCGTCGACATTCCGATCGGCCTGCTCGATTCCTCCGACGGTGGCCCCCGATGACCGGGACCGGCCCTGCCCCGACCGAGGCGGTGCTCTACCGCGTCGAGGCCGGCGTCGCGACGATCACGCTCAACCAGCCCGGCAGCCGGAACGCGATGACGACACCGCTGATGAACGGGCTCGGCGATCGTCTCGCGGCGGCGATCGCCGACGATGCGGTGCGTGCGATCGTGCTGACCAACAACGGGCCGGCCTTCTGCGCCGGCGCGAACCTCAAGCAGGACGACACCGACGAACCACGCCACGATCTCGTCGGGATCTTCGAGATGATGCTCGACGGTCCGAAGCCGGTGGTCGGCCGCATCGCCGGCCACTGCACCGGCGGAGGGGTCGGGCTGGCGGCGGGTTGCGACATCTCGATCGCCGCCGACGACGTGAAGCTCGGTTTCACCGAGGTGCGCATCGGGGTCGCGCCGGCGATGATCTCGGTCGTCTGTCTGCCCAAGATGCGCCGAGCCGACGCGAGCGAGCTGTTCCTGAGCGGAGAGAAGATCACGGCGGGTCGCGCCGCCGAGGTCGGACTCGTCAATCGAGCGGTTCCCCGAGCCGAACTCGACGAGGCGGTCGACGAACTCCTCGGCAAACTCGTCGCCGGTGCGCCCGGTGGTCTGGCCGCGGCGAAGTCCTTGATCAGCAGGGTCCCCGACATGGATCGCACCGACGCGTTCCAATGGACGGCCGAGCTGTCGGCATCGTTGTTCCGCACCGACGAGGCGCAGGAGGGGATGAAGGCGTTCCGCGAGCGCCGCCCGGCCCCCTGGGTACCCGCCGATCGCTGACGCGTGTCGGGTAGCGCCTGATGGTTCGCGGCGCCCGGCGGCGCCCGGCGTGACCTTCGGCCCTGCCGGAAGGCGCTGCCAGCTGGCTTGATCGCGGTATGCGGAGTTGCGCGCACGAACGTAGGGGGGAATGATGACGCCAATGGCGGAGACCGATCACGCTGTGAGCGATGCGGCCGACGAGCGATCGCGGGTCGGCACGTGGGTGGTCGGAGTCGACGGATCGGCGTACGGCGAGCGGGCGATCGAATGGGCGGTGCTGCACGCCCCCGAGCGCGCATCGACGATCGAACTGCTGAGCGCGTGGCAGGTGCCGATCTACGGCCCGTACCCGATCGATGGTGCGCTCGCGCTGCCCTACGACGATCGCGAACTCGCTGCGGCGGCGCGACAATCCCTCGACGAGCTGGCCGAGAAGGGCCGACGACGAGTCGACGTGCCGATCGAGAGCTCGACGGTGCGGGGCGGGGCTGCTGCCGTACTTCTCGATCTCGCGGCCGGATCGGACCTGCTCGTGCTCGGCAGCCGAGGCCGGGGCGGCTTCCGCAGCCTCCTCCTCGGCTCGACCAGCAGCCAGTGCGCCGCGCACGCAGCCGTTCCGACCGTCGTGGTGCGCGGAACCGAGGAATTGGTCGCCACACGCCGCACGATGGTCGGGGTCGACGGTTCGCCGAACTCGCTGGCGGCACTGAAATGGGCCGTCGACTTCGCCGCTCCCGGCTCTACGGTCGTGGCGGTGCAGGTATGGGACGCCTCGCCGCTGGCGGTCGGCGCAGACGAGTTCTTCTTTCCCGATGCCAGCGGTATCGCGTCGACGCGGTTCAACCATCTCGTCGACGATCTCGACGTCGCCGCCGACTCGAGGTCGGTGACGCTCGAGCGGAGGTTCCGCCACGGCCGCCCGCGCGATGTGCTCTTGGACGAGGCGAAGTCGGTCGACCTCGTCGTCGCCGGCGCTCGCGGCCACGGAGCGGTCGGCTCGACGCTGCTCGGTTCGGTCTCGAC
>CBDUYD010000153.1:0-6997 GCA_965371355.1 uncultured Ilumatobacteraceae bacterium
GATCGATGCAGCGCTCGCCCTCCTCTACGACCGTCCGGCCGAGGGCTCCCGGCGAGTGGGAGGCCGACGCGGCGGCGGCCTCGGCCGTTCGAAGCCCGGGGTCATCCGGTGGCTCGGCGACATCCGCCGCTACTTCCCCACGCCGGTCGTCCAGATCATGCAGCGCGATGCGGTCGAACGCCTCGATCTCAAGCAACTCCTCCTCGAACCCGAACTGCTCTCCTCGCTCGAACCCGATCTCCACCTGGTGACGCTGCTCGTCGAACTCAACCGCGTGTTGCCCGACGAGACCAGGGCAACGGCGCGGCAGGTGATCGCCTCGGTGCTCGCCGACATCGAGCGGCGGCTCACCGACCAGACCCGCCAAGCGGTGAGGGGAGCCCTCGCGCGATCCACCCGGACCCGCCGTCCGCGGCCCGGCGACATCGACTGGCCGCACACGATCCAGGCCAACCTGCGGCACTGGATTCCCGAACGTCGCACGCTGATTCCCGAGCGGCTCGTCGGCCACGGCCGCCGTCAGCGGAGCCTGGCCCGCGATGTGATCATCGCCGTCGATCAATCGGGTTCGATGGCCGACAGCGTGGTGTACGCGTCGCTGTTCGGCGGGGTCCTCGCGCAGCTCCCCGCGCTGCGCACGCAGTTCATCGCCTTCGACACGGCGGTCACCGACCTGACCCCGTTCCTCCACGACCCGGTCGAGGTGCTCTTCGGGGTGCAGCTGGGCGGGGGGACCGACATCGCCAATGCCCTCGGCTACTGCGGCAAACTCGTCGAGCGCCCGCGCGAGACGGTGCTGTTCCTCATCTCGGACCTCTTCGAAGGTGGCAACAGCGAGCTGATGCGGCGAAGGGTGGGCGAGTTCGTCGAATCCGGCGTCACCGTGGTCGTGCTGCTGGCGTTGAGCGACGAGGGCACCCCCGCCCACGATCACGACCACGCCGCGGCGCTCGCCGCACTCGGAGCCACGGTGATGTCGACGACCCCCGCCGAGTTCCCGGCCGTTCTCCACGACGCCCTGCTCTGAAGCTCCGGAAGCTAGCGTGGCTGCTTCATGGGTCAGTTGGTCGACGTCACCGAGAAGCCGAGTTCGACACCGGGTGTGGTCCGCTTCGAGTTGAACCGCACGCTGTCGGGCATGGGACACGAGCGGTTCCGGTCGGTCGACGACGCCTACGGCGACACCCCGTCAGACGAGCTCGCCCGGCGACTGTTCTCCACCGGGCAGATCGACGCGCTCCACGTGTACGCCAACATCATCACGGTCGACATTGCGCAGGGATCCGATTCCGACGGCCTTGCCGACATCGTGCGCGACCTCTACACGTACTGGAAGCCCGGCGTGGAGCCGCCGTCGTTCGAGGATCTCCAGCCGGCCGAGCCCGAGGCCCCGAGCGGTGATGAGGCGCCCGGGGTGGATGCTGGTGACGCCGCCCTCTCCGAGGCCGCTAAGCGGGTTCCCGCCGATCTGCTCGAGCGCAGCCGTCAGGCGCGCGAGCGCTGGAACGCCAAGTAGCCGAATCCGGTCGATTCCCGCGGCTGGCTCTTGTCCCACCGAACACCAGTTCGGTAGGATCCACGCTGTGGAACTGGCACTCGATCTCTCAGACGACCCGATCGCACCGCTGACAGCGCTCGCCGAACAGGTCGCCCCGATCTCGCTCGCTCGTGAGCGGACGCTCCCCCTTCCGTCGGATCTGTTCGATGTCTTTCCCGAAGGTGGTCTGGTCAGGGGGCGTTCCGTGTCGTGCACCGGGCCGTCGGCGACGTCGCTCGCCCTCTCGCTCGTCTCGCGGGCGATCGCCGAGGGGGCTTGGCTGGCGCTGATCGATCTCCCGACGATCGGCCTCGACGCGGCCGGCGAGTACGGCATCCCGCTCGAGCGGATCGTGCGCGTCGACACAGCCGACGGGGGTGCACACCGGTGGTCCGACGTGGTGGCAGCAGCCGCTGACGGATTCGACGTGTTGATGGTGCGCGTCCCATCCGACGTGTCGCCCACGATCATGCGCAAGGTGATGACCCGTGTGCAGCAGCGCGGTGTGGTGGTCGTCGTGCTCGGCGATCCGGGCCCGATGGCATGCGACGCCGAACTCAGCGTCGATTCGGCGGTCTGGGAAGGTGTGCTCGACGGTGCCGGGCATCTGCGGCAACGCACGGTGACCATCCGGTCGGGTGGGCGCCGGGTTCCCGGCAGGTGTCATCGAGACCTGCTGCTCCCAGCTCCATCGCGGCGATAGCGGTGACGAATCGTGATCCGGAGACCCCGGCACGGATGGTCACCGTCTGGTGCCCCGACTGGTCGGTGACCGCTGCGGGATTCGGTGCCGACGCACCTGCCGCTGTGATGGCCGCCAACCGCGTCGTGTCGCGCACGGTGGCCGCCGGCGAGGAAGGGGTCGTCGTCGGTCAGCGGCAACGTCAAGCCCAGCGACGTTGCCCGGAGATCGCACTCGTCGACCACGATCCGGCCCGCGACGCCCGCGAGTTCGAGCCGGTCGTCGCGGCGATCGCCGAGTTGTCGCCGCGCCTCGACGTGGTCGAGCCCGGGTGGGTCTGCCTGTCGGCGCGCGGCCCGTCGCGCTACTTCGGTGGCGATCCGGCGCTCGCCGATCTGCTCGTCGAGCGCGTCCTCGCCGTCGGGCACGCATCGTCGATCGGCATCGCCGACGGACGGTTCGCATCGGGAATCGCGGCGCGCCTCGCCCAGCGCCGGGGTCGGCCGGTCATCGTCGAGCAGGGTGGATCCGCCGGGTTCTGCGCAGGGCTGTCGGTCGGTTGGCTGCAGACGCTCGGTGAGGCCGACCCCGAACTCGTCGAGTTGTTCGTCAGGCTGGGGTTGCGCCGTCTCGGCGACCTCGCTGCGCTCCCGGCGAGCGATGTGCTCGGCCGCTTCGGCAATCCCGGCGCCCACGCCCACCGGCTGGCCTCGGCGATCGACCTCCGTCCCCCGGGTTCCACAGATCCGGCACCCGAGCGTCGGCTCGATCAGGTGCTCGACGACCCGCTCGCCCAGTCGACAGCGGTGGTCTTCGCCGCCAAGCAGCTCGCCGACCAACTCGCCGGTTCGCTCGCCGCCGACGGTCGTGTCTGCACACGTCTCGTCGTGCTGCTCGAGACCGAGCACGGCGAGCGGTCCGAACGGTCGTGGTACCGGTCGGCGGGAATGTCGTCGTCGGCGATGGTCGAGCGCGTGCGGTGGCAGCTCGACGCGTGGATCGAGCTCCCGCGCGGGAGTGAGAACGAGATCACCGGGGGTGTGACGCTGATCCGCCTGACCCCCGACGAGGTCCGCGCCGACGAGGGGATGCAGCTCGGGTTGTGGGGTGGGCAGACCGATGCCGACCGCCGCGCGGCGAGGGCGATCGCCCGGCTCGGCACGTTGGTGTCCGACGACGCGGTCACCGTTCCCTCGTGGCAGGGCGGGCGCCTCCCGGCCGATCGCTATCGGTGGATCCCCGCCTCGACAGTCGATCTCGACCAGCAGCGCAGGGTCGTTTCTCCGGCGTCGACCGGGAGCGGCCCCGATGGTCCGTGGCCGGGTTGTCTCCCGTCGCCGTCGCCGGCGACCGTGCTGGTCGAACCGCAGGCGATCGATGTCCTCGACGCCGATGGCGACTCGGTGACGGTGAGTGGACGCGGCATCGTCAGCGGTACCCCTGCATCGTTCCGGCTGCTCGAGGGGAATGAGATGTCGGGATGGCGGCCCGGGCGTTCCCGTCCGATCACCGGTTGGGCGGGACCCTGGCCGATCGACGAGCGGTGGTGGGAACCCACCCGTCACCGCCGTCAAGCGCGCTTCCAGATGCTCACCGACGACGGTTGCGGTTACCTCGTCGTCGCCGAGCAGCGCCGCTGGTGGGTCAACGCGATCTACGACTGACGAATACGGTGCGTTGCACCATGCCACGAGATCACCCAGCGCTCCCGACCGTCGAACTCCGGCGCCGCATCCGCTCCGACGTCGCGGCCCGCCTGCCGGTCGACGAGCGGGAGGCGGTGTCGGTAGCGAGGTTCCTCGGGCTGTACGACGCACTCGACTCGCCGTTCGACATCGACGCCGACCCCGTGCACGTCACCGCGTCGGGAATCGTCATCGGCCGGCGGGGTGTGTTGCTGCACGAACACAAGCGGCTCGGGATCTGGATCCAGCCGGGTGGCCACATCGACCCCGGCGAGACGCCGTGGGAGGCTGCGCTGCGCGAGACGCGTGAGGAGACCGGTCTCGACGGTCGGTTCGCAGGCCCGTTCGGTGACGACGGCGCGCCGGCGCTCGCCCATGTCGATGTGCACGCGGGTGGTCGTGGGCACACCCACCTCGATCTGCGTTACCTGCTCGACGGCGGCGACGATGATCCCGACCCACCCGAGGGTGAGAGTCAGGCGATCGGGTGGTTCGACTGGTCAGCAGCGATCGACCTCACCGACGATGGCCTGCGCGGCGCCCTCATCGCCCTCCACCCCCGGTAACCAGGGTTCACTCGGCGGGGGGTGGAGGCACGTCGACGGGGATCTCCCGGCCGAGGCGGGCGCCGTTGAGAAGTTCGAGGCGGTCGCCGCTCCAGAAACGGCCAGGGTCGTACCAGTTGACGGGGCGGTCGTCGCCGAGAAGCCCCATCCGTTCGTAGGTGGCGGCGACGACCTCGGCGCAGTAGATCGACTCGAGTGACGCCTTCTTCCGGAGCCGGCCCTTCAGCCAGTGCATGGTGAGACCGCGCGTCGATGGGAAGCGGCGCCCGTTCATCTCGTCGACCACCTCGAGCGCGGCGTCCTCCATGGCGGTCGTGGCGATCGGATCGAGCTGCCGGAAATACGCCAACTGCCCGTAGCGGTGGACCCATGTCGTCACGGAATCCTCCAACCGGTGGAGTTGCGCGCCGCGCTGGGTGGTTGCCGACCAGACGTCGGTGACCGCCCGCCCGAGTTCCGCGTGCCAGAGCAGGGGCGGCAGATCGTCGAGCGCGAGGACCATCGCGACGTGGTTGACCGGGCTGTTGGTCGCCGCGCGGATCGCCCGGTCGGCGAGCTTGTGGCCGGTGAAGACCCAGATGTCGCCACTGCGCGCCTCGCGGGCTGCCTGAGAAAGCGGGATCGCGCCGGATGTCGTCTTCTTGGCCACCGCACTACCGTAGGGGTGGTGTCGACGAGCATGTGGGATCGATGAAGATGTGGAAGTGGATCGGCCTCGCCGGACTGATCGGCGCGGCCGCCGTCGGGGCCGGTGTCCTCATCAGCCGGAGAAGCCGCGAGTACGAGAACCTCGATGACGCCGAGTTGAGCGAACGTCTGCATCAACGCCTCGAGCAGGCGCGGGCGAGGCAGACGACGGCCGGCCCCGACGCGCCAACAAGCTGACCTGGCTCACGTGAACGAATGTATTGGCGAACTTGTGTTCGTAGTACATATGTTCGAGAATGGGGCGGATGGGGTTCAACAACCCTTCCTGGTCATGGAGCGAACTCGAAGCCACATTGTCCGACCGGCCGTCCGCCAAGGGGGCGCGACCCGGCCGTGACGGGCGCGCGCCGGGAAGCCCTTCGTGGAATGCGGGCGGTGATGGTCCGGCGTGGAGCCGCAAGCGGCAGCCGTTCGAGCCGCCCGACAGACCGACTGCACAGATCGATCGCTCGACGCTCGTCCCGTACGCCGAACTCCACTGCCACTCGAACTTCTCGTTCCTCGACGGCGCATCGCACCCCGAGGAGCTGGCGTCCGAGGCGTCGCGGCTCGGCCTCGAGGCGCTGGCGATCACCGACCACAACGGGTTCTACGGTGTGGTGCGCTTCGCCGAGGCGGCCAGAGCGGTCGGCCTGCCGACTGTGTTCGGTACCGAGATCACCCTCACCGCCACGCATCACGGCACGCTGCTCACCGGATCGGTCACCCGCTCCGAGGCCGAGACGGCAGCACAGGTAGCGACCGGACTCGTCCCCGATTCGTCGACGCCCGACCCCGCTGGAACCCATCTCGTCGTGCTCGCCGACGGTCCCGACGGCTACGCCCGTCTCTCTCGCGCCCTGAGCAACGGTCACCTCGCCGGGGAAAAGGGTGCTCCACAGTTCGCGTTCGACGACATCGCGAACGCCGTCGCCGGTCATGGATGGGTGCTCACCGGCTGCCGCAAGGGTGCGGTCCCCGCGGCGATCGCCCGCGGCGACGCCGACGCCGCCCGTCGCGAGCTCGGCGCGCTGGTCGAGGCGTTCGGTCGCGACCGGGTACTCGTCGAGCTGTGGGATCACGGCGACCCGCTCGACTCGACCCGCAACGACGGCCTCGCCTCGCTCGCCACCGACCTCGGGGTCGCCTGCATCGCCACCAACAACGTCCACTACGCCACACCTGCACAGCGCCCGTTGGCGACGGCGCTGGCGGCGGTTCGCTCGCGTCGCAGCCTCGACGAGATCAACGCCTGGTTGCCGGCCGGTTCCGGGGCTCACCTCCGGTCGGGCGCCGAGCAACGCCGCTGGTTCGAGCGGTTCCCGGGCATCGTCGAGCGAGCCGCCGAGATCGGTCGCGCCGCCGCCTTCGATCTCGCGCTCGTCGCGCCGAACCTCCCACCGTTCCCGTGCCCGTCGGGGATGAGCGAGATGGCGTACCTCAGACAGATCACCGAAGAAGGTGCCCGTCGCCGCTACGGAGGACGCCGGTCGCGCAGCGATGACCTCTCGCTGCGAGCGAGGGCGTGGGTGACGATCGATCACGAGCTGGCGCTGATCGAGCAGCTCGGCTTCGCCGGCTACTTCCTCATCGTGTGGGACATCGTCGAGTTCTGCGGCCGCTCGAACATCTATTGCCAGGGGAGGGGCAGCGCCGCCAACTCGGCGGTCTGTTACGCACTCGGTGTCACCGCCGCCGATGCGGTGTCGCTCGGTCTGCTCTTCGAGCGCTTCTTGTCCCCCGAGCGTGACGGCCCTCCCGACATCGACATCGACATCGAGAGCGACCGGCGAGAGGAGGTGATCCAGTACGTCTACGAGCGGTACGGCCGCCACCACAC
>CBDUYD010000154.1:0-6922 GCA_965371355.1 uncultured Ilumatobacteraceae bacterium
TCGTCGGGTGAATCGTCGGGCACCGAACCGGCATCGAGCGACACTGCGTCCGCCGATGGGGGAGACGGAGCGCGCGTCGCCCTCGTCCTCCCCGGGGAGATCAACGACCTCTCGTGGAACCAGCAGATGTACGCCGGGGCAACAGCGCTCGAAGACGAAGGGCTGATCTCCGACCTGGCGTTCACCGAACTCGTGCCAGAGGGTGATGCTGAACGGGCGATTCGTGGCTTCGCCGAGGACGGGTACGATCTGATCGTCGCCCACTCGTTCGGCTACGGCGAAACCGCCAAGGCCGTCGCCGCGGACTTCCCGGACATTGCATTCGCCTGGGGCGGGGGTATCGGCGGGCAGGAAGGCAACGTCGCCGACTATGCACAGCCGTTCTACGAGGCCTACTACCTGATGGGCATTCTCGCCGGTGGGTCAACCGAAACCGGAGTGCTCGCCGGAGCGGGTGGATTCGACATTCCGGCGTGCCGATCGTTGATCGAAGCCTTCTATCTCGGGGCCCAGGAAATCGACCCCGACATCACGGGCGTTACCAGCTTCACCGGTGACTGGATCGACGTCGCGATCGGCAAGGAGGGCGCGGCAGCCGCTGAGGCCGATGGTGCTGACGTGTTCGCGGCTTGTGGCGAGGGTCCCGTGCTCGGGCAGATCGAGCAGGCTCGCGACAGCGGGCTGCTGGCCACGGGCTATGTCGGTGACATGACCGAACTCGCACCCGACACCGTGCTCGCCTCCATGGTCTGGGACACCGCAGAACTGCTGCGGCCGATGCTCGCCGACATCGAGGCAGGCTCGTTCACACCGGCCAAGGAGTATCGCGTCGGCGTCGCCGATGACGGCCTCATCGTCGTGATCAACTCACAGCTCGCCGATCGCATTTCGGACGAAGCGATGGCCGCATTCGACGCGCGCCTTCAGGAGATCAAGGATGGGTCCTTCGAAGTACCGTTCATCCCGGAGTGACTGAGCGCCGGCCCGAACCGGATCCTGCCGCCCGCCATCAGCGCCCCGACAAGACCTTGGCAATCGAGGTCGTGGGTGTCTCGCGTCACTTCGGAGATGTCCGCGCTCTCGATGATGTGAGCCTGGACATTCGGCGTGGGGAGGTTCTCGCCGTGCTCGGCGAGAACGGCGCCGGTAAGACAACCCTGATGCGCATCCTCGGCGGTCTCGACCGGCCCTCGTCGGGAGAGGTGCTGCGCAACGGGCGGCCCTACGTCGCGAAGTCACCCAGGGAGGCGGTCGCGAGCGGCATCGCGCTGGTGCATCAGCACTTCGCGCTGGTTCCGACGATGACGGCGCCCGAGAATCTCTTGCTGTTCAGGTCTGACAAGGATCGCCGCTGCAGTCGTGAACAGGCCGGCCGAGAGTTGAAAGAGCTGGCGACGAATATCGGTTTTGACGTCGATCTCGATCGGCCGGTCGGTGAGCTCTCCGTCGGTGAACAGCAGCGGCTCGAACTCCTGCGGGCGTTGGACTCCGATCCCGATGTACTGCTGCTCGACGAGCCGACCGCGGTTCTGACCGACGAAGAGGCGACCGCGATGCTCGACGTGGTACGTCGCCTGGCACACGATCAGGACCGCGCGGTCGTGTTGATCACCCATCGCTTGCGCGAGGTGATCGCCGCAGCAGATCGGGTCGTCGTCCTGCGTACGGGGGCCGTCGTCAGCGCCGAGTCAGCCGTCGGTGACCGGACTCCGGAGTCCCTGGCGGCCGAAATGGTCGGTGCCGAAGTGCCCGCGATCAGTCGGCGCGAACGCGTCGTCGGTGAGACGCTCCTCCAGATGGAAGGAGTGTCGGCCGGAAAGCTCAGAGACGCACACCTCGAAGTGCGTAAGTACGAGATCCTCGGTGTTGCCGGCGTCGACGGCAACGGCCAGGTCGAACTCGAGTTGGCGATCGCGGGCCTGCTCCGGCCCGATGACGGCTCGATCCGCTTCGACGAGACGGATCTGATCAACCTCCATCCGCGTTCGCGAATCGAAGCCGGGTTCGCCTATCTACCCTCAGACCGCTACGCACGTGCGCTGGTCGGTTCGATGCGCTGCGACGAGAACATGCTGCTCGGTCGCACGCCGTGGCGGCTGCGCACGGCCGTGTCGGACGCATCTGACCGAATGCGACGCTGGGCGGTGAAGGGCGAACCTCATCACAGCGCGGGTTCTCTGTCCGGAGGGAATGCCCAGAAGCTGGTTGCCGCGCGCGAGTTCTCCGATGGAACGAGATTGGTCCTCGCGTGTCAGCCGACACGCGGCCTCGACCCCGGCGCAGCTCAGCAGTTGCGCCAGGAACTCATCAACTTCGCCGCTGAAGGCGGATCGGTGATCTGGATCTCCGCCGATCTCGACGAACTGCTGACCACCGTCGATCGGCTGGTCGTCGCGTTCGACGGCGAACTCATCGGGCCCTTCGAGCGTCCGTTCGACCGCACCGAGATCGGTCTCACGATGGCGGGCGCTCGATGACGGCTGCTGTTGCGCAGGACCCTGAGCAGGCATCGGCGCCCCGCCGGTTTGGTGGCTCGCTGCACCTGGTCGTTCCCTACGCGTTGTCGATCCTCGTGGCACTGGTCATCGGTGCCGGGCTCATCGCGTGGGCAGGCGAGAACCCGCTCAACGTCTACAAGATTGTCGTGACCGAATCGGTGTTCGAACGAACAGGATGGCGCGACACCCTGAACCGGGCGACGCCGCTGATCTTGATCGGCCTCGGTCTCGCCGTGGGGTTTCGGGCATCGGTGTGGAACATCGGCGCCGAGGGGCAACTGATCGCTGGAGCGGTGATGGCAGTCGCCGTGCTGGGCATCGTGTCGCCACCGTCGTTCATCGCCATCGCAATGGGGCTCGTGTTGGGTGCGATCGGGGGTGCCGCTTGGGCTGCAATCGCGGCGCTGCTGATCGCGCGCTACGAGGTCAACGACGTGATTGCGACTCTGCTGCTCACTTTCGCGGCGATTCCGCTGCTCAACTGGCTGGTGCGCGAACCTCTGCAGGATCCTGCCAGCTTTCTGCCTCAATCGCGCACGATCGGTAGCGCGGAACTGCCCGATATCCCGTGGATCGACACTCACATCGGCGTCATCTTCGCATTGGTCGCCGTGATCGCCATGACGTGGCTGATGCGCCACACGCGATTCGGATTCATCGTGCGCGCTCACGGCACCAATCGGACCGCGGTGTACGCCAACGAGTCTCGCCGCTCCTCGGTTACGACGGGCATCCTCCTGCTCAGTGGTGCATTCGCCGGTATCGCCGGCTACGTCGTGCTGGCAGGTGAACAGATCCGGGTCGGCGGTGGAACGGCGACCGGATTGGGGTTCACCGCCATCATCGTGGCCATCCTCGGTCGGAACACACCGATCGGGGTGTTGATTGCCGCCATCGGATTGTCGGCACTGTTGGTCGGGGCCGAAGCAGCACAGCGAGAGACGGGACTACCGGTCACGTTGATGCAGTCGGTGCAGGCGCTGATCGTCATCTGTGTGATCACCGGCGACGCAATCGGGCAACGTCGGCAACGAGCGGCGGCGAGGCGAACGTCGTGATCGTTGCCCAAGCCGAACTGGTCACCGTCGCCTTCTGGACGGCCGTGCTCGCCTCGGGGGTCCGCTTGTCGATCAGTGTCGGCACCGCGGCGATCGGCGAGATGATCACAGAACGTTCCGGAGTGCTGAACCTCGGGCTCGAAGGCGTGATGATCATCGGCGCCTTCGCCTCGTTCGCCGCAGCTTTCGGCAGTGGATCTGTATGGGTGGGGCTGGTCGCGGGGATGCTCGCCGGTGCGGTCGTCGGGCTCGTCTTCGCGATGCTCGTCGTGATCATCCAAGTCGACCAGGTCGTAGCGGGCCTTGCTGTCACACTGTTCGGCCTGACGTTCACCTCGTTTCTCAATACCGAGATCTACGGGGACTCGGCGATCCCCCCGAGGGTCCCGACACCCTCGACGCTCGACATCCCGCTCCTCGAGGATCTGCCGGTCGTAGGAGAAGCGCTGTTCCAGCAGAACCGCGTCGTCTATGTAGTGGCGGGAGTCATCCTCCTCGTGGCGCTCTACCTGAGAAGCTCGTACGCGACAATCGTTCTCGATGCTGCCGGTGAAGCCCCGGAGGCCGCTGACGCTGCCGGTCACAGCGTGTCATTGATCCGCATCGTCGCAACAACCATCGGTGCCGCGTTGGCGGGTCTCGGCGGATCGGTGCTGGTGGTCGGACAACTCGGGTTCTTCAATTCGAATGTCACCGCCGGCCGAGGCTGGGTTGCCCTCGCGCTGGTGATCTTCGGACGGTGGAAGCCGGGCCTGATCGTCCTCGGTGCGATCCTGTTCGGGACCCTCGATGCCCTGCAGTTCCGCTTCCAGGCCCTCGATTCGCTGATTCCGTTCGAGTTCTTCATCGCCTTGCCGTTCGTCGTGACACTGATCGCGCTCAGCGTCGGTAGCCGCGGCGTCCACTCCCCGTCGGCGCTGGGTAAGCCATTCCGCCGAGCTACCGACACCTGACAGCGCCAGGTCGGCCTCGCGAGAACGGCTGCCGGTATCGACACTCGGTCGAATCGCGTGATGCTGAGGTGGCGTTCTCGATCGGTCGGTTGCTCAGCCCGGGATCCGCGACGAGGGATAGCTGGTCCGGCGTGCCGAGAGGCGATCGTGAATGCCGTCACTCCTCGGACGCGGTGCCGATCTATCCGGGGCGTTGTGAGCACACGACCAACGAGTTCCGAGTTGCCGGCGTCGACAGCAACGGCACAGGTCCGTTCAGCCAACCGAGCCAGGCCACACCGCCGTCACGAGCGGCTACGACACAGCCTCCGCCAACCACGGTGCGGATCTCACCGACGCTCCCCGCCACAGGGTCACACACGCCCCGATACACCCGAATTCCCGCTTTGCAAGCAGGGGGTCATGGGTTCGATTCCCGTCGTCTCCACTCGCCGAGCAGGCCCGAGATGCGCGACCCGCGCCGCTCTCTCGTCCGGCCGGTGATCAGCCGAGGTCGATCTCGCGTAGACCCTCGGCGGTGACCGACGGCATCGACGGGCCGTCCGGTGAGTTGGCGATGACTGACTCGATCGCCACCCCGTGCCGCGTGAGGACCGCCTTGCTGGCAGCCGTGCTCTGACTGCCACCGCCGGTCAGCACGAAGCCGCGTACTCGATGTGTCACCCACGCCCGCTTCTCAACCGGGCGATACCGAATCCGTCGGTCGCGAGTGATGACGACCGGCCGGCGATCGCCGATGATCGGGAGCCACACGTCGTCGGGCGTCTGGCGCGGCACCTCTGGCAGATCGGGATGCCCTGGGAACACGACATTGTCATGCTGGGCCACCATCGCCTTCCCCAGCGCCAGGTCGTTCTCGTCGACGAAGAACCTGGCCGCCATGGCGGGCTACGCCACCAGTGAGCGGAACTGCTCCTCGTAGGCCACAGCAGCGCGGACATTCTCGAGTTCGAGGTCATACCCGTCGGCGATCTGCTCGAGCGACTCCCCCGCGTCGTGCAACTCCCATAGCCGGTCGGTCGCCACACCCTGCACCGACGGTCGGCCGAATCGAACGAGTGGGTCGATGAGCACGGGCGAGGCTGGGCCGGCAGGGCGCAACCTCAGCGCGTCGCCGGAAGCCCCGCGATCAAACTCCACCTTCTTGAAGAATCGGTTGGTCTCCGGGGTCATCAGGATCTCCTGCCCGGAGCGGATCACGATCGCGATCGCCTGCGGCAGGTCGGTCTTCTCCTGGAGTTCGAGGACGAGTTCCTTGTCATACACGTACGGCTTCGCGGTAGCGAGGGGGTACGGCGTTGCGAGTTCACGTCGGAGCTCGTCGATCACGGGCCGCAGTCGCTGGAGTGGTACTCCCTTGCGGCGGTACTCGCGCAGGTACCCGAGTTCCACGAACTCCCCCCACGTCACGATTTCATCGCCCGTCTGATCCGGTCGAATTACCGGGGCGTAGCGCACTCCGCCTCGCTCATATCCGCCGAGCCACGCGCGCGCCCGATCAGACCGCAGACCCAGCAGGCCGGCGGCCTCGGCGACCCCATACACGGGACGCTCGAGAATCGACAGCTTCGACGCGTTCACGACGACATCATTCCTCAGGGCTGCACCGAGCGGGCGCTCATTCAGCGACCCCGGGGAACGCCCACAGGCGGTCGCCGGGCGGGGACGTGAATCCTTGATTTATGAATCCCGGGAGCGGCGGGCTGTGTCAGCCCGTCCGGCAACGGTCAGCCCGTCCTCCGCCTGGATCGTCGATGAGATCGTGACGAGCGCGCCGCGTGGGCCAGACCGTCGCGTCCCGCGACCGGTACGGGTGTCTACGGGCACGCTCCCCTGGTGACCGGGTTTCACGCGAGCCTCGCCGGGTGGCAGGATCACCGGGGTGAGATTGACCTTCGGCGAGGACGACGAGGAACAGTTCTTCGAGACGCGCGACGAACTGCTCGACGAGATCGAGCAGGCCCTTCGCAATGACGGGCGGAGAGAAGACGACAGCGCGGAAATCGCCGGGTCGATCTCGGTGCTTCTCGACTGGCGTTGGAACTACTCGAGCGGGCAACTCGACGACTGGTCGCTCGCAGATGTCGACGAGTTCCTGATCGATTGGTTGCCGCGCAAGTACTCCGCACCGCCCGAGGCCGGCGCCGAGATGTGTTCGGCCGTGGCCGACTTCTTCGTACACATGGGTGCAAGGGAGCGGCTGGTCGGCGGTGTCGATCGCGCGGCGGCGCTCGTCGCTCGGGCGTACGAGTCGAGCGACACGGTCGTTGACGCGATGGGTGATCCCTCGAACTTCGGGATGGCGAAGTCGATGTTCGCGGCCGACCTGCCCGATGGCGACGGCAATCCGCTCGCCGACATCGGTGCGCTGCTCGAGTCCGGCGTCGACCCGGATGGTCCCGCGTTCCAGGCA
>CBDUYD010000155.1:0-6890 GCA_965371355.1 uncultured Ilumatobacteraceae bacterium
CGTTCCCGGGCACGCAGTGGTTCAGCCCCGATTCACCCTGGTGGTCGCAGGCCGTTGCCGACGCCTACCCGTCGTTCGACTACGAAGCCGGGCAGGCCACGCTCCAGGGCTACATCGACGACCCGGCGCGGTCGGACGGCAAGGCACCGGGTGAGTCGATCGACATCGAGCTCTCCTGCCCGCCCGATCCGACGCTGATCGCCGCGATGCAGGTGCTCGAGCAACTGTGGTCGCAGTCGGGCCTCGTCAACGTGTCGCTCACCAACTTCGACCAGCAGACGCACATCAACAACGCACTCGGTGCACCTCCGGACTTCTCCGGTACGCACGGAGCGCACTGCTGGCGCTGGTCGGACGAGCTCGATCCGTCGCTCTCACTCAACCAGAACTTCGCGCCGTCGAGTCCTGCTGTCGCCGAGGCCAATGGCCTCGACCCGACCCTGGTGTCGCCGCTCAACTTCCACAACTACTTCTCCTCGGAGATGTTCGACAACCTGATCGCGGCGACCTCCACCGACGATTTCGACGAGCGCTACGCGCTCTACGAAGCGGTCATGCTCGAGGCCGCGGAACAAGCGATGCTCTGGTACTCGGGACACACGGCGACGATGCTCGCCACCGAGGCCGGCATCATCGGCTTGAACAGCTGGGTGCTGCCCGACGGCACGCTCGGCATCGGACACCCATCAGCTGAGGGCCGATGGGGTCAGGTCTCGATCGAGGGTTGATCGGTAGCTGACCAATATCTCGATGTCGACCCGCCGGGCCGTATCCGCCTCGGCCCGGCGAGTCGCCGTCGATACCGAAACACTTGATTTCAAACACTTGATTTCATAGCCGCATCACCAACGAGGAGGGCTCGAGGATGACCAAGCTGTTGCTGCTGCGACTGCTGCGGCTCGCCGCGACCCTCCTGGCGGTGTCGTTCATCACGTTCATGATGGTCAAGCTGCTGCCCGGCGACCCGGTCAACACGCTGTTGCCGCCCGACGCGCCGCGGACCCCCGAGATCGTCGCTCAGATCCGTGCTGATCTCGGCCTCGACGATCCCGTCTGGCAGCAGTACCTCGACTGGTTGGGCAGCGCGCTCACGGGCGACCTCGGCACGTCGTTCGTCACCGACCAACCGGTGAGCGAGATAATCCAGGACCGACTGCCCATCACCCTCGAACTCGCGGTGATGGCGACGATGATCGCACTCGTGTTCGCGATTCCGATCGGCATCCTCGGCGCGTACCGCGAGGGCACGATGGCCGACAAGACCTCATCGGCCGCCGTGGTGTTCGCACTGTCGATCCCCAACTTCATCGTCGGAATCTTCCTGATCTGGTTGTTCACGGTCCAGTTCCAGCTGTTCCCGTCGACCGGATGGAGTCGAATAACCGACAAGGGGCCGTGGGAGAACTTCAGGACGGCTTTCCTGCCATCGATGGCGCTGGCGCTGGCACCGCTCGCGATCTACGCAAGACTGTTGCGCTCCGACATGATCGGTGTGCTCAAGGAGGACTACGTCCTGTCGGCCAGGGCGAAGGGCCTCAAGAACTCCTACATCCTGTTCCGCCACGCCCTGCGGCCGAGCTCGATGAGCCTGATGACCGTGATCGGGCTCACCTTCGGTGCCCTCCTCGGTGGCACGGTCGTCATCGAGCAGCTGTTCGCGCTCCCAGGCCTCGGCAGCCGCTTGATCAGTGCCATCAACCAGCGCGACATCATCGTGATCCAGGGGATCACCGTGTTCATCGCCGCGATGTACGTGATCATCAACACGGTTGTCGATCTGCTCTATCTCGTCGTCGACCCGAGGATCAGGAAGGCCTGAGGCATGGCAGACACAGGACCCATGACGGCCGCCGCGGACATGGCGGCGCACACAGCGCAGACCGCGGAACCGATGAAGGACCGTGGCCACGGGTTCTTCGGTGCCATTCGAACCGCCCCGTGGAGCGCGAAGTTGTCGCTGTTCTGGATCTCGTTCATCGTGTTCGGGTCGATCTACGCGAAGCTCAACAACCGCTTCGACGACGCCCTGCCGTTGATTCAGGATCCGTACTTCCAGGGCAACCTCTTCGGCACCACATCTCCGATCGAGTCACCGTCCAAGGCGCACTGGTTGGGCACCGACGTGCTCGCCCGCGACACGTTCTCGCGCATTCTCAATGGCGCCTGGGTCTCCCTGGTGGTGGCACTGACGGCGGCGATGTTCGGCATCGTCGTCGGCGGTCTGCTCGGAGCCTTCGTCGGGTACGTCAAGGGTCGGCGTGAGACCGCGATCATGGCGCTGATGGATGTCATCCTCGCGTTCCCGGCGCTCGTGCTGTTGCTCGCCCTCGTGTCGATCTGGGAGGTGCGCAGCCTGGCGGTGATCAGCTTGGTGATCGGCATCCTGTCGATTCCCGCATACACCCGGATCGCGCGCGCCAACGCGCTCGCCGTATCGAACCGCGAGTTCATCCAAGCGGCTCAGGCGATCGGCACGAAGAAGATGACGATCCTCTTCCGCGAGATCGTGCCGAACGTGTTGCCCGTACTGCTCGCCTACGCGCTGGTACAGGCCGGATTCGTGATCGTCCTCGAGGGCACGTTGTCGTTCCTCGGGCTCAGCGTGCAGTTGCCCGAACCGACGTGGGGAAACATGATCAACGAGGCGCGCCGCGACATCCGCCAAACGATCATGCCGGTGTTCTGGCCGGCGACGGCCCTCACCTTGACCGTGCTGTCGCTCAACCAGATCGGCGACTGGCTGCAACACCGTGCCGCGGTGAAGTCGTCCGCGCTGTGACCCGAATCCCCCGACACCTTTGCCCCCGACACCTACGGAGGTCACCACATGTTCCACAAGGATGACCGGGTCGATCCCGCACTGCTGGGTGAAGTCTCCTTTTTCCGCGACTTTGGACCCTCGGAGCTCGAGACCGTCGCGAAGTTGGGCCACCGTCGCGAGGTGAGCGCTGGTACTGCGTTCGTCGAGCAGGGCCGGTACGGGCTCTCCTGCTATGTGATCGCCACCGGCCACGCCGACGTCTACATCGGCAGCGACTGGGTGGCGACGATCGGGCCCGGCTCGGTCGTCGGCGAGATGGCCGTGATCGAGCACCGACCGCGCAACGCAACCGTCGTCGCCGCCGTCGACATGATCCTCGTCGAGTTCGGGATCGACGAGTTCAAGAAGTTCCTCGCCGCTCACCCCTCGGTCGAGGCGCAGGTGCTCGCCACACTCAACCAGCGCATCCGCGACAACACCGAACGGTCGTGACCCCCGAACGGTCGTGACCGCGGTCGTTCGCGTTGGTCGGTTTCGTGGACGGTCGTCAGCGGTGGTAGACGCGCCTGTGCTGCACCGACGCGGCGATTGCAGCGGCGAGCAACATCGAGAGCGTGAGCACCATCCCGACCGTGGTGACCGCGTGGGGGGTGGTGTCGACCGCTCCGGGATTGCGGCCTGCGATGCCGATCGGTGACTCACCGAGCTCGGCGAGCGAGCTGAACCACATCCATGTCGCGACGCTCACCGATCCCGCGGCCAGCCCGAGACCGAACCAGCGCACGAGGAGGAATCCGATCGCGCCCATCGCGCCGATCAGTGCGACCTGACCGATCCGTCCGGCGAAGAAGGCGATCGGGAGGGCCTCGCCCGCCGATCCCGAGCGGAAGTTGTCGTTGAACGAGGCACCGTTGACGGGGAGCAGCGGCCCTGCTGCGAGCACGAGTGCCGAGACCGCCCCGACCGCGGCGATCCAGGGATTGAACCCGGGCCGCCCGGCGGTGCGCGAGAGCCGGAGCGAGGCGATGAAGACGAGCAGGCCGATCGCGGCGACGGTCACGATGAGCCAGTAGCCGAGGTCGCGCGTGACCTCGAGGGTGAAACCGAGCGGTGAGGTTCGCGTGACCTCCTCGGCCGCCTCGATGCGCGCCTCGATCAGGCCGATCACGAGTCCCGACCACCCGACGAGGGCGAGGCCCGCGCCGCCCGCCATCCCCCCGGCCCACCTGAGGCCCCAGCAGGCGATAAGGCCGCCGAGCACCATTGCGCCGACCCCGACGAACGAGGCGACGGCGAGGTTCGATGCGATGTCCTCCAGCCTGACGACTCCGATGGGGATGCCGTCGACCGGACGGGTCGTGCGGATGTCGATGATGTTGGCGGCGGGCACGAGTGCCGCGGCGATGCCACCGAAGAACGCGAGGATGAACACGAGCCGGACCTTGAACGGATCGCGTTCGGGCGGGTGTTCGGCGATGTCGGCGTGCCCGTCGAAGACCGCCACCCCTGTTGCGGTGGGCTGCACCATCGTGCGGTCGAGTGTCGCCGTTGTCGCAGTCGCCGCCGTCGTTGCTGTCGCGGTAGCTCCGGTCGTCTCGGTTGCCGCGGTGACAGGACTCGCGGCGGGAGTCGCCGCCGGCCGTCCGTCGGCGGGCGGGGGAGGTGGCATCGGCGTCGGTTCGAAGAGATCCTCGTCGAATTCGATCGGCTCGGGAGCGCTGATCACGATCTCGGTCGAGTCGGACGCCCTTGCGGCCATCGTCGGCGGCGGGAGCGCACGGGCGGCGACCGGCGCGTCACAGGCCGGGCATCGATCGTCGTGGTCGGCGAGCTCGGCGCCGCAGGAGTCGCACACCATTCCCCGACCATACGGGATGGAGGTGGCCGCGATCAGGCCTTCCGCCGCGAACTCTGGGCAAGATGGTCGGCATGAGCGGGCGATTCGCACCCTCGCCGACCGGCGATCTGCACCTCGGCAACCTGCGCACAGCGGTCGTTGCCTGGCTCTTCGCGCGGCACGCCGGTCGCGGATTCATCCTGCGGGTGGAGGATCTCGATCGGATCAAGGCGAGCCGGGAAGCCGAGCAGCGACAGCTCGCCGACCTCGCCGCCCTGGGACTCGACTGGGACGGCGAGGTGAGTCGACAGAGCGAACGGTTCGCCCTCTACGACACCGCGATCGGCCGACTGGCCGCGCGAGATCTGGTGTACGAGTGCTACTGCACGCGCCGCGAGATCGCACGCGAGATCGAAGCGAGCCCCCTCGCGCCACATGATCCGCCCGGCGCGTATCCGGGCACTTGTCGTGCGCTCACCGACGTCGATCGCGCCGAGCGTCGAGTGGCTGGGCGGCCATCCGCCCTGCGGCTGCGAACGAGCGGAGAGCGCATCGAGTTCGTCGATCGGATCCACGGTGAGTACTCGGGCGGCGTCGATGATGTCGTACTCCGCCGCAACGACGGTGTGCCCGCGTACAACCTGGCGGTGGTCGTCGACGACGGCGAGCAGGGTGTCACCGAGGTCGTTCGAGGCGACGACCTGCTCCCCTCGACCCCGCGGCAGATCCTGTTGCAACGTCATCTGGGCTACGACCAGCCGGCCTACGTTCACGTGCCGTTGGTGGTGGGAGCCGACGGTGAGCGTCTCGCCAAACGGCACGGCGCGGTGACGATCGTGGAACTCGCGGACCTCGGCCGCGGCCCGTCGGAGGTGATCTCGTGGATCGGGGAATCGCTGGATCTCGCTGAGGCCGGCGAGGAGGTGACGGCACGGACCCTGCTCGAACGCTTCGACCCGAAAAGCGTTCCGAACGGCGTCGTTTTGGCCCCTGACCTGCGCTGACGCCCCGATATCGGGCTGCGCGCAACCGGAAAACGACTGGACAACTCCTCGGAGGATGCCGTTGACGGTACGAAACGTACGATTACACTCTCGCCCCATGGAGGTGAGATCGCGCGCGAAGGCCAAGATTGCGTTCGGTGTCGTATTCGGCACCGTCGCCATCGTCGGCTGCTCGTCCGCGATGTCGAGCGGTAGCGGTGAAGGTGCCGGTGAAGGTGCCGCAGCGGCTCCCGAGACATCGGCGGTGCCGACTTCGGTCGCCCCGACCACCACGGTTCCTCCCACCACCACGCTCGCGCCGACCACAACGGTCGAGCCGACCACGACTACGAGCACCACCACGACCTCGACGCTGCCCCCGAGCGTCGTCACGGTCGCCGCGGTCGATCCGCCACTCGGCGCGGTCGGCTCGAACAGCGGTGGCGAGACGTCCCGCGTGCAGCAACGACTGCTCGAGCTCGGATTCTGGATCGCCGGTGTCGACGGCTCGTACGGGCTCACGACCCGCCAGGCGGTGATGGCGTTCCAGAAGTACATGGGCTTCGACTCCAGCGGAAGCGTCGATCAGCAGACCGCCGACGCGATGTCGACCATGGAGCTGCGGCCCCACGCCCGCGCCAACTCCGGCACCCTGGTCGAGATCGACAAGGGCAAGCAACTGCTGTTCTTCGTGATCGACGGCCGCACCGAGTACATCCTCAACACCTCCACCGGCAACGGCGAGTCGTACACCGAGCCCGACCAGAACACCCCCGGCGAGACGATCTCGGGCGTGTCGCTCACACCGAGCGGTCTCCACGACGTCAACCGCCAGCGCGAAGAGGGCTGGTGGGAGGGTGACCTGGGCGAGATCTACCGGCCCAAGTACTTTGTCGGTGGCGTGGCCGTGCACGGCTCGAACAGCATCCCGAACTACCCCGCCTCGCACGGTTGCGTTCGCGTGAGTGTTCCCGCGATGGACTGGATCTGGGACGCCGGCATCATGCCGCTCGATACCCCGGTCTGGGTCCACGACGGCGCCTGACCCCTCCCGAACTCGCGGCACCGCTCCCGCCCGCGCCCCCTCGATTCCGAAACTTGTACGCAGGATCGCGCTCAGCGGGAAGATCCGTACACAGAACGGGAAGATCGCCGAAATTTGTGCGCAGGATCGCGCTCAGCGGGAAGATCCGTACATGTTTCGGGAGGGGAAGGGGACGCCGGCGGAGTTCTGGTTGGTGACGTTGTCGATCCGGTCGCCGAGCCACTCGAGAAGGGTCGCCTGCGCGATGACCTGGAACACGAACCA
>CBDUYD010000156.1:0-6888 GCA_965371355.1 uncultured Ilumatobacteraceae bacterium
GGTGTGTTCCTCTCCTCGTCGACACCAACACTACGCGTTGTCCGGGCGCCGGTCCCAGGCCCGCTCCGCCGCCCTCGACAACCTGGGTTGCCACGCGCGCAACCTGGGTTGTCATGTCACGAATGGCCTCACCGGCCGAGCCGGTGCTCGATGGGGAGCGGTGGAGCGACGCTCACCGAGCCTCACCGCTTGATCGTGCAACGGCGATCGCCTACCGTGCGCCGATACTGTTCGGAGGGGTTCCGAACGCTGATTCGGGAGGATTGACATGAGGCGGACATTGATCGTCGTCGTCGGAGTGCTCGGACTCGTCGCCGCCGGATTCACCCCCGCCGCGGCCCAGCAAGAACCGGCGCCGGAACCCGGCACTGCGCCGTTGCTTCGGGCATCCAGGCTCGCCGCCCAGCCGGCCGAGCCGGTCGCTCCGATCTTCTCGGACTCCGGACGCATCAGCCTCTCGACCGACGCGATCGGCACCAATCGGGCTTCGGGCGCCGACGTCGAGGTCGACAAGCCCGTCGGAGGGACCGTCCGCCGCGCATTCCTCGTAGCGGCCTCGACCGGCTTCAGCGGGTACGAACCGGTCGACGGCGACATCGAGCTCGACGGTCAGCCAGTCGTCTGGGACGACACACGCACCATGCTGAACGGGATCTCATCGGTCAACGTCTGGGCAGACGTGACGACACTCGTCGCGTCGAAGCTCGATGCTGCTCAGCCCGGCCGGGTGAGCATCCACGTCGAGGAGATCGCGAACACCTTCCAGATCGATGGTGCGATCCTCGCCGTCATCTTCGACGATCCCACAGCGGTGCGCGACCGGGCGGTCGTACTCGCCTACGGCGCACAACAGGTGACCGGCGATCGCATCCGCCTCGTGCGCCTGCCGGAGGTCCCGCTCGCCGACGTGCGCGCCACCCTCGGCGTGGGCATCAGCTTCGGCTATCAGCCGACCGGCCAGGACTCGACGATCGACGTCAACGGTGTCAGGCTCACATCTTCCGCTGGCGGCCAGGACGACGGCGCGGGCGCGAACGGTGCGCTCATCACCGTCGGTGGGCTCGATGACGTCGCAGCGAACCCGGTCGACCCGTTCGCTCGGGGTTATCAGACGAGCTGCCCACGATGTGACGACGAGCTGTACGACCTGACATCGTTCATCACCGAGAGCGGTGTAACGCTGCTCGAACTGACAACCACGAATCCGTCCGCGGACGACAACTTCATGTTCGCCGCGCTCGACGTCGAGGGGGCAACTGTGACGTGGACCCCGTCGTCGGGTGACGAGGTCGAGTACGTCGCCATCGGAGACTCGACGACGACGGGCTTCTCGGTGAAGACGTGCGTGGAGAACCAGGAGGATTGGCCGTACGGATGTGTGGGCGACCCCCCGGCTACGCCCTATCCGGAACGGATCGCGGCCGCCGACGCCCGCTTCGACGACCTCGAACGCAAGGGCATCTGGGGTTACACGGTCGGCGAGCTGGTCGAGGCGTTCGACCTCGGGGAAAACAAGGAGGGCGAGTGGGAGCCTCAGCTGACGACAGCGCAGCGCGCGAACGCGCTCGTGACGGTGTCGCTCGGCGCCAACGACATGAAGTTCTCCGACGTGCAACATTGGCTCGGCCAGTGCGTCGGCCTCGAACAGAAGACGTTCCTGGGCCAGTTCTACGACTACGACATCGTCGTGCGCGAAGACGCCTGCCGGGAGGCGGCCGAGGCGAGGGCGACCGATCCCGCCCTCGCCGCTGATCTCGACGACATGTTCGATGCGCTCGACGCCGCAGACGCCAACGGGGCGACGGTGGTGATCACCGAGTACTTCAACCCGTTCAACGACAGCAAACATGTGCGGTTCTTTCCCGATCGATCGTGCTCGCTCATCCATTCGATCGGCGACATCATCACCTCGGCAATCAACACCGAACTCGAGCAGCGAGCCGTGAGCCACGGGTTCACCGTGGCCGATTTCAAGGAACCGTTCGACGGGCACGGAGCAGGAGCGGAGGACAGCTACGTCTTCGGCAGCGACTGCGAGACGATCGGTGCGCTCACCGCCGTCGACTTCGACTTCGGTTGGCCGCCGGTCGACACCGGTGCCTCGCAGAAGGAGGTCCAACAGCGGTTCGACCCTCATCCGAACGCCGACGGCACCGAGGCCCAGGCAAACGCGATCCTGGAGGTATTGTCATGATGCGCATCTTCCAGACCCGGCCGATGCGAACTTCGCGCGCTGACCGCCCGAGCGGGCGCCGGACCCACCGCTTGCCGATGAGTGTGGTGATCGGCGGTCTGATCCTCGTCGGCTGCGGCCAAACCCAGACTGTCGTGACCGAAGACGCCCCTGCGAACGAGTCACCGTTTGTCGTCCAGGCCAAGACCGGACCCAAGATGGACCTCGACGATGTCGCGGCCGCGTGCGCGGAGAGCACCGAGGGCCCGGGGATCGCTGTCATCGACCGCGATCTCCGCGATGCGAACACCACCGTCGAACTCCCCGACTGCGTTCTGCACCTCGAACAGGGTGCCGGGATCCAGCTGAACAATGTGGTGATAACCGGCGGAATCCTCAACATCCACGACCGGGACACCGATCCCTCGGCCAACAGGATCAAGCTGCAGCGCGTCGAGATCGACGTCGATGCCTTGCTCGTCGAACTCAACGACGTCGATGACTCCCTACAGATCGAGGCGACCGACCTCGTCACAGCCCAGGGAATCGGTCTGCGGGTGGCCGGGACACGCGACGGGGCCAACGAAGGCGGTGACATCCGGCTGGTCGGTTCCAGTCTGCTGTCGACCGATCTCGACGCCACGATTCACATCCTGGCGTCCGAGCACAGCGGCACGGTCCGACTGATCAACACCACGGTCGACACGCGCGGTGCGCTCACCGTCCTGGCGGCGGACTGCGAGGCCAGGATCGGCGGCGACCTGCTCGACTGCTCCACCGCAACGCTGGAGGATCAGCTCGGATCGTAGGCGCCTGGATCGTGCTCCGAGCTGGTTCAGCTCTGGACCCAGGAGGGCTGACTCGCGGCCGGATCGGTGAGTGTCTCGTACGCGCCCTCCAACAGATCGGTCAACGGGATCCCGCCGACCTCGGCTTCGAGCGATTCCATCCGCGACAGGACACGCGCAGCCGGTGTCGGCGGATCGGCGGCCGGCACCGCCTCGACGAACACGAGCGGCGGCGCGGCCGGATTCTCCTCCGAGCGCGCCACTTCCCCTCGCGTCCGGCCCGGCACGAGTGGCCACCAGGGCGCCACCGGGTTGTCGGAGCCGTCGGGGCCGTCCGTCGCCGGGCCCGCGCGAAGGTGGCCCAATACCTCGTCGCGGGTGCGGCCACGCCACAGCAGCAACAGCCATGGATCGGTATCGAGTCGGTCGGCGTACACGTACAGCACCGCCGCGATGTGCTTGCACGGGTTCTCCCAGTCGGGGCAGTTGCAGTTCGCCTGCAGATCACCCCACGTCGCCGCGAACAATGCGACCCCCGCCTCGCTGAACACGCCCTCGAGTTCGGTCGGAACCTCGCCCGCCAAAAGTTGGGCAGCGAAACCCACCCTCGCGGCGAAGGCATCGTCGACCTTGCTCCACTGCAGGGCCGACGGCTGCGGAGACTGGACGGTGACCAGATACGGCGTTCGACGAGACCCCTGCACCTGGGCGGCGATCAACCCCGGGGTGACATCGAGCGACATGACCTGACCGCTGCGCGCGTACCGGCGGCCGCGCTGCATTCGTGCGCCCAGCCCGTACGAATCGAGGACGTCGATGAACCGCTTCGACCACCACGTGTCGGCCATCTGCCCGCGGCGCTTGCTGGTGCTCATCCCGTCCTCGACGGGAAGTGGTTTCGACGCCGGGAAATTCTGCCACCGGTTGTCCCACCGCCGTCTGGTCATCGGTCGACCTCCGAGGAGCGCAGTTCGATCACGTCGCGGAGTTCGTCGGTCGACAGCTCGGTGAGCCATTGCTCGCCCGCGCCGACCACGCGATCCGCGAGCGCCCGCTTGTTCGTGATCATCGTGTCGATCCGCTCCTCTATCGTGCCCGCCGACACGAGCTTGTGGACGTGCACGGTACGGTGCTGACCGATGCGGTAGGCCCGATCGGTGGCCTGATCCTCGACCGCCGGGTTCCACCAGCGATCGAGATGGATCACGTGAGCGGCCGGCGTGAGGTTGAGCCCCGTGCCGCCCGCCTTCAACGACAGCAGGAAGATCGGCGGGCCGTCCGGCTCGGCGAATCGGGCGACCACCTTGTCTCGGCCGCGCCGCGTGACGCCGCCGTGCAGCCAGAGCGGCTCGATGCCGTAGCGCCGCGTCAGGTGGGCGCGCACCAGCTCACCCCACTGGGTGTACTGGGTGAAGCACAGAACCTTGTCGCCGGCGACGAGTATCTCGTCGAGCAACTCCTCGACGCGGGTCAGCTTGCCGGAACGATGCGGCAGCGGCGAGCCGTCGCCGAGCAGGTGGGCAGGGTGGTTGCAGACCTGCTTCAACTTGGTGATGCCCGCCAGGACCAGTCCGCGGCGCTCGATCCCGTCGGCCCCCTCGGCCACCTCGAGCAGATCGGCGACCACCGCCTGGTAGAGGGTCGCCTGCTCCCTGGTCAGCGGGCATCGCTCGGTCTGCTCGATCTTGTCGGGGAGATCGTCGATGATCGAGCGGTCGGTCTTCAATCTCCGCAGCACGAACGGAGTGGTGATGCGACGCAGCAACGCTGTGGCGTCTGGATCGTGATCACGCTCGATCGGACGGGCGAACCGCTCCTTGAACGAACGTATCGAGCCGAGCAGTTCGGGATTCAGCACGTGCATCAGCGACCACAGGTCGGACAGACGGTTCTCGACCGGTGTGCCGGTGAGCGCGATCCGCCGGCCCGCACGCAGCCGGGCGACGGCCCTGGCCTGGGCAGTGCCGTGGTTCTTGACCTGCTGCGCCTCATCGAGCACCAGCCGGGCGAACACGGTGTCCGAAAGCTGCTCGACGTCGCGGGCAACCAGTGCGTACGTGGTCAGCACCACGTCATGTGCGGCGGCCAGCTCGGCAAACTCCCCGTCGCGGCTCCTGTCGGGACCGTGGTGGATGAGCACCGACAGCTCCGGGGCGAACCGTTCGAGTTCGTTCGCCCAGTTGCCGATCACCGACACGGGGCACACGACCAACGTCGGTCCGTCGACGCGATCGGCGAGCACGGTGGCGATCAGCTGTGCCGTCTTGCCGAGACCCATGTCATCGGCGAGACAGGCCCCGAGGCCCAATCGGCCGAGGAACGTCAACCAGCCGACACCTCGCTCCTGGTATTCGCGGAGTTGGCCGACGAAACCGTCGGGAGTCGGTATCGGATGCACGGTCGAATGCAGGGCCTCGTCGAGCAACTCGCCGAGCGCACCGGCCGCAACCACTCCCACGACGGCAACGTCTTCGGGCGCCGCCATCGTGTCGATCCCGAGGCCGGCCCGCAACAGCTCGGCGCCGGTCGCCTCACCGTGAGCGCCGACGTTTCGCAGGATCGCCTCGATCTCGCCCGGATCCACCTGCACCCACTCGCCGCGCACTCTCACCAGTGCGCGCTTGGCGGACGCCGCCGTTTCCAAGGCCCTCAGATCCGCCTTGGTGAGCCGCCGATCGCCCAACGCCGCCTCCCATGTGAATGCCACCATCTGCTCGAGCGAGAACCCCGCTTCGGTCACCGCGCCGTCGTCGGCCGATTTCGAAGTCTTGGCGCGCAACCCCAATCGACGGCCCCGGGTCCACCACGACGGCAGGAGCACGGCGATTCCCGAGTCCTCGAGGACGGCGGTGCGGTCACGAACGATCTCCAGCACGGTGCGGTCATCGAGTTCGATGCCCTGCGGCACCGGCGCATCCAGAACGGACGCAAGCTCGGGAGCGAGCCGCACGAGTCGACCGAGCCCGCCGAGCAATTCCTCGAGTGCTCCCGGGGCAAACGGCGCCGTTCCGTCCCACACGTCCTCGAGCGGCACCATCAGGCTCGGCTCGTCGACATCGCGGGCGAGGAGGTCGATGCGCCACGCCTCGTCACTGTCGTTCGGCTCGAGCACCCGGACGCAGAGTTGGGCGCTGCCGGCCACCGCCGCCCCCGAGCACACCCAGCGGTTGATCTCGGCGGCGAACGCTGCAACCCTTTCCTCGTCATGGGACGCGGCGATCCACGGATCGTCCGTCGCCAGCGACAATGCCCACGCGTGCGGCACCGTCCGCCGTCCGGGCCGCCGACCAACCACCGTCGTGGCGGTGCTGATCAGCCGGTCACGCACCTCGCGATCGACCTCCTCGGCGAGTGTCTCGGCCACCTCCCGGTGCGCCTCCGCCGAGTCGTCGCCGAGCAATGACGCGAGCAGCTCCCGATCGCCGGCGGCCGGGAGCGGCCACCACTGCGAGCGCATGCGACCGTCGGATCCGGCGACCATCCCCGGCACGACCCGTCCGCCGTCGACGAAGTACTGCGCCACCTCCCGGCAGCGCTCCATGTCGACGACCATCGCCGGTGAGATTAGGCGATCTGCCATCACGATCGGCATCTACGGGCACCTCGCGCCGACCCTTCGCGACGAGCCCTGTGGCCGGGGAGGCCTGGCGCTCTAGATCAGGGCTGGATCGGGTCGTATCCGGGGACGTCGTGGGGGTCGGTATCCAGATGGACCTTGGCCTCAGGTGAACCGATAAGCTTGCCGCGCGACCACCGGATCTCGACATGTCCGTGCACATCGTGGTCTGCTCCGTCGGCTCCGGAGATGATCGCGGTCCAGTCGACCGATGGTTGGCCTCGCTGTCCGGCGGCAACATCGAACTGGGCGACCGTGAACTGCTGCGAGAAGTCCCATGGACTGGCGACGCGGTAGGCGAGCGGCGTATT
>CBDUYD010000157.1:0-6864 GCA_965371355.1 uncultured Ilumatobacteraceae bacterium
TGCGGTCGGCGTGCTCCCACAGGTCTTCGAGCGTGCGCGGGAAGCCGACCTCGCCGGAGAGGAGGGACGGTGCCTGGGTGATCGGCCCCCATCGGTAACAGGCGTGTTCGGCATTGAGCGTGAGGTGGACACCGATGTCGTCATCGGCGGTCGCCTCGTCGGCGGCGTGGCGGGCCCACGGCGCCGGAACCATCAGCGACGCGCACGTCGCCGAACCGTGCCTGAGCGCCTCGTACACACCGACATTGGCGGCATGGCATGACCCGAGATCGTCGCACGACAGGATGATCAGCTTGTCGTCGGGGCCGTGGCCCAACCGCTCGGCGAGACTGGTCGTGGCGGTCACGGGCACGACGCTATCCGCGCATCAGCCGGCGCATTCGGCCCAGATTCCGAGGTTCTCCCGCTCGGCTGCGCGCGCATCATCGGCGAAGTCGTCGGCGTAGGTGCTGTTCGGCTCGATCGTCATCGGCTGCGCGTAACCACGGCGGATGATCTCGCGGTTGACGAACACATCCGAGTCCGGCAGGTGCACGTAACCGAGGAGGCGGCCGTAGTCGTCGCGACCGACGAGATCGCGCTCGAGCAGGATTGAGGTTCCGATCGGCAAGAGCGATGCGGTGAAATCGCTGGCCTCGGGGCCGTAGCACTCGATCGGCTTTCTCGGATGCTTGGTCTCGGGTGTGTCGATCCCGATCAGGCGGACGCGCTCGACGTCGCCGTCGATCTCGACCGTGATCGTGTCGCCATCGATCACCTCGACGACGATCGCGTTTGCGTCATTCGGCGCTTGTGATCGATCGGGAGCGGTAGATCGCGGTACGCCACCGCGACACGCGCTCAGCGTGACGACTATCGCAAGACCGATCGATCGACCAGCCGCCACACCTCGCACGGTCCCTGTCTATCGAGCGACCCACCGCACTCCACCGGATGATCGGGCATCGTCGCCAGTGACCCCTTCTCGGTCCCCAATCCGTCCGATTCCGACGGATTCCGGACCGAGAACCGGGTGGGTTGTGGTGGTGGGTGGTGGGTGGGTGGTTGGGTCCGACGCTCAGATGCGTTCGATGATCGTTCCCGTCCCCAGGCCACCCCCGCAGCACATCGAGATCAGGCCGTAGCGGCCCCCGGTGCGCTCGAGTTCATAGAGCGCCTTGGTCGTCAGGAGGGCGCCGGTCGCGCCGAGCGGATGGCCGAGCGCGATCGCTCCGCCGTTCGGATTGGTCTTCTCGAGATCGGCGCCGGTCGCACGCGCCCACGCGAGCACGATCGATGCGAAGGCCTCATTGATCTCGAACACGTCGATGTCATCGATGTTCAGGTCGTTGCGATCGAGCAGCTTCTCGGTCGCGTCGATCGGGCCGGTGAGCATCAGCACGGGGTCGACGCCGACAAGGCAGGTGTCGACCACACGCGCCCTCGGCGTGACGCCCAGTTCGGCCGCCTTCTCCTCGGTCATCAGCAGGACGGCGGCCGCGCCATCGGAAATCTGCGAAGAGTTGCCGGCGGTGTGGACACCGTCCTCGCGGCCCACAGCCTTGAGCGGGGCGAGTTTCTCGAGGCTGGTCTCGCGCAGACCCTCGTCCCGGTCGACGAGGTGCGTGGTCGCGGTCGGGTTGCCGTCATCATCGAGGTCGGGTGCCTCGACCGTGACGTACTGACCGGCGAACCGGTCCTCGTCCCACGCGCGGATCGCGCGCTCCTGCGAAGCGAGTCCGAAGGCGTCGGTGTCGGCGCGGCTGATGTCCCACTTCTCGGCGATCCGCTCGGCGCCCTCGAACTGCGACGTCATCTCGTACCGCTCGAAGTACGTCTTCGGCATCGGGATGCCGAGACCGAGCTTCTTCGATCCGCTGCTCATGATCGGAATCCGGCTCATCACCTCGACGCCGCAGGCGATGGCGACGTCGACGACGCCCGAGCCGACGAGCGAGGCGGCGAGATTGGTCGCTTGCTGACTCGATCCGCATTGTGTGTCGATCGTCGAGGCCGCGGTGCTGATCGGCAGCCCGGCGGCGAGCCACGCGGTGCGCGTGACGTTGAACGCTTGCTCACCGACCTGGCTGACGCATCCGCCGACGACCTGACCGACCTCCTCGGGGTCGATACCCGTGCGCTCGATGATCGCCCGCTGGACCTGGGAGAGCACCTCGGCAGGGTGCATGGTGGAGAGCCCACCGCCGCGCTTTCCGATCGGTGTGCGGACGGCGTCGATGATCACAACATTGGAGTTCGACATGCCACGGACCCTATGTGGGCAAGGGTCCGATCGCTCAGCCGGGTGGTCGCTAGGGGTTGTCGGCCCGGCCGGGCGTCACTTCGTGCGATGCAGAACGGCGGAGAGGTGGTGCTGCAGCGGAAGGCCGACCGCCGCCATCCGCAGCGAGTACGAGAGTCGATCGCCGGCCAGTTCGAAGGTCCGCTCGACGGCGGTCACATCCTTCGCCGATGCCGAGGCACCGATCGACGTCGAGCGCAGATCGATGATCAGACCATCACCCGTCACGTCGATGGTGCCCTCTCCGATCTCGGTGATGCCCGTCGGGTGGGCGATCACGAACTCGATCGAACCGGGTTCCGGTGCGCGCACGTAACCGGTCTCGGCGTGGAGCGGTCGGCCGTCGTCTTCGGCGCGGGTCCGCTGAGAGTACGAGAGGAACGGCTTGCCGACGTGACCGATCGTGCACGACTCGAGGTACGCGAAGTCGTCGATCGTCGGATACTCGCCGTTGCCCGATCCCTGCCACACGCCGAGCAGCGGCGCGAGCACCTCGAGATCGGGGTGCAGGTCCGGGTGCGGGTCGGCGCTCATGGCGGCGATCGTACGCCACCACCATTCCGGGCGGGGCGTGCTACGCATGAATGCGATGTCGCTCCCGCCGAACACCTCCCATCTGTACGCGCCGCTGATCGCGGCTCCCGACGATCACGACGGCGCTCACAGGTACGTCCACGTCATCGGCTCGTCGGTGTTCGTCGACGAACGCCCTGCCCGTGACGGCTGGATCCAACACGTCGTCGGCATCGTCGAAGGCGAGGTCTGGTGGGCCGTCGACGTGCCCGCCGACGTCGACGATCCGTCCTACGGTGCTGCGCTCGATCTGTACAGCTACTTCGGCCGCTCGTCGCAGGCCGAGTGGATCGCCGCCGGTCGTGCCGTGCAAGTTGTCGAGTGGGCCCGCACGCACCGCTTCTGCGGCCGCTGCGGCACGCCGACCGCGCCGTCTCCCGGCGAGCGCGCAATGTCGTGCCCGGCCTGCAACCTCGTCGCGTACCCACGGCTGGCGCCGGCGATGATCACCCTCGTCACCCGCGGGTATCGAGGCCCCGAACAGGAGGCGCTGCTCGCCCGCGGCGTCAACTTCCCCGTCCCGATGTACTCCTGTCTCGCCGGATTCGTCGAGCCCGGCGAGAACCTGGAGGGTGCGGTTGTCCGAGAGGTTCTCGAGGAGGTCGGGGTCACCGTCGACGAGGTCGAGTACATGGGCAGTCAGCCCTGGCCCTTTCCGCACAGTCTGATGATCGGCTTCCGCGCCAACTTCGTCGATGGTGAGATCGTGCTCGACGAGACCGAGATCGCCGACGCTGCATGGTTCAGCCGTGACGACCTGCCACAGATTCCGCCGGGCATCTCGATCGCCAGGATGCTGATCGACGGTTGGCTCGCCGACGGCTGACCGGCGCGCCCGTTACCCGTCGAGGCCGACGGGGACGTCGTCGACGATCTGGTCGAGGTACTCCGACATCCCGTAGCCGACGCGGCCCTCGAACGGCCCGGAGTGGACGGTCCACTTCGTGTACGCCTCTGAGATCCTCGTCTGGAGCCACTCGCCGTCGGGCGTACGCCGCCGGTTGCGGAGCGGGATCAGGCTGATCACCTCGCCGCTGAACCGCCACTCGCGACCGGACCGGCTCGAGCGCAGCGTGCCCTCGATCGCCTCGTGGTAGTGCTCGTCACCCCGGGTCGATGTGGTTATCTCCACGTCGTCGCAGAGGTGCATCTCGCCGTTCTCCCACACGAACCCGCCGCGTGAGCCCGTGGCGTCTCTCTTGGCGACCCGGCTGGCCATGAACCCGAAATCTCGATCGATCCCGGCGGTCAGCCACCGGTAGTACCACGGCGCCTGCCAGTAGCGCGGACCCCACGAGTGGTCGCGGAGTCCGAACCCGTCGATCTGCCACTCCCGTTCGCCGACCCCGATGGATCCGGTCGCCCGGACGAGCTGTTCGTAGTGGCCCTTGGCGAACTCCTCTCCGGACTTCTCGTGCGGTTCGTCGGGTTCGCCCCCGAACATCGACGGGCGCCCCTGGCCGGTGTAGGTGAGGTGGACCTCGGCCTCGGCGAGCGGGTTGTCGGCGAAGGCCTGCTTCGGATCGGACATCTGCTCGGGCTCGTCGAGAACGAGCACCTTGCCGGTGAAGTCGACGCGCAGCTCCTCGAATGGCTCTGCGACCGTGAAGGTCAGCCCGGCGGCATCGAACGCGTCGTTGTCGTCGATCTCGGGCCGCTTGAACATGAAGCCCACCTGACGCGCATCCTCGCCACCGTCCTCCTCGTCGCCATCGGCCGGGAGGTAGAGGCAGACGGTCATCTCGGCTCGACCCTCGTTTGCCCGGTTGCCGATGCGGAACCAACCGCCGACACCCTGAGCGGCGTCGAAGTGGTTGAAGTACATGCTCTCGTTGAAATTCGGCTCGGGGCCGAGCTCGTGCATGTACTCGTCGGAGGCGTCCAATCGCATGGCCATGAGTGGGGAGAATACGGCCGTGACCAGGGATGACACGAAGCGGAGTGGTAGCTCGGTTCCACCGACGTGGCTGTTGCGTCCCCCGCTCGGAGAAAGGGTCTCCCGGCCCTTGACCGGCGGGAGGTACCGGCGCATTCTGGCCGGGTGACCGAGCCTGGCGACCACTGGGACCAGATCTACGAGTCTCATCCGCCGAGCGAGTTGAGTTGGTTCCAGCCTCACCCGGAGACGTCACTGCGTCTGATCGAGGCTGCGGCACAGGGGCCGTCCTCGTCGGTGGTCGATGTCGGGTCCGGGGCGTCGGAGCTCGTCGACGGTCTGCTCGCCCGAGGGTTCGCCGACATCACACTGGTCGACATCTCGCGGCGGGCCCTCGAGGGGGTGCGCGCGAGGCTCGGCGACGAGCCGCGACGCGTCGATTTGGTGAACCTGGACCTGCTCATGTGGGAACCCGAGCGCAGCTACGACGTGTGGCATGACCGAGCGGTGTTCCACTTCCTCACCGACCGCGCGGCCAGGGAGCGGTACGTCGCGATCGCCGCCGGCGCGATCCGCGGTGGGGGAACCCTGGTTCTCGGGACGTTCGCCGACGACGGGCCCACGAGTTGCTCGGGCCTGCCGGTCTGCCGATACTCCGCCGATGAGCTTGCCGAACACTTCGCTCCGTCGTTCTCACTTCTGGGACATGAGAGCGAGGAGCACATGACGCCCTCGGGAACCACGCAGTCGTTCACCTGGGTCGTACTGCAACGCTCGTCCCTGTAGACCCGCCTGCGCCTCCCATCCCGGGCGTTGGGTACCATTCGCGGCTCCGCCGAAAAGGAGGATTCGAACCATCACGAACAGCATCTGGCAACAGCCCGTTCTTCGAGGCGTCGAACCCGGTCATCGCCAGGCCACCTGGATCGAGCTCTTCTTCGACCTCATCTTCGTCGTTGCCGCAGCGCAGCTGGCCACATTTCTGCTCGAGGAGGTGACCTGGTGGAGGGTGACGGTCTACTCGGTCGTCTATCTAGCGGTCTGGCTCTCATGGATCACGGCGACGTTCTACGCCAACCGATTCGACTCCGACGACCTCAGCCAGCGGCTGATCACGTTCGCCCAGATGCTGACGGTGGCGGGCATGGCAGCGGGCGTCGCGGAAGAAGCAGCAATCCAGTTCGCGATCTCGATCGCCCTGTTCCGTCTCCTGATGGCCGTCTCCTACTGGCGTGTTCGAAGGGCCATCCCGGATGATGCGGGCCTCGCCAATCGCATGGTCGGCGTCATGTCGATCACCGCCGCGATCTGGGTCGCGTCGGCGTTCGTCGATGGAAAGCCCAGGCTCGCGGTCTGGGTGGTCGCGATGGGTATCGAGGTGGGGGTGTCCATGCTTCGCTCGTCGCGGGAGCAACGGGCCGCTGTTCCGATCCACATGCACCACCTCATCGAACGCTTCGGGCTCTTCACGATCATCGTGCTCGGCGAGACCGTGCTCGCCGTCGTCATCGGCGTTTCCCACGCCCATTGGGTCGCGTCCGCAGTAATCTTCGCGGCGATCGGTCTGACCCTGTCGTTCTCGCTGTGGTGGATCTACTTCGAAACGGTCGCCGGGAGTCCGCTCGAGAACATCGGCGGGATCCGACCGATCGTGTGGGTCTACGGGCACGCCCCGCTGATCATGGCGATCACCGCGCTCGGGGTCGGCATCGAGGTGGCGGTCTTCACCGAGTTCGGCGAGCGGCTCGAAACCGCCGAAGCCATGATCCTGGCCGGTTCACTCGCCGTCGCCCTGCTCTCTCTCGGCATCCTGCTCGCAGCGGAGGCCACACCCGCCATTCGGGTCAGAACTTTCGTCGTGCGGCTTCCGGCGGTTCTGCTGGTGCTCTTCGTCGGGCTGCTTCCGATCGCAGCCCAGGCCGTCCTCGTCGGACTCGCGATCATCGCCGCGCTTCAAGCGACCGTCGACGTTCGCGCAGGCCGGAGCGTCGCAGCCCAGGCTTGAGACGTTGCAGGGCCGAATCCAGCCGGCGCCGAATCGACGCGATTCCGCCGGTTCGCCCACCTCGCGCCGCGGCCGACCGACGTCTCGACGTCAATAGCGTCGCCAACCGAACGTTGTGACGTCGAGAGT
>CBDUYD010000158.1:0-6847 GCA_965371355.1 uncultured Ilumatobacteraceae bacterium
GACGATCGACGTGGGGACGATCGACGTGGGGACGATCGACGTCGACGACGCCGATGCGGCTGTGGCTGCGGCGCTGGCGGCGGGATTCAACATCCGCCGCGTCGACGACCGCAGCGTCGGTATCACCTTCGACGAGACCTCGACACCTGAGACGGTCGACTCGATCGTGACCGCGCTCGGCGGCACGCCGCTCCCCCACTCCGACACGCCGTCCGAAGGGATCCCCGCGATCCTGAGGCGCCACGACGAGTTCCTCACGCAGGCGGTCTTCGAGCGCTACCACAGCGAGCACGAGATGCTGCGCTACCTGCGCCGCCTGAGCGATCGCGATCTCGCGCTCGACCGCACGATGATCCCGCTCGGCTCGTGCACGATGAAGCTCAATGCGACGAGCGAGATGCTCCCGATCTCGTGGCCCGACCTCTCCGATCTTCACCCGTTCGTGCCCACCGACCAGGCGCGGGGATATCTCGAACTGATCAGCGATCTCGAGCGGCGGTTGGCGGTGATCACCGGCTACGACCGTGTGACGGTGCAGCCGAATGCCGGCAGCCAGGGCGAACTCGCAGGGTTGTTGGCGATTCGCGGGTACCACCGCTCGCGTGGCGACGAGCAGCGCACGGTCTGTCTGATTCCGTCCAGCGCTCACGGCACCAACGCGGCGAGCGCCGTGATGGCGGGATATGACGTCGTGGTGGTCGCCTGCGACGATGGAGGCAACGTCGACCTCGACGATGTCGGTCGCGCCGTCGAGTCGTCCGGTGACCGACTCGGCGCGATCATGATCACCTACCCGTCGACGCACGGTGTCTTCGAGGCAGGTGTTGTCGAACTCTGCGCGTTGGTCCACGGCGCCGGCGGCCAGGTCTACGTCGACGGCGCGAACCTCAACGCGCTCGTCGGTCATGCGCGCCCCGGTCGGTTCGGGGCCGACGTGAGCCACCTCAACCTCCACAAGACGTTCTGTATCCCGCACGGTGGCGGAGGACCCGGAGTCGGGCCGATCGGGGTACGCGACCATCTCACCCCGTTCCTGCCGGGCGACCCCCTCGACCCGAACGCCGAGCCGGGCGCCGTCTCGGCGGCACGCTTCGGATCGGCGGGGATCCTCGCGATCTCGTGGATGTACATCGAGATGATGGGTGGCCGTGGACTCACGCGGGCGACCGAGGTGGCGATCCTCTCGGCGAACTACGTCGCCGATCGACTCGATCCGCACTTCCCCGTCCTGTACCGGGGGGCCGACGGCCGGGTCGGCCACGAGTGCATCGTCGACCTGCGTGGGCTCACGAAGGCGACGGGGGTGTCGGTCGACGATGTCGCGAAGCGGTTGATCGACTACGGCTTCCACGCCCCGACGATGAGTTTCCCGGTCGCGGGCACGTTGATGATCGAGCCGACCGAGAGTGAAGACCTGTGCGAGCTCGACCGATTCTGCGACGCGATGATCGCCATCCGTTCCGAGATCGACCGCGTCGCGGACGGCGTGTGGGAGCTCGAGCAGAGTCCGCTCCGGCGGGCGCCCCACACCGCCGACGAGCTGCTGGGCGACTGGGACCGGCCCTACTCGCGCGAGCTCGGTGCGTTTCCGCTCCCGTCGCTGCGCGTGTCGAAGTATTTCCCGCCGGTCTCCAGGATCGACGGCGCCTACGGCGACAGGAACCTCGTGTGTTCCTGTGAACCGCTCGAGGCGTACGCGGCCGCGGGCCCGGCCGCGGGTACCTTGAAGTGATGCCAGAACAAGATCCGCTCGCTGACGTGATCACGCTGCTCGCCGCTCCGATCTCCGGGGCGGTCCGCTCGATCGAGCAGTTCCGCACGGGTGTCGACGAATTCCTGCACGGCATCGAGAACTTCAACCGCACGATGGAGAATCTCAACGAGACCGCCGAGCGGATGAACGTGCTCCTCGGTGAAGTCGAGGAACCGATCAAGGCGGCGGTCCCGCAGGTCACGCGTGCGATCAACAATGCCGACGAGGTGATGCAGGTGGTGAGTGGACCCGCGATGGCCGCTGCTCCCGGGCTCGCACGGCTGGCCGACACGATGAACAGCCCGGCGTTCCAGCAACTGCCCGAACAGATCGCGACGTTCTCCGACATCCTCGTCGACATGTCGACGAGGATCGCGCCGCTCACCCAACTGGCCGAGACGGCCGGAGGGCTCTTCGGATTGCGGATGCCCGGTGTGGCCGCGAGATCGGGTGATCAGCGCAGCACTCACGGGGCCTCCGAACCCGCGCAGTCGTCCGAGGAGCACACGGTGGTCACCACGGTTCGCACGAGGGCAGCCCGGAAGAAGTCCGCTACAGCGAATTCGGCAACAGCGAAATCCGCAACAGCGAAGCCGAAAGCGAAAGCGAAGCCGGCGAAGAAGACGTCCTCGAAGACGACAACGACGAAGCAGGCGAAGTCCGCCCCAGGCCCGTCGTCGGCCGAAGAGGTGACCTGAGTCGGGAGCCGGTGAGGTTCGGCGCCGTACGATGCCTGCGTGTTCAAAGTGACCGATGACCTCATCGCTGAACTGAAGTCGATCGACACACCGACGGTGTGCAATGCACTGGAGATCCTGGTTCCCGAGCGGCAGGGCTTCGGGTACACGACCAGGCCGTTGGTGTGCAGTCGGCCCGAACTCGGCCCGACGGTCGGCATCGCCCGCACGGCGACGATCCGGGCAACTGCGCCCGGCCGGTCGCCCGCCGACCAGGCCGCGGCTCGGGACGCGTACTACGAGTACATCGATCGGGGTTCCAAGCCGAGCGTCGTGGTCATTCATGATCTCGACGACGAGCCGGGCTACGGCTCGTTCTGGGGTGAGGTCAACAGCAACATCCACAAGGGTCTCGGATGCGACATGGTGATCACCGATGGCAGTGTGCGTGATCTGCCCGACATCGCCGAGGGATTCCAGATGCTCGCCGACCGTGTTGGGCCGTCGCACGCCTTCGTCCACGTCGTCGACCATTCCAATCCGGTGACGGTCGCTGGAATGCACGTGTCCGACGGCGACCTGATCCATGCCGACCAACACGGTGCCGTAGTGATCCCCCAGAGCGTCTGCGGCGAGATCGTGCAGACGGCCGGCCTGGTCGGCCGTCGCGAGAGGGTGATAATCACCGCCGCGAGACAGCCAGGCTTCGATGTCGACGCGCTGCGCAGAGCTCAGCGTCGGGCGGCCGAGATCCGATGACCGCGAGAGAGGATATAGACGGCCGGCAACGGCCAACCGTCTACGACCTGCTTCAGAACCGCGGTGTCCGCCAACTGACCCAAGTGCATGTGATGTCGGTCGACGAGGCCTCCGCATGCGCTGAGGCAGGCATCGACATCATCGGCACCGACGTCGGACCGAACCTCCCTACGATCGCTGCCGCGGCCGGCAGCTGCTTCGTCCAGTGCGGAATTCCGCACGGGTCGATCTCGAGTCCAGCCGAAGCGATCCGCACCGCATTCGACTCGCTCGACCAAGGTGCGAGTGCTATCTACACATCGGCCAGCACCGGTGTGGTCGCCGCGCTCGCCGCCGAAGGTGTACCGGTCGTCGGTCATATCGGGCTCGTGCCGAACCTCGCGACGTGGACGAATTTCCGTGCCATCGGCAAGACGCTCGACGAGGCGACACAGCTGTATCGCGATCTCAAGAGGCTCGAGGATGCCGGTGCGTTCGCGGTCGAGATCGAAGTCGTGCCGGCCCATATCGCAACCGAACTCACCCGGCGTACGACCATGCTCACGATGTCGATGGGATCGGGACAGGGCTGCAACACCCAGTACCTGTTCTCAGACGACATCCTCGGCGAGAACGCGGGACACGTGCCACGGCACGCCAAGGTCTACCGCGACTTCGCCGCGAAGCGACGTGAACTCCACAGCGAGGCGGTTGCTGCGTTCGGTGAGTTTCGAGCTGACGTCGCCGCCGGCGCGTTTCCCGCAGAGCAGCACCTCGTCGCGCTCGCCCCCGAGGTCAGCGCGGCGTTCGACAGATTCCTCACCGAGCTGGCCTAGCGCCGCGGCATCCGCGGCCCAGCCGATCGATCCTCAGACCGCACACCAGGTGTCGGAGGCCGCGCTGGCGAACACGGCATCGATGACGGCCATGTTCGCGATCGCGTCGTCGAGTGGCGTGGGCGCCGGCTGCCCGGATCGGATCGCCGAACGAAAGGCGTCGGCTTGGCAGGCGTACTGATCCACCGGTCCGAACGAGAGGACCTCGTTGCGCCCGCCATCGGTGACGACGGTCAGGTCGGTCGGACGATCCTTGGGGCTGTTCACCGGGATGTCGACCTCGATTCGACCGGTGCTACCGACGATCTGTGCCCGTTGGTGCGCGTGGAGCTGGGTCGACACCGTGAACGTTGCGCTGCGTCCGTCACCGAAGTCGAGAATGCCCGAGGTGATGCGGTCGGTCCCGAACGACGGGTCGCGCGCGATCAGCCCGAGGACGCGCTCGGGTTCCCGGCCGAACAGGAAGCGGGCTTGACTGATCGGGTAGCAGCCGATGTCGAGTAGTGCGCCGCCACCGATGCTGGCGTCGTTTCGGACGTTGGCCGGGTCGTCGTTGAAGTAGCTGAAGAAGGTCTGGATCGTGTTCAATTCGCCGATTCGTCCGTCTCGGACGAGCTTGCGTGCGGCGATCCACTGCGGATGGAAGCGGTACATGAAGGCCTCCATCACGACGAGACCTGGATGGTCGGCGGCTGCTTCGAGGAGCCGCAGGGCGTCGGCGGTGTCGAGGCCGAGCGGCTTCTCGCACAACACGTGCTTGCCCGCCTCGAGCGCCGCGATCGACCAGTCGACGTGGAGATGGTTCGGCAGCGGATTGTAGATCGCCTCGACGTTCGGATCGGCGAGCAGTTCGTCGTACGAGCCGTGCGCTGTCGCGATTTCTCGTTCGGTGCCCCACGCAGTCGCCCGGGCGAGGTCTCGCGATCCGACCGCGACCACCTCGTGATCTGGCGCGGCCTGCAGAGCGGGCACGACGTGGTTCGCTGCAATCGCTGCGGTGGAGAGAATCCCCCAGCGCAGCGGCGGGTCGGTCGTCTGGTCGCTCATCCCACCGACCTTACGGCGAGCGCCGAGCGGTAGGGAGCCCGGAGTGGTCGGTCGAGGTCATCTGGGGGTGATCCGTTCCGCAGTGCGGCACCGAATGCGCCCGGATCCGTTGGTCCGGGCTGCTCGGCGGCCGGCGGGTCGGCGATCGTCTACGTGGACACGAACGGGGGACGAACAACGTGACCCGCCAACGCCCTTCCCCGGACGTCGACCTCTACCTGTTGCCCCTCGGTCGTGTCGGGTGGCAGGAAGGCGAGCGCGATCCCGTGGCCGAGCACCGGTGAGAAGTTGCCGCTCGTCACGTCGCCGACGACACTGCCGTCGATCGAGACGGCGCAGCCGGCGCGGGCAGGTCGCCGGCCGTCGGTCTCGATGCCGAACAGGTGACGCTCGTGGCCGCGCTCGCGTTCGGCCTGTGCGGCCACGCGGCCCTGGAACTCGGGCTTTTCCCACGCGACGACCCACCCGAGACCTGCCTGGAGGGACGTGATCCCAGGTCCGAGTTCGTGTCCGTGGAGCGGCAGGCCCGCTTCGAGGCGCAGGGTGTCGCGGGCGCCGAGTCCGGCCGGCGTGATACCGGAGTCGAGGAGTGCGTTCCACAGCAGCGCTGCGTCGGCGGCAGGCACCGAGATCTCGAGTCCGCGCCCACCGGTGTAGCCGGTACCGGCAACGGTGCAGTCGATGCCGCGCCATGTGCAGTGCTCGACGCGGAACCGCTTGACCGCTGCGGCCTCGGGGAAGACAGCTTCGATGCGCTCGTTGACGAGCGGTCCCTGGACCGCGATGACCGCCCGGGAGGCGGTTGTGACCTCTCCCCCGATCGCCGACGTGACGCGATCGGTGTTCGAGGCGTTCGGCATGACGTCGAACACGTCGGGTTCACCGTCTCCGCGCGGGTGCCACCACACGATGATGTCGTCGAGGACCGAGCCGTCGTCGGGATCGAGGAGATGGGTGTACTGGGCGCGCCCCGGGGCGATCTTGGTGAGATCGTTGGTCAGCGTGCGTTGCAGCGTGTCGAGCGCCGCGGGGCCCTCGACGCGGACGGTTCCGAGGTGCGACACGTCGAACATCGCGACCGAGTCGCGGCAGGCCATGTGTTCGGCGATCGTGCCCGACCTGTAGGCGATCGGCATCTCCCAGCCGCCGAACTCGACCATGTTCGCGCCGAGCGCACGGTGGCGGTCGGCGAGCGGTGACCGTCGAAGCGTCATCCGATGCTGCGCGCCTGCGGGCCGAGATCCCCCTGGTCCCCCTCGATCGGGGCGAGATCGGCCTCGAGCTCTTCGCGTACGCCGCCGAGCGAGAGTACGTTGAGCACACCCTGGCCGTTTTGCAGCACATCGATCAACTCGTCGCCCTCGCACAGCACGACGCTGCCGCCGTCGATGACGATGTGCGCCGCGGCAATGTCGCTCCCGACGTGCTCGCGGAGGTACTCGAAGACGTTGCGGACCTGCTCGAGCTTGATCCCGGCATCGAGCAGCTTCTTGATCACCTTCAGTTCGAGGAGATCGTTGTAGGAATACCGTCGGCGGCTCCCACTGCCCTTCGCATCGCTGAGCGACGGCCGGATCAGGTCGGTCCTCGCCCAGTAGTCGAGTTGACGGTACGTGATGCCGACGACATTGGCCGCCTGCGTCCCCCCGTATCCGATCTCGTCGGCCAGTCGCTGGTCGATGTCCGCTGTAGCACTCATCGTTCTGCCTCCGTTCGACGTCCCAACGTCTCGAACCCACGGTCCGTGCCGACACCACCGTAGTTACAGCGGTGTGAGATCGTGAACACTACGGAGT
>CBDUYD010000159.1:0-6756 GCA_965371355.1 uncultured Ilumatobacteraceae bacterium
GACCGCCTTCGGTGCGGCTGACGGAACGCCGAGAACACGGCGTCGGAGATGAGGGCGGCGGCCACCTGCCTCGGGCGCCGTTCGTGGTCGTAGTCGTGGATCGCCATCCACGCCGAGGCGACGACGATCTCGGCGGTTCGGTGGCCGACCTGGAACTCGCTGTAGCGGCTCGACCGTGACAGCAGGCCCGGCAGGATCCGCTGCAGGACGATGCGGCCGGCGAGCTGCTGGTGACGCGCCAGCGCGACGAGTTCGAGGAGGATCTCGTCACCGCTGCGAGCTCCGGGCCGATGCCCGTGTGGATGTCCCGGCCGATGATTCGGCCGGTGATCGGGCCGAGAGATGGGTCGATCGGCGGCGCGGTCGGTGGCCGAGACGAGATCGTGGAGGTCGTCGAGATCGGCGAGGATCGAGGCGAGGGCTCCATCGGGACAGATCGTCCCGACCCATGAGCGAGCGGTGCGGAGGGCCCGCTCGTCGCGCCGGAGCCGTCGCCACTCCCGGTCGAGTTGAGCGGTCAGCCGGCACCGGGACGTGGTGTCGTGAGCGCCGCCGGGCGTTGTGCCGTGCCCGGCATCGTGCCGCGAGCGGTCGCTCTGCGCGGAGCGCGGGAAGGGGAACGTGGATCGGTGGTCGATGAGGTCGGTGGTCGGGTTCATGGTCGAGACATTGACGGTGCCCCCTCACCGCTGCCCTCACCGTCGGACTCACAGCGACCGGGGAACGTGACCGCGCGCGACCTCTCGATCGGTGAGGGCACGACTCACAGCACCAGCTCAGAGCACCTGTGAGAGCAGAGAATCATTCCGACCTCCCAGCGTGCATCCGCTCGGCTTCCGGCGACGGTCGGTGATCGCCCACTGCACGGGCATGGAGCAGAACGCCACGCACCTGGATGGAATCCCGAGCTTCGATGTCGTCGACCCGAACGGGGAGCGGGTCACCATCCATCCGCACTCCGCCGACGATCGGGTCTCCGGCCTCCTCCGCGCGATCCGCGCCCCGCGCGGGTGTCATCTCGTGATCGACGGTATGACGATCGCGTCGCATCGGCGTCTCGTCGAGATCCCGCAACTCCGGATGGGGGCTCGGCTCGAACTCGGGTCCGAGCCGCCCGAGGCAAGCCCGCCTCGCGCATCATCGTCGCCGTCATCATCCCGAGCGTCCGACGGGTTGGGGGAGACCATGTGGTTCGCCGTCACGAGCGGGCCGGCGTGCACCTCGTGGAACCAACTCGCGGCCGGGCGGCACGGTGTGGGGAGGGCGGTCGGCAGCACCGTGCCGGTCGCCGACGCCGAGCCACACCACGGAGTGATCGAGGTGGACACCGGCGGCGGGGCCACCTTTACGCAACTGACGGGGCGTGTTCCGGTTCGTGTGAGAGGTGAGCCGACCGTTGCGGCCCAACCGATCGGCGACGGCGACGAACTCGAGATCGGTTCGAGCATCGTCGCGGTGGGCTGCGGTGTGGCCGTCGCGCGTCCTTCGGGAACGATCGGCGCCGCCTCCGGCGATCGCTGGCGGCGCGTGGTCGATCGAGCGCCGGCGCCCGACGACGTCCGGGTCGACCCATCGCTCGTCGTTCCGTCCACCGCCGCGCAGCACCCGAGGCCACCGGCGACCGGACTGATCGGGGCGGGCGTCGGCATCGGCGGAGCGGTGGCGATCGCCACGCTGCTGGGGCAGCCGATGTTCGCCCTGTTCGCGCTGATCGGCGCGCTCGCGTCGTTCGCGACATGGATCGGTGGTGTGGTCGGCGCGCGGCGCCGACAGCGGCGCGCGAACGAACGCGCACGTTCGGAGTCCGATCACTTCGTCGCCGCCGCCCGGGCGGCGGGCGCGGCGCGCGAGGCGCATCACCGGCAGCGGTATCCGACCGTGAGCGCGACGCTGGAGGTCTACGACCACCCGTTCGAGGTCGGCGAGCTGAGCCCGCTGTGGAACCGTCGCGTCGACCGCGCGGGCGTCGTGAGCGCCGTGATCGGCGACGGCGACCTCTCGTGGGACATCGCGATCGAGCCGGGCGAGAGGTCGGCGCTGCCCACCGATCTGCAGCTCGCCGTCGAGCGTGCCGGTCGACTCGACTCCGTCCCCGTGCCGATCTCGTTCGCACCCGGATCGTCGATTGCGCTGCACGGTCGCCGGGATCAGCTCGTCGCGCTCACGCGATCGATCGTCGTTCAGCTCGCCACCTGGACCGGGCCGGCCGACTGGCAGCTCTGCGTCGTGACCGGTGACCCAGACCGGTGGCGGTGGTGCGAGTGGCTGCCGCACATGGCGCCGAGCGGTGGTGAGCGGACCTGTGTCCGTGCCGATGAGATCGACCGCCTCTCGACCGACGAGCACCGCGAGGGCGAGCAGCGCCTCCTCGTGCTGGTCGACGCGGCGTCGCTCCTGAGATCGCGAACCGGCACACTCCGGCGCTACCTCACCGACCGCTCGGCCGCTGCCCTCGTGCTCGTCGACGAGGCTGACACGGTTCCCTCGATCTGTCGGCGTGTGCTGACGATCGGCCCGGGGGGCGTGGCGCGCTGGGCGGGTGGAAGCTGTACGGCCGACCTCGGGACGACCCGCATCCGCACCGCCGGTATCGACCAGCCCACCGCCGATCGCGTTGCCCGTTCGATGTCGCCACTCGTCGACCCCGAGTTCCACGATGGCGCGCACGGCGAGCTGCCGGCCGACGTGCGCATCGCCGACCTCGACGGCGCCGCGGCGATGGAGCCGTCCGCGATCGTTGCCCGATGGCGAGCGGGCGGGCACGATCCCCGACCGGCCACCCCGATCGGCCGTACCCGCGAAGGGTTGGTCGAGGTCGACCTCGTCCGTGACGGACCGCACGGCCTGATCGCCGGAACGACCGGCGCCGGCAAGAGCGAACTGCTGCGCACGCTCGTCGTCGGTCTCGCGTCGCGGCTGAGTCCTGAGCATCTCACGTTCGTGCTCGTCGACTACAAGGGCGGGTCCACGTTCGATGCATGTGTCGATCTGCCACACACGGTCGGTGTCGTTACCGACCTCGACGCGGGGCTTGCGGAGCGCGCACTCGTCAGCCTCGAGGCGGAACTGTTGCGCCGCGAGCGGTTGCTCCGGGATGCCGCTGCGGGCGACCTCGCCGAGTACCGCGCCCGCGAGGGGACGGCACCGCTTCCCCGGCTGCTCGTCGTCGTCGACGAGTTCGCCGCGCTCGCCAAGGAACTCCCGCTGTTTCTCGACAAGCTGGTCGGCGTGGCGCAGCGGGGTCGGAGCCTCGGCATCCATCTGCTCCTGGCGACGCAGCGGCCTGCCGGTGTCGTCAGCGACGACATCAGGGCGAACACCAACCTCCGGCTCGCCCTGCGCCTGCACGACACCGCCGATGCCCTCGACGTGGTCGGCGACGACCTCCCGTCGAAGTTCCCGCGACACCTGCCGGGTCGCGCCGCGCTGCGACTCGGCCCCGACGAACTCGTCGTGTTCCAGACCGCGCGCTGCACCGCGCCGGCCCGTCGCGATGCCGAGCGACTGCGGGTCGAGCGCCACCGCGACGGCCCGAGTGGCGACGCATCCCCGGACGCGCCGAACGACATCTCACCCGACGGACCCGCCGAGCTGTGGATGCTGGTGGCGGCGATCGCCGAGGCCGCGAGCCGGGCCGGGATCGCGGCGCCGCACCGCCCCTGGCACGATCCGCTGCCGCGCTCGATCGCGCCGCCCGACCTCTCGGATCTGTTGCCTGGGCCGGCGGTGATCGACGACGCGGTCGGCGTGATCGATGATCCCGAGGCGCAATGCCGACGATCGCTCCGCTGGCGCACCGAGGCGGGCAACCTGGCGCTGATCGGATCACTCGGATCGGGCACGACATCTGCGTTGCTGTCGATCGCCGTGGCGCAGTGCCGGGAGACTCCCTCGGAGCGGTGCCATCTGTACGTGATCGACGCAGGGGGTGATCCGATGTTCGACCAACTGGGCGACGTCGCGCACTGCGGTGGCGTGGTCCGCGTCCAAGAGGCCGAGCGTCTCGCCCGCCTGTTGCGACGCCTGGTCGATGAGATCGACGATCGCATCTCGGGCGCGGATGGCGATCGGCCGAGGATCGTGCTGCTCATCGACGGGTTCGGTGCACTGCGATCGGCGCTGTCGTCGCTCGATGATGCGCTCCATCTCGCACAGCTCGACAGGGTGCTCGCCGAGGGTGCAGCGGTCGACGTGTTGACCGCGTTCACGATCGACGGCGGGTCGACCGCCGCTGCGATGACACCGGCGGGGGAACGATGGCTGTTCGCCCTCGACGATCCGGCGACCGCTCGGGCTCTCGGCGCCGGCCGGCCCGTCGCGTCGGGCACACCCGGTCGGATGCGCATCGCGGCATCGGGTCTGGAAGCACACGTCGTCGACGGCGCCGCCGCGGTGTCCGCGCTCGCAACCGGATCGTCGGGTGCCGGGCCGAGCGGCGGCCCGAGCCGGATCGGCACGCTCCCGCGGACGGTGCTCGTGGGCCGCCTCCGTCCGGCGGGCACGATCGCCGAGGGAGACCCGATCGACCCGGCCGACGCGGCCGAGCCGGATCCGCCGATCCGATCGCTCCTGATCGGGCTCGCCTGTGACGATCTCGCACCCGCCGCGCTGTCGCTGCCGATCGGAGACCACATCTTCATCGCCGGACTCGCACGGACGGGTCGATCCTGCGCGCTCGCACGAGTCGCCGCGGCGTGGGTCGAGGCGGTGCCGGGCGGGCGGGTCGTCTCGCCCACGCGCGACGGCGAGCTTCCCCCCGACGTCGTTCCGGACGGTGCGGGGACGCCGTTGCTCGTCGTCGTCGACGATGCCGAACGCCTCGACGATCGCGACGGATCGATGCAAGACCTGCTCGCCCGACCCGGCGTGACGATTGCGATCGCCGCGCGTCTCGACGCCGTCAGGTCGACATACGGACACTGGACCCGCGAGGTCGCGCGCAGCCGCTGCGGATTGATCATGACGGCGGCCAGCGAGATCGACGGCGACCTGCTCGGTGTAACGTTGCCGCGGAGGTCACTAGTGGCGGCGCGGCCCGGCCTCGGCTGGCTCGTCGACGGATCCGGCCACCGGCTGGTGCAGGTGGCACTCGACGAGCGGGCGCCCGACTGAGCCTGGCGAGTCCCGAACCGTGCTCGTGGGCCGTACCCTTGCTCGAATGGCCGACTCGCTCCCACCGCCGCCATCCGCTGGTCCGCCGGAGATCCCCTCGGAAGGCTCGGGCGCCGGCTTCCCACCACCTCCGATGACGAGTGGGCCGACCACGGGCACCACCTCGGTCACCACCGGCACCGGCACCGCGACGGCCGCCGACACGCCCCCCACTGCCGAAGGCGAGAGTGGCAGCCGAAGCGCGTTGCCGTTCATCGTCATCGGAGCGATCCTCGCCGCGGTTCTCGTCGTGGGGATCATCGTCGCGCTCGTCAGCGATGCCTCGACCGACGATCCGTATTCACTCGATGCCGCCCTCGACCACGCGGCGAGCGCGTCCTCGGTCGAGTACGACATGACGCTCGTCGTCGGCGACGAGGCGGTGTTCACCATCGTCGGAGCGGTCGATGGCGACGTCCAGCGCCTGCAGGTCGACCTCGCTGCGGTGCTCGGCACCGACTTCGTCTCGGGATCGACGGCCGAGGTCATCATCGACACCGCCGAGCAGGTGATCTACATCCAGGCCGATGAGCTGATCCCGTCGACCCCGTTCGACATCCTGCTTCCCGACCTCGGTTGGGTCGCGATCGACATCGGTGAGCTCGGGTTGGACGACGTCGGCGACGCCGACATCGCCGGCGCACTGTCGGGCAATCCGCTGATCGTCATCGAAGCGGTCGGCGGCGAGCCGTCGGAGGCGACAGACCTCGGGATCGAGCCGATCGACGGTGTCGAGACGCGTCACTACCAGTTCACGGTCGACGTCGCGGCCTACGTCGACCTCCCCGACGAGATCACTCAACTCGTCGAGCAGTTCGGTACCGATCTCCAGATTCCCGAGGGTGCCCTCGGCGAGGTCACCTACGACGTCTGGGTCACCGAGGACAACCAGATCCGCAGGGTCGAGGTCCGGTTCGAGATCGCCGAACAGCACTTGGCGATGGTGATCAACGTCAACTCGATCGGCGAGGCTGTCGACATCGAGGTGCCGTCGGGCGACGACGTGTTCGACCTCAGCGAGTTCTTCAGCTTCTGACCATCGGCGGGCCGGCGGGTCGGTGAATCGACCCTCTGAAGCCTCAGCTCGGCGGCGAATCTCCGAGCAGGTAGCGGGGGCCGGTCCCGCGGTCGGCCGCCACATCGCCTGGGTTGTACATCTCACACGTGTCGAGGCTCAGGCATCCGCACCCGATGCAACCGTCGAGCTTGGTGCGCATCGCTTCGAGCAGTGCGATGCGCTCATCCAGCATCGGTTTCCATTGCGTCGCCAGTCGTTCCCAGTCGGACCTGGTCGGCGTTCGACGGTCGGGGAGCGAGTCGAGGGCCGCGCGTATCTCGGCGAGGCTGAGGCCGACGCGCTGGGCGACCCTGATGAAGCTGACCCGACGGAGCACGTCGGCGGTGTAGCGCCGATGGCCCGCCGGCGTCCGGTCGCTGCTGATCAGCCCCTCGGCCTCGTAGAAGCGCAGAGCCGATGTCGCGACGCCGGCGCGGTCGGCCACCTCGCCGACGCTGAACGTCCTGGTGCTCGCCATCGGTATCCCTCCGTGTGCACTTGACTTCAACCATTGTTGAAGATTTACGGTACTTGGCCATGACGAACAT
>CBDUYD010000160.1:0-6610 GCA_965371355.1 uncultured Ilumatobacteraceae bacterium
CCACGGATCACGCACAGCATCGCTCGAAGGGTACCCAGGATCGCTCGCGGGCGCGCCATGACACGTCTGCCCCTGACTCAGCGTGAGCACAAACCGCTTCGTGACGTGTTTCCGCTCACACAGAGACGCGGGCGCGGCATGACGCGGCGTGGTCCTGACTCAGCGTGAGCACAAACCGCGTCGTGACCGGTTATCGCTCACACAGAGTGACAGGAGCGGCGCGGTCGGAGGTGCTGGCTCAGCGGTGGACGAGGGTGAGGGGAGGCGCTCGGCTGATCGCTCCGCTTCGGGCGCGGAGTGCTCGGAGGACGCCCATCTAGTCTCGGCGGATGGCCACCGATCTCCTCATCGCCGACGCGGCCCTCGTGGCCACCGTCGATGCCGAGCGGCGCGAGATCCGAAACGGTTGGATCGCGGTCGAGAACGGGCTGATCACCGACATCGGCGGTGCCGGCGACGAGCGACCGGACGCGTCCCGCACGCTTTCGGCCGAGGGCTGCCTCGTCACCCCCGGTCTCGTCAACACACACCATCACCTGTACCAGAACCTGACGCGCGCATACTCGCCGATGACCTCCGCGCCGCTGTTCGGCTGGCTGCAGACGTTGTATCCACTCTGGCGGCAACTCGACGACGAGGCCTCGTACGTATCGGCGTGGGTAGGGCTCGCGGAGCTCGCCCTCGGCGGCTGCACCACCTCGACCGACCACCTGTATCTCCACCCCACCGGTGGCGGCGACCTGATCACCGCCGAGATCGAGGCCGCCAGCGACATCGGCATGCGCTTCCATCCGACCCACGGGTCGATGAGCCTGTCGGTGAAGGACGGCGGGCTTCCTCCCGACGACGTCGTGATGGACGAGGACGACATCCTCGCCGAGAGCGAACGGCTCGTCGCCGCCCACCACGACACCTCGCACGGCTCGATGACGCGGATCGCCCTCGCCCCCTGCTCGCCGTTCTCGGTCACCCCCGACCTGATGCGCCGCACGGCCGAGTTGGCCGAGCGGCTCGACGTCCGGCTGCACACCCACCTCGCCGAGAACGCCGAGGACGACGACTTCTCGATGGCGACGTTCGGTCGCCGCTGCATCGAGCAGTTCGAGGAGGTCGGCTGGTGCACCGACCGCAGCTGGGTCGCGCACTGCGTCCGGCCGAATGCCGACGAAATCGTCCGCCTGGGTCGCGCCGGGGTCGGTGTCGCCCACTGTCCCAGCTCGAACATGATCCTCAGTTCCGGCGTCGCGCCGGTCGTCGACCTCCGCGCCGCCGGTTCGCCGGTCGGGATCGGCTGCGACGGATCATCGTCGGCCGACAGCGCGTCGCTGTGGCAGGAGAGCCGCCTGGCGCTGCTGCTCGGCAAGCTGAAGACCGGTGCCGCATCGATCTCAGCACGCGATGTCCTCGAGATCGCCACCCGCGGCGGCGCGGCCTGCCTCGGGCGGGAGGGCGAGCTCGGCACGCTGAGCGTCGGCGCCGTCGCCGACATCGTGGCGTGGCGCCTCGAGGGTCCCGTCTTCGCCGGCGTGCTCGACGATCTCGTCGAGGGCTGGCTGCGCTGTGGTCCCACCGCCGCACATCACACGATCGTCGGCGGAATCCCGGTCGTCGAGTCGGGGACGCTGGTGTCACCGCGGGTCGACGAGATGCTCGCCGCGCACGCGAAGATCTCGCGCCGGTTCCAGCCGAGAGCCTGACCCTCAGCCGAGCTGCGACAGCACCCGGTCGGGCGTCAGCGGGAACGAGTCGAACCACACTCCGGTGGCGTCGTGCAGCGCGGCCACGACCGCGGGCGCATAGGTCATGAACGGCATCTCGGCCATCCCCCGGGCGCCCCACGGCCCGCGGGGGTCGGCGAGTTCGAGCACGACGCTGGTGATCTCGGTGGGGATGTCGCCGATGCCCGGGATGAGATACGTGCTCAGCCGGGGATTGAGCACGCGCGCCCCTTCGACGCGCAGCCGTTCGCTGAGCGCGTACCCGTGGGCCTGCACGACCGCGCCCTCGATCTGGCCGATCACCTGTGCCGGGTTGATCGCCTTGCCGACGTCGTGAGTGCTGACGACGCGATCGACCATGATGTGGCCCGTGCCGGCGTCGACGGTGAGTTCGACCGCCTGAGCGACGTAGCCGTAGCTGAAGTTCGGCTGGCACGCTCCGGTGTCGGGGTCGAGCGGCTCGGTGGGGGGAGGTACGTAGCGGAAGTTCCCGACCGCGGGGCGATCGCCGTCGAGCCATGCCTTGGCGGCCTCCTCTGCAGCACCGCGAATCGAGTTGCCGGACATGAACGTCAGCCGGGAGGCCGACGCGGACCCCGAGTCGCCCGACGAACCGGTATCGGAGAAGTGGCCCTCGACGAGCTCGAACGGTAGACCGACCGCCTCAGCCGCCATCTGGAGGAACGCCGTGTGCGCCCCCTGGCCGACGTCGGCGCCGGCGTGGAACAGCTCCGCCGACACCGGACCCCGATCGTGGAGATCGTCGGGATCGTCGGGATCGCCGTGCAAAACGATGCGCGCTTCGCAACGCTCGGGGAAGCCGAACGAGAAGCCGACGTTCTTGAACGCGCACGCGAAGCCCCGGCCGTGACGGAGTTCCCCGGTGGCCGGGCCGAGGGTGGCGAACGGGCTGAACACCGGTCCGGAGTTCGAATCGAGGTGTTCCCGATCCCAGTCCGATTCGGCGGCACAGCGGTCGATCACCTCGGGCATCGTGACGCCGTCGGGCATCACCGACTGTGTGATACCGATCGATCCGTCGTGCAGCGCGTTGCGGCGGCGGATCTCGACCGGGTCGATGCCCAGCGCCTCGGCCAGCTTGTTCATCTGGCACTCGGCGGCGAACGCGGCCTGCGGCCCCCCGAAACCACGGAACGCACCACCGGGGATCGCGTTCGTGTAGACCGCATGGCTGTCGACGCGGGCGTTGGGCACCTCGTAGGGACCGGCCTGGCCGAGGTGGCAGTTCCCGAGCACCTTGTTCGACGTGTAGTTGTAGCCGCCGGCGTCGAGCCACGCCTCGCTCTCGACGGCGACGAGGAGGCCCCCGGCATCGGCACCCCAGCGGGCGTGGATGCGTCCGCGGTGGCGCTTGTGGTGACCGACGATCGACTCCTCGCGCGACCACTGCGAGGCGATGGGTCGCCGTTCGCCGCGCTGAGCGAGGCGCCACGTCGCGAGCGCGAGCACGATCTGCAGCGACATGTCTTCACGGCCGCCGAACGCCCCGCCGATCGCCGGGTATCTGACGCGCACCTCGTCGGGTTCGAGGTCGAGCGCGTGGGCGATCTGTTCCTGGTCTTCGTGTGCCCATTGGCCGCCGACCTCGACGGTGACGCGGCCCTCGTCGTCGACGTAGGCGAGTCCGGCCTCGGGTTGCAGGAAGGCGTGCTCCTGGTATGGCAGCTCATAGGTGGCCTCGACGACGACCTCGGCGGCGGCCCACCCGGCCTCCATGTCGCCCTTGCGGATGCGAAGGTTCTCGTACGAGTTCGAGTCGAGCCCGTTCTCGGCGTGGAGCAGCGGCGCACCGCCGGCGAGGGCCTCGTCGATGTCGGCGACGATCGCCAGGGGCTCCCACTCGGCCTCGATCAACGCCGCGCCGCGGTCGGCCGCCTCGACCGACTCGGCGACCACGAGGGCGAGATGGTCGGCCTCCCAGCGGCTCAGGTCGCACGGAACGGCGCTCGCTCCGGAGTGCTCGATCGAGATGAAGACCGGCTGGTCGAACATCGTCAGCCCGTACTCGTTGACGGGGACATCGGCACCGGTGAAGACGGCGACGACGCCGGGCTCGGCAGCGGCGGCCGTCGTGTCGAGTCGGAGCAGTCGGGCGTGCGGCTGGTCGGTGAACACGACCTTGGCGTGCAGCGCGTCGGGAGGGGTGCGGTCCGCCGGGTACCGCGCCTCGCCGGTGACCTTGTCGTGGGCATCGCGTCGACGCGGGGACGCACCGACACTCACGAGCGGTCACCTCCCGAGCGATTCGAGTGGCCCGAGTGATTCGAGTGGCCCGAACGACCCGCGACGACCTCGACGGCGGCCTCGATCGCGCGGTACCCCGTGCAGCGGCAGAGGTTGCCGGCGAGCGCACCTCGCACCTGGTCGATGGTCGGGTCGGGCTCGTCGGCGAGCAACATCGCGCACGACATGAGGAGGCCCGGTGTGCAGAACCCGCACTGCACCGCGCCGGTCTCGATGAACGCGTCCTGCACGGGATGCAGGACGCCATCGTCGGCGAGCCCCTCGACGGTGACGATCGTGGCACCGCCGGCGCGGGCCGCTGGCACGAGACAGCTCATCACCGCGGCGCCGTCGAGATCGACCGTGCAGGCACCGCACTCACCCTCGGCGCAGCCCTCCTTCACCCCGTACACGCCGAGCTCGTCGCGCAGCCAGTCGAGCAGAGTCATACCCGCGGCGCCGGGCGCCTCGACCGCGACGCCGTTGACGATCGTTCTCACCGCGTCGGTCGGACCGATGTCGAGCGCGAACGGTTCACCGGTCGGGAAGCGGCCGTCGAAGCTCGTACCCCACAGCAGTGGCGGGCGGGCGGGCCAGCGGTCGGCCTGCCCGTCGGCAGCGAGCGCGGCGAACGCCCGCGAGGTCATCGTGGCCACCAGATCCGACCGGTAGTCGGCGGGCGCGCGCAGATCGTCGATCGGGGTGGCGGTCCGCGACGCCGCGGCGGCCGCGTCGGCGATCGCCGCTGCATCGAGGGGCCTCCCACGCAACGACGATGCGAGCCCGGGCACGAGCACGACCGTCGAGGCGACACTGCCGAGGGCGAGTGCTGCGTCGGTCACGAGTTCGTCGGCGAGCGTGACCACCGCGGCGAGGTGAACCACCGAGATCGCCTGCGCGCGGCGCAGGCCGAGCTTGACGAAGATGCCTCGCTGGTCGTCGCCGAGCGGCTGCACGACGATGTCGGTGACGATCTCGCCCGGTTCGAGCTGGGTGGTGCGGAAGCCGGTGATGAACTCGCCGAGTGGAACGCGGCGGCTTCCCGAGACCGACGAGACCTCGACCGACGCACCGAGTACGAGCAGTGCCGAGATCGTGTCGTTGGCCGGGCTCGCCGTGACGATGTTGCCGGCGACCGTCGCCCGGTTGCGGAGCTGGGGCGAGCCGACCTCGAGGCATGCCTGGGCGAGCGGCAGCAGCCGTTCGCGGCACAGCTCGGATGCGACCACCTGGTGGTGCGTGACCAACGGGCCGAGGTGGATGCCGTCGCCCTCGTCAGTGATCTCGGCGAGTCCCGGGATACGGCTGAGATCGACCAGCATCTCGAGATCGGGGTGACCCGCGCGGTCGAGCTCGACGAGCAGATCGGTGCCGCCGGCGATCGGCCGCGCGGCGGCGCCGCGCGTCGAGAAGATCTCGAGCGCGGCCTCGAGGGTCGTCGGCGCGACGTAGCGCGGCACGCGCGTCGCGGCACGCTGCACCTCGTGGAGCGACGTCACCACCGTCACCGCTCGTCCCGCACGTATGACACCCCGAGCGCGGCCGGCGCCTCGCTTCGACCAGACGAGCGGACTCGCCAGATGACGAGCACGAGGACCGCCAGCACGTGCGGCAGCATCGCCAGGACCTCGGGCGGAACGTCTTGTCTTGCTGGTCTTGTCATCGCTTGTCTCGTCGATCGTGGGGTCGGGAGATGTTGCCTCGCGAATCCGGTGTCATGCGAACGCCCCGGCGCTCAAGTCTCGTCATTCCCCGCAGTCCAGCCATGCTCCCCCTCGTACGAGTCCCCCCGTACAGACGCTTCGTACAGACCTCTCGCGATGATCTCAGGTCGATGCCGTCTGACTATCGACGACCGAGTCGGCGACAAGCATGTCATCGGATGGCTGCCATCCAACATATCGACAAGGCTCTGCGATCGGGGTGCTCGTCGTGCAGACGATGGAGGGCTCCGGGCCCTTCGGCGCCAGGGCGATCGACGAGATCCCCGAGGACGGTGTCGCACCGGCGATCTCCAACGCGATCATCAAACGCGACCGGAACGGCCATCGACGATCTGCCGTGCACGCCCGAGCCGGTGTGGAACGCACTGCACGGGTGAGAGTGCAAGGATGACGCTGCGGCGATGAGAGTTCAGGGATGAGAGTTCACCGATGAGCGTGCAGGGATGACGCTGTCGGGCCGGCGCGAGCGGGGAGCCGGCGACGATCACCTGTTGCGCGCACTGCTCGACACGACGAATGCCGGTGGTGGTGTCGTGCTCGCCACCGTGGTCGGAACCGCGCGCTCGGTGCCGCGTCACGCCGGCGCGAAGATGCTCGTCTATCCCGACCGCCGTCAGGTCGGCACGATCGGCGGAGGCGAGATGGAATCGCGTGTCGTCGACGCCGCGATCGATGCGCTGCGCGACCGGCGACCGCGGCACATGGAGTTCGAGCTCGTCGACCCGGCGGTCGGTGACCCAGGGGTGTGCGGGGGAACCGTCAACGTCTATCTGGAGCCGTACATGCCACAACCACAACTCGTCGTCGTCGGATGCGGACACGTCGGACGCGCGGTCGTCGAACTCGCCCACTGGCTCGGCTACCACGTAACCGCGCTCGACGATCGAACCGAGGTCGCCGATCCCGATGCGCTCGGTGCTGCCG
>CBDUYD010000161.1:0-6567 GCA_965371355.1 uncultured Ilumatobacteraceae bacterium
GCGGTGACCAGGCGGGCGGCGAACTCCTCGGTGTGCTCGTCGAGCTTGCTGCGGCTCATCGCGAAGCCGCCGATCACGTAGGCGCCGGTGTCGCCGAGTGCACGGTCGAGCGTGTCGAGGCTCTTGCCGGGATTGAGGGCGAACGTGCAGAACCCGGCCGCCCGCTTGCCCCGCATCGCGGGGAGATTGGCGATGCTGTTCGCCGCCCACGGTGCCTGGCCGAAGATGAACGCGCCGTGCACCCAGGTGCCCACCAGGACGAGTTCGGCAGCCTGGATCGCCGCGTAGTCGGGCTCGCGCACCTTCGAGAGACCGGTGATCGTCCACCGCTCCTGTTGCAGCAGGTGGGCGACCCGCTCGGCCGCCTTCCAGGTGTTCCCCGTCAAGCTCTCGACCAACAGCGCTGCTCTCACACGACCGATTCTGGCATGTGGCGGCCGCCGAGCTCACCTTCGCCGTCGCCGCTCGCCCCGCACCGCCTTCCCACTCCCCCGGCGCGTCGGCGGTATCGTCGCGGTCGATGCGGATCACCGAGCGGGTCGACAACGCGATCCGGGCGATGGCCGAGTTGGCGACCGAGCCGGACCACGCCGTCAAGGCCGACACGATCGCACAGCGACAGGACATCTCGCTGAAGTACCTCCTCGACATCCTCCGCGACCTGAAGCGGGCCGAACTCGTACGCTCCAAGCGCGGCCCCGACGGCGGCTTCAGCCTCTCACGGTCCGCCGAGTCGATCTCGCTCGCCGACATCTTCCGGGCGGTCGACGGGCCGCTCGCCGACGTGCACGACTCCAGCCTGCGCGACCTGACCTACCCCCCGCCGGCCGAGGCGCTGCCCGAGGTGTGGATGGCGATCCGGGGCAGCCTGCGCCGCGTACTCGAGAAGGTCGCCCTGGCCGACCTCGTCCGGGGCGAACTGCCCGACGAGGTGACGGTGCTGGCGACGGAGTACCGCGTCGCCACCGACGCCCGCTACGGCTCCTGACGTTCGCCAACGCACGACCCGGGCGCCCGGGTGGACGATTATCCACTATTCCGGTATTCTCCGTAGCCTTGCCAGACAATACAGCTTCTCTCCCCTCCCCCAGCCGGCACGGAGTCCCGCGATGACGACCGATGTCCACCTGCCAGATCAGATCGCCACAGGCCGCCTCACCCACCTGCAACGCCTCGAGGCCGAAGCGATCCAGATCATGCGCGAGGCGGTCGCCGAGAGCGAACGGCCGGCGATGCTCTATTCGATCGGCAAGGACAGTTCGGTCATGCTGCACCTCGCCCGCAAGGCCTTCTTCCCGTCGAAGCTGCCCTTTCCGCTCGTCCACGTCGACACGAACTGGAAGTTCAGCGAGATGTACGAGTTCCGCGACGACACCGCCGCGGCGCTCGGGCTCGACCTGATCGTGCACAAGAACCCCGAATGTGTCGAACGCGACATCAATCCCTTCGACCACGGCTCGGCGCTGCACACCGACATGTGGAAGACCGAGGGGCTGAAACAGGTCATCGAACTGAACGGGTTCGACCTGTGCTTCGGCGGCGCCCGTCGCGACGAGGAGAAGTCGCGGGCCAAGGAGCGGATCTTCTCGGTCAGGTCACCGCAGCACCAGTGGGACCCCAAGCGACAGCGCCCCGAGCTCTGGCAGCTCTACAACGTGCGCCTCAACCCCGGTGAGACGCTGCGCGTCTTCCCGCTCTCGAACTGGACCGAACTCGACGTGTGGCAGTACGTCCACCTCGAGGAGATTCCGATCGTTCCGCTCTATCTCGCTGCTCCTCGACCCGTCGTCGACCGGGACGGCGTGCTGATCATGGTCGACGACGACCGGATGCCGTTGAACGAGGGGGAGGTGCCCGAGATGAAGTCGGTGCGCTTCCGCACGCTCGGCTGCTACCCGCTGTCGGGCGCGATCGAGAGCGACGCCGACACGTTGACCGGGATCATCCAGGAGATGCTGCTGGCGACGACGTCGGAGCGCCAGGGTCGCATCATCGACTTCGACAGCTCGGCGTCGATGGAGATGAAGAAGCAGGAGGGCTACTTCTGATGGCCCACGCGTCCGACCTCATCGCCGACGACATCGAGCAGTACCTCGACTCGCACCGCTACAAGACCCTGCTCCGATTCATCACCTGCGGCAGCGTCGACGACGGCAAGAGCACCCTGATCGGGCGCCTCCTCTACGAGTCGCACCTCGTGTTCGAGGACCACCTCGCGGCGCTCGAGGCAGACTCGGCGAAGGTCGGCACCCAGGGTGGCGACCTCGACTTCGCGCTGCTGCTCGACGGCCTGTCAGCCGAGCGCGAGCAGGGCATCACGATCGACGTGGCCTACCGGTTCTTCTCGACCGAGCGACGCAAGTTCATCGTCGCCGACACCCCGGGTCACGAGCAGTACACGCGCAACATGGTGACCGGTGCATCGACCGCAGATCTCGCGGTGATCCTGATCGACGCCCGCAAGGGCGTGCTCACCCAGACCCGCCGTCACAGCTACCTCGTGTCGCTGCTCGGGATCGACCGCGTCGTCGTGGCGATCAACAAGATGGACCTCGTCGACTACTCCCACGAGGTGTTCGAGACGATCGAGAACGAGTACCGGGACTTCGCCGGCCAGATCGGCCTCGACGAGATCACCTGCATCCCGCTCTCGGCGTTGAAGGGCGACAACATCGTCGAGCCGAGCGGCAACACGCCGTGGTACCACGGCCCGACGCTGCTCGGATTTCTCGAGACCGTTCCGGTCGACGACGAGGCGGCGAGCGGGCCGCTGCGCATGCCGGTGCAGTGGGTCAACCGGCCAGACCTCGACTTCCGCGGGTTCTCCGGGCGGATCGTCGGCGGCCGCGTGCGGCCCGGCGACGAGATCCGCGTACTGCCCGCCGGCACGAAGAGCACCATCGAGAGAATCGTCACGATGGACGGCGATCTCGACGAGGCGATCGCGGGACAATCGGTGACGCTCACGCTCGCCGACGAGATCGACGCGAGCCGAGGAGACGTCATCTGCGCCGCGGACTCCCCCGCCGAGGTCGCCGACCAGTTCGAGGCGCACCTGATCTGGATGCACGAGGATGCGATGCTGCCGGGCCGCCCGTACCAGCTGAAGATCGGCACGCGGACGGTCGGCGCCACGATCGGTCACCCGAAATACCGGGTCGACGTCAACAACCTCGATCATCTCGCGGCGGCGACGCTCGGGCTCAACGAGATCGGGGTCTGCAACCTGAGTCTCGACCGGCCGATCCCGTTCGATGCCTACGCCGACAACCGCGACACGGGCGGTTTCATCGTCATCGACAAACTGACCAACGTCACCGTCGGCGCCGGGCTCCTCCACTTCGCGCTCCGCCGCTCGCACAACATCCACTGGCAGGACGTCAAGGTCGACCGGGCGGCGCGGGCCGAGCAGAACCAGCACCGGCCGGCGATGATCTGGCTGACCGGGCTGTCCGGATCCGGCAAGTCGACGATCGCCAACATCGTCGAGTCGAAGTTGCACGCGCTCGGCACGCGCACCTACCTGCTCGACGGCGACAACGTCCGCCACGGGCTCAATCGCGACCTCGGGTTCACCGACGCCGACCGAGTCGAGAACATCCGCCGTATCGCCGAAGTCGCAACCCTGATGGTCGACGCGGGACTCGTCGTGCTCGTGTCGTTCATCTCGCCGTTCCGAGCCGAGCGTCAGCTCGCTCGCGATCTCGTCGCCGACGACGAGTTCATCGAGGTGCACATCGACACGCCGCTCGACGTCGCCGAATTCCGCGACCCGAAGGGTCTGTACGCGAAAGCGCGGCGCGGCGAGCTGGCGAACTTCACGGGAATCGACTCGCCCTACGAGCCGCCGACCGACCCGGAGATCCACATCGACACCGTCGCCACGAGCGCCGAGGAAGCCGCCGACCAGGTCATCGCCGAGCTGGCCCGACGCGGGATCATCACCGCCGGCGGCTGAGCGACCGGGCTCTGTCGCAGGGCGCCGACGGGAGCTGCGCTCAGCTCCCGATCTTCTTCAGCGGCGCCCAGGCGAGGGCGAGGTGTTTGGTGCCGGCGCCGGCGAAGTTGATGACCGCCTCGGCCTTCTCGCCGGTGCCGGAGATGTCGATGATGACGCCCTCGCCGAAGCTCGGGTGCTCGACGCCGTCACCGATCTGGAGCCCGAGCTCTTGTGAGTTGGCGGGTTCGGGAACGGTCCGCGCGCCCGCGCTGATCGCGGCGTCGACGACGCGGTCGCGGTGGGCCTCGTGGTCGGCCTTGGCCCCGGCCAACACGTCGGCGTTGATGTCGCGGCCCGCTTCGCTCCGGCGGCGGTACGGCGGCACGTCGGACGCACCCGAACCGTCGTATCGGCGGTAGCTCTGGCGGCCGTACGACGACCTGCCCGTGACGTTGCCGCTCGACTCGATGAGGTCGCCGGGGATCTCGTCGAAGAACCGCGATGGCGGGTTGTACTGCGTCGAACCGTACAGCTGCCGGCTCCAGGCGTGTGACATGTAGAGGCGGCGCATCGCGCGGGTGATACCGACGTAGGCCAGCCGACGCTCCTCCTCCATCTCGTCGGGTTCGGTGAGCGCCCGGACGTGCGGGAAGATCCCCTCCTCGACGCCGATCAGGAAAACAACCGGGAACTCGAGCCCCTTCGCCGAGTGCAGGGTCATCAAGACGACCTGGTCGTCTGCGCCCTCGCCGTCGGGCAACTCGTCGGTGTCGGCGACGAGCGACACCTGCTCGAGGAACTCGCCGATCACCGTGAACTCGCGCGCCGATCCCACCAGCTCGCCGAGGTTCTCGATCCGGCCGTGCGACTCGACCGTGTCCTCGGCCTCGAACTCGGCGAGATATCCCGACCCGTCGAGGGCGGCCTGCAACAGATCGCCAGGCCCCTGCTGATCGTCGGCCGCCAAGGCGGCGAGCCGGTCGAGCAGCTCGACGAACGACGCGATCCCACGAATCGCAGGACCGGTCACACCGGCCTCGTCGGAACGTCGCAACGCCTCGGCGAACGCGATGCCCTCGGTGGCCGCGAACCGATCGAGCTTCGCGACGCTCGCGTCGCCGACGCCGCGCTTGGGAACGTTGAGCACACGCTTCAGGCTCACCTCGTCGGCTGGATTGACCACCGCCCGCAGATACGCCATCGCATCCTTCACCTCGCGCCGGTCGTAAAAGCGGGTGCCGCCGACCACCTTGTAGGGAACGCCGAGCCGCATCAACGCCTCCTCGACGATCCGGGCCTGAGCGTTTGTGCGGTACAGCACCGCCATCTCTCGAAAGTTGACGGAATCGTCGCGATGCAGCTGGAGGGCGGTCGACGCGACCCACGTCGCCTCGTCGCCCTCGTCCTCGGCGTGGTAGCGGCTGATCCGCTCACCGAATCCGGTGTCGGTCCACAACGACTTGGGTCTGCGTTGGGTGTTGTTGTCGATCACCGCGTTCGCGGCGTCGAGGATGGTCTGGGTGCTGCGGTAGTTCTGATCGAGCACGACGGTGGTGACCTCGGGGAACGCCGCCTCGAACTGCAAGATGTTGCGGAAGTCGGCGCCTCGGAACTTGTAGACCGACTGGTCGATGTCGCCGACCACGCAGACGTTCTGATGGCCGCCGGCGAGCGTCAGGACCAGTTCGTTCTGGGCCTGGTTGGTGTCCTGGTATTCGTCGACGAGGATGTGCTCGAAGCGGTCGCGATAGTGCTGCAACACATCGCCGTGATCGCGGAACAGCTCGACCGTCTTGGCGAGCAGGTCGTCGAAGTCCATCGCGCCGGCCTTGGCGAGACGGTCCTGGTACTCGGTGTACACGTCGGCGTGCTTGCGCTCGAACATGTTCGAGGCCCGCGTCGACGCCCCCTCCGGGCCGACGAGTTCGTTCTTCCAGTTGCTGATCTGGGCGTGGACGCCACGCGGTGGGAAGCGTTTCGAGTCGAGTCCGAGGTCGCGGATGACGTAGCCGGTCAGCCTGGTCGTGTCGGCCTGGTCGTAGATCGAGAACTGTCGCGGGTAGCCGAGCAGGTCGGCGTTGGCGCGCAGGATCCGTACGCAAGCCGAGTGGAACGTGGACACCCACATCGTGCGCACGACCGGCCCGACGAGCACGCCGACCCGCTCGCGCATCTCGGCGGCGGCCTTGTTGGTGAAGGTGATCGCGAGGATCTTCGAGGGGTGCACACCCGTGTGGATGAGGTGGGCGATGCGGTGGGTGAGAACGCGTGTCTTGCCCGAGCCGGCGCCGGCGACGACGAGCAGCGGACCCTCCTCGTGGACAACCGCATCGAGCTGATCGGGATTGAGCCCCTCGGCGAACGGCGAGGGGCCTCGCCGGGCGCGTTCGACGTCGGCGGGATCGACCGCTGCCAGGTCGACTTCGGGCTCGGTTGGACGAGGCTCGGCGCCGTCGGCCGGATGGGGTATGTCGTCGGCGAACAATTCGGCGTCGGTCATCTGACACCCACTCTAGGGAGCGGGTGTGGCGGCGGCAGGTGCCGGAGAGACGGCCGGCCGACCTCCTGCGAGACCGGTTCAGCCCTCCTGCGACCCGGCCTGCGACCCGGCCTGCGACCCGGCCTGC
>CBDUYD010000162.1:0-6491 GCA_965371355.1 uncultured Ilumatobacteraceae bacterium
GGGAACTCGACCGGCGGGCCGGTCTCGTCGTAGAGCGTGTCGCCGATGTTGAGGCCCGTCGCGTTGACCAGCCCGACGACGTCGCCGGGGAACGCCTCGTCGATCGTGGTCCTCTCGGCCCCGAAGACGGTCGACGCGTACTTGGTGGCGAACGGCTTGCCAGTCCGTTGGCACTTCATCACCATGCCGCGGTCGAACCTGCCCGAGCAGATCCGCGCGAACGCGATGCGGTCGCGGTGGTTGCGGTCCATGTTCGCCTGCACCTTGAAGACGAACGCCGAGCACGGCTCGTCGAGGTGGCGTGGCTTGCCGTCGATGTCGTCGCGAGGTGCCGGCGCCGGTGCGAGATCGACGATCGCGTCGAGCAGGTGCCGTACCCCGAAGTTCGTGAGCGCCGAGCCGGCGAACACCGGCGTCGACTCGCCCGCGAGGAAGGACGGCAGATCGACGTCAGCGCCGATCGCGTCGAGGAGTCCGGTCTCGTCGGAACTCTTGGTCCACTCGGCGCCCTCCTCCCGGGCGGCGCGCTGCGCGTCGACGTCCTCCTCGGGCGCGATCTGTGATCCGCGCGCGGTGCGCGTGAAACGGGTGAAGACGTCGTTGCGGCGGTCGATGACCCCGCGAAGGTCGCCGTGCGACCCGACCGGCCATGTGGCCGGCGTGGGGCGCAGACCGATCTGCTCCTCGATCTGGTCGAGCAGTTCGAGCGGCTCGAGTCCTGGCCGGTCGAGCTTGTTGAGGAACGTGATCACCGGAAGACTCCGCGTGCGACACACCTCGAACAGCTTGAGCGTCTGGGGTTCTATGCCCTTGGCCGAGTCGAGCACCATCACGACGGCGTCGACCGCCGACAGGACCCGGTACGTGTCCTCGGAGAAGTCGCGGTGGCCCGGCGTGTCGAGCAGGTTCAGCTCGTGGTCGCGGTAGGGGAAGTTGAGCGCGGTCGACGTGATCGAGATGCCGCGCTTCTGCTCCATCTCCATCCAGTCGGACGTGGCGGCGCGCCGGCCCTGGTGCGCCTTGACCGCGCCCCCTGACTGGATGGCGCCGGCGTAGAGCAGGAACTTCTCGGTGAGCGTCGTCTTGCCCGCGTCGGGATGGCTGATGATCGCGAACGTGCGCCGGCGGGCGGCCTCGGTCAACACCTGTTCGGACACCGCATCGACGCTACCGCCGATCCGGGTGCCGCGATCGGTGGCGGTGGCTGCTCGCGGGGAGGGTCCGCGAGGCACCCATGCGGGTCGGGTCTGGCATCACGAGCACCGATCGGGCAGAGTGGCGACCATGACAACAGCGGACCTCCCGCCCGGAACCGCTGCCGCACGCGAGGCGATCAGCCGTGCCGCTCGTGTGGTCGTGCTGACCGGCGCCGGCATCTCGACCGACTCGGGGATTCCGGACTTCCGCGGCCCGAACGGTGTCTGGACGAAGAATCCGGCCGCGGAGAAGGCGTCGAACATCGAGTACTACCTGTCGGACCCCGAGGTACGTGTCGCTGCGTGGCAGGGCCGCCTGACGACACCGGCATGGGGCGCCAAGCCGAACACCGGCCATCGGGCGATCGTCGATCTCGAGCGTCAGGGCCGTCTCCACGGCGTGGTCACCCAGAACATCGACGGGCTCCACCAAATGGCGGGCAACGATCCCCACAAGGTGATCGAGGTGCACGGCACCGTGTGGTTCACGAGGTGCTGGGAGTGCGACGACCGCCGACCGATGGAGCAGTCGCTCGAGCGGGTCCGCGCCGGCGAGGCCGATCCGCCGTGCCTCGTCTGCGGCGGCATCATCAAGAGCGACACGATCAGCTTCGGCCAGCAACTCGTGTCAGCCGTGATCGAGCGGGCGATGGTCGTCAGCGACGAGTGCGACCTGCTGCTCGCCGTCGGCTCGACCCTCAGCGTGTTCCCAGCGGCCAATTGCGTGCCGCGGGCGAAGGCGAACGGTGCCCGGATCGTCATCGTCAACGGCGACGAGACGGCGATGGACCATTACGCGGACGAATTGCTGCGGGGGAGCATCGGCGACATCCTTCCGTCGCTCATCTCGGGAGACGATTCGCATACCGCGTCAATTCCTGAGTAACTCGGTAGGGTTTTCGCATGGCAACGTTCCGTGACCTCCTCGCCGCCGCCAAGTCCGAGATCGTCGAGATCGATCCCGGCACCGCCGCCGAGCGGATCGCGGCCGGCGCGATCGTGCTCGACGTGCGCGAACCCGACGAGTACGAAGAGGGCGCCCTGGCCGACGCGATCCACATCCCCCGCGGCCATCTCGAGGCGCAGATCGAGGGACGCATCGCCGACAAGGATGCATCGATCGTCGCCTACTGCGCGGGCGGCGTTCGCTCGGCCTTCGCCGCGAAGACCCTCGCCGAACTGGGATACACCGACGTCGCGTCGATGGAGGGCGGGTTCGGCCGCTGGAAGGACGAGGGCCGCGCGTGGGCGCAACCGGCGTCGCTCACCCCCGAGCAGAGCAACCGCTACAAGCGGCATCTGCTGCTGCCAGAGGTCGGGGTCGCCGGTCAGGTGAAACTGCTCGAGTCGAAGGTGCTGCTGCTCGGTGCTGGCGGGCTCGGCTCGCCCGCCGCGCTCTACCTCGCCGCGGCGGGTGTCGGAACGCTCGGCATCGTCGACATGGACGAGGTCGACGCCTCGAACCTGCAGCGCCAGGTGTTGCACAACATCGACCGCATCGGCGATCGCAAGGTCGACTCGGCCAAGAAGACCCTCACGATGCTCAATCCCGACGTCGACGTCGTCACCTACGACACGCGCCTCGACGCGACCAACATCATCGACATCATCTCGGGCTACGACATCGTCGTCGACGGCGCCGACAACTTTCCGAGCCGCTACCTGCTCAACGACGCCAGCGTGAAGCTCGGGATCCCCGTCGTGCACGGATCGATCTTCCGCTTCGAGGGGATGGTCAGCGTGTTCCATCCACTCGAGGGTCCGACATACCGCGACATGGTCCCCGAGCCGCCGCCGGCCGAACTCGCTCCGAGTTGTGCCGAGGCAGGCGTGCTCGGCGTGCTGCCCGGCATCGTCGGGTCGATCCAGGCGCTCGAGACGATCAAGGTTCTCCTCGGTCTCGGCGACCCGCTGATCGGCCGCATCCTCACCGTCGACACGACCGAGATGGAGTTCCGGGTCTTCAACCTCAAGCCCGACCCCCGCAATCAGGTCACGTACGACAACCGTGACATGATCCAGATCCGTGAACTGGAAGGACTCTGCGCACCGCGGTTGGGTGACTGAAGCCAAAGGCGTCGTCGTCGACACCTATGTGAACTGGCGCGATGCGCGCACGATCCGGCTCGGCGCGGGAATCGCCTACTACTCGCTCTTCGCGGTCATCCCGTTCGTGACCCTGTCGATCGCGCTCGCCGAGGTGTTGGTCAGCCAGGCCGACATCGAGCAACTCTTCTACGACGTGGGCGAGGAGTACGGCGTCGACGAATCGGCGATCAGCTCGCTGCTCGGCCAGATCGAGCAGCCGTCCAGCGTCGCCGGACTTGGTGTCGTCGGCTTCGTCACGCTCATCCTCGCCGCACTCTTCGTCTTCTGGGCGGTACAGGACGCGTTCGACGAGGTGTGGGAGATTCCCGTGCAGTCCGGGCTCCGCAAGACGTTCAGGCATCGGCTGACAGCGTTGATCGTCGTCGGTGGGGGCGGTGTGCTGATCGTTCTCATCCTCGTCATCAATTCCGTGGCCACCCTGCTGCGATCGGTGGTGCCCGGCGGCGACCAGTTGGTGTTGTGGCTCGACGTCGTGATCGCAGCCGTCACCTCGTGGTTCGTCCTCGTGCTGGCGGTCGCTCTCGTCTTCCAGGTGCTCACCCGCACCCACATCGCGTTCATTCCGCTGGCGTCCGGCGCGATCGCGACCGCTGCACTGCTCACCATCGGTACGACACTGCTCGGGAGCTACCTGCGCAACTATGCGAGCGAATCGGTCGCCGGCGCGGCCACCGGTGTCCTGCTGACGCTGTTGTGGTTCTACTACACGGCCCAGATGGTGCTCGTCGGCGCACAGTTCACCCATGTGCTCGACGAGCGCGGGCAAGTTCACACCGACGCCGCCAAGGCACTCGCGTCCGCGGTACAGCCGACCGATTGACCGGTCACACCGGTCACGCCGGTTCGGTGAGCACGGCGCGTTCGACACGCTCGATCTCGTTGCGCTCCTGGGCGGCGACACCGATCAGCACCAGCGCGATACCTCCGAGTTCGAGCCAGGTCGGCTGCTGGTCGAGCCACAGCCAGCCGATCGCGGTGGCGGTCACGGGGAGCAGCGCGAGCAGTAGTGAGAATCGGCGGATCGGGATGCGCCGGAGGTTGAACTGGTCGATGCCGTAGCCGATCGCGTTGGAGAACACGCCGACGAGGAGGCATGCCCCGAGCAGGGTGGGCGTGAGCCAGACGTGACCGCTGCCCGGCGCTCCGATCGGGGTGATCGCGATCGCGCCGATTGCGAGACCGACGCCGAGCCCCGCCACGCCGCGGTCGAGGCGGGCGACGCGGGCGCCGACGACGATGTATGTTGCCCACAGCGCCGAGGCGGTGAGGATGTACGCGACGCCGAGCCCGTTGTCGCCGAGCTCGCCGCCGCCGAGCACCGCCACACCGGCGATGGCGAACAGCAGCGCGACCGCGTTGCGGCCGGACCGGGTCGTGACGGCGGCGACGGTGATCGGGCCGAGGAACTCGATCGTCACGCCCTTGCCCAGGTCGATCCTGTCGATACCGAGGTAGAAGAACGTGTTCATCAACGCGGTCGCGATCCCGAAGACGCCGGCCGCGACCAGCTGCGGTCTCGTCCAGCCCCGGTACCAGCCGCGCGACACGGCGAGCAGCGCAAGCGTCGCGCCGATGACGCGGAACCAGGCGACCGTCTGAGGTGCGACCTCGTCGAAGAGCCCGATCGCGATCGCCGCGCCGATGTACTGCGCGACCGCCGAGACGATGAACAGCGCCTCGGGAGAGCTCGAGTCGAGCCAGCCCGAGACCGACCCGGATCGCGGGCGCTCGTTCAGTCGAAGAGCTCGGGTTCGGCGCGCGAGATCTCGTCCCAGATCGGCTGGAAGCTGAACCAGCCGGCGAGCGAGTGGCCCGTCTGCTCCTGGGTGTAGGTGGCGTACTCGTCCCTGATCTCGATCGGGTCGCCGGCGGCCATCGCCAGCAATTGGGCCTGGCACGATCGCTCCATCGAGATGAACCAGAACGCCGCTTCGTCGACGGTCTGGCCGACGGTGAACAGTCCGTGGTTCTGGTGGATCGCGGCCTTACCGGTGGGGAACTTCGATGCCAGCTCGCGGCCCGCCTCGATCTCGAAGATGACCGCCCCGCCCTGCTCGGAGATCACGGTGTGGTCCTTGTAGAAGACGCAGGCGTCCTGGGTCAGCGGCGCCAGCGGGATCCCGAGCGAGCTGAACGACTTGCCGTAGGGGGAGTGGGCGTGGGCGGCCGCCACGATGTCGGGCCGCGCCTCGTGCACCGCGGCGTGGATGACGAATGCCGCCCGGTTGACCGGCGCGTCGCCGTAGACCACGTCACCGTCGTGGTCGACGAGGATCAGGTCGCTCTGCTTGACGTGGCGGAAGTTCATCTGGAACGGGTTGACCCAGAACATGTCGGGGAACTCGGGATCGCGGACCGTGATGTGTCCGGCGACACCCTCGGAGAAACCGAAGCGTCCGAACGCGCGGAGTGCGCCTGCGAGATGGGTCTTGCGGTAGTGGCGTTCCTCCTCGACCGAATCGAACTGTGGCGGGCCCTCGAGGGCGACATCCTTCGGTGTGAGTTCGATGCCGTCGATCATCGGGATCGCGTATGTCGCTTCTGCCGTTGTGTCCTCGGTGATGGCCATCCCGCGATGATACTCCCGCACGTCGTCGGCGATCCTGTGGAGCGGGCGCATGTGCCCGCGCGTCGACCACGGGAATACGATCGGGCAATGGCCGAAGCACCGACGACCGATTCCGGCATCGAGATCCGCCCCCTGTACACCGCGGCCGACCTCGCCGGCTGGGATCCCGACGTCGAGCTCGGCGCGCCGGGCGCGGCGCCCTACACGCGGGGCGTGTACTCGTCGATGTACACCGGTCGGCTCTGGACGATGCGCCAGTACTCGGGGTTCGGCAACGCGGAGGCGACCAACGAGCGGTTCAAGTTCCTGCTCGACGCAGGCCAGACCGGGCTCTCGTGTGCCTTCGACCTGCCGACGCAGATGGGGTACGACTCCGATCACCCCCGCGCCGAGGGCGAGGTCGGCAAGGTCGGCGTCGCCATCGACTCGATGGCCGACATGCGCCTGCTGCTCGCCGACATCCCGCTCGACAGGGTCACGACGTCGATGACGATCAACTCGACCGCCGCGATCCTCCTGCTGATGTACGAGCTGGTCGCCGAGGAGAACGGTGTCGACGCCGCGGACATCGGCGGCACGATCCAGAACGACCTGCTCAAGGAGTACATCGCCCGGGG
>CBDUYD010000163.1:0-6387 GCA_965371355.1 uncultured Ilumatobacteraceae bacterium
GCCGTCTGACAACCTGGGTTGCCTCACGCGCAACCTGGGTTGTCACCGACGCCGGGACACGCCCGGATGTACCGGGACGCGACGTCTGGGCGCGGTGATCTGCACGGACGATCGGCAATGATGGGCGACATGACGTCCGGCATCTCCCACGGGTCGGAACCGCGACCCGGCTTCCGCACCCGGGCGCTGCACGCGGGCGGGCGACCCGATCCGACGACAGGGGCGAGGGCGGTGCCGATCTACCAGACGACGGCCTACGTCTTCGGTGACACCGACGAGGCGGCGAACCTGTTCGCGCTCCAGACCTACGGCAACATCTACAGCCGTATCTCCAATCCCACGGTCGCATCGTTCGAGGAGCGGATCGCCTCGCTCGAGGGCGGTCTCGGTGCGATCGGCACGGCGAGTGGGCAATCGGCCGAGTTCCTGACGCTGGCATCGCTCGCCGGAGCGGGCGACCACATCGTCTCGAGCGCGCAACTGTACGGAGGTACCCGCACGCTGATGGAGGTCACGCTCGGCCGGTTCGGTGTCGACACGACGTTCCTCGCCAGCCCCGAACCCGACGAGGTCGCGGCCGCGATCACGCCGGCGACCCGAGCGGTCTACGTCGAGATCATCGCCAATCCGTCGGGCATGATCCCCGACATCGAGGGACTCGCCGACGTCGCGCACAGCAACGACATCCCGCTGATCGTCGACTCGACGATGGCGACGCCCTACCTCTGCCGGCCGATCGAGTTCGGGGCCGACATCGTGCTCCACTCGGTGACCAAGTTCATCGGCGGGCACGGCACTTCGCTCGGCGGCGCGATCGTCGAGTCGGGCACATTCCCGTGGGACAACGGTCGTTTCCCACTGATGACCGAGCCGATCCCGAGCTACGGCGGCATCAGTTGGTGGGGGAACTTCGCCGAGTACGGATTCCTCACCCGGGTCCGCTCCGAGCAACTGCGCGATGTCGGCGCGACGATGACCCCGTTCAACGCGTTCCTCTTCCTGATGGGCCTCGAGACGTTGGCCTTGCGGATGCGCCAGCACGTCGAGAACGCCGCCGCCGTCGCCCGCTTCCTCACCGCCCACGACGCGGTCGAGTGGGTCGCCTACAGCGGACTGCCCGAGTCGCGATGGTACGAACGCGCCCGCCACTACCTACCCGAGGGGCCCGGCGCCGTGTTCGCCTTCGGGGTCCGCGGCGGCCGTGCGGCCGGCACCCGCTTCATCGAGTCGTGCCGCCTCGCCAGCCATCTCGCCAACATCGGAGACACCCGAACGCTCGTCATCCACCCGGCGTCGACCACCCATCAGCAGCTCGACGACGATGCGCTGCTGGCGGGTGGCATCTCGTCCGATCTCGTCCGCATCTCGGTCGGCATCGAGGATGTCGACGACATCTGCGCCGACCTCGATCAGGCGCTCACGGTGGCTGCGAAGGAGTCGCACCGATGACGGTGCTCGAGGTCGCCCCGCAGCGTCTCGCACTCATGCGGCGCTCGCGTCACATCGCCATCGTCGGGATGTCGGACAAGCCCGACCGCGCCAGCCATTTCGTCGCGACATACCTGCTCGGCGCCACCGACTACGAGGTCAGCTTCGTCAATCCGCGGATCGACGAGGTGCTCGGGCGACGTGTATACCCCTCGCTCGACTCGCTTCCCTCGGCGCCCGACATCGTCGACGTCTTCCGCCGCCAGGACGATCTCGCGGCGGTCACCGACGAGGCGATCGCGGCGGGCGCGCGGTCGATCTGGTTCCAACTCGGCCTCCGCGACGACAAGGTCGCCGCCACCGCCGCAGCGGCCGGGCTCGACGTCGTCCAGGACCGGTGCCTGAAGATCGAGCACGCCAGGTTCAGGGGCGGCCTGCACACCGCAGGGTTCGACACCGGCGTGATCGACAGCCGCCGGACCCGGCTGCTCTGACGGTCACCGAAGGGTCCGCATCCAACTCTCGACGTCGAAGCCGTCGATTTTCGACGCAACCCACGTCGAGAGTGGCCAGCGCGAGACTCAGAGTCGGTAGGCGTCGATCGTCGGCTTGAGCGGTCTCGCGTACCAGAGCGGTCGCCGCAACCCGTCCGGACCGGGCGCCGGGCGGGTCTTGGACAGCCAGTCGAGGTATGCCTCGCGCGACTTCTCCGTGTCGACGACGACGTCGCCGTAGCGATCGTCGGCAGCGGCGGGCGTGACGCGCACCCGCTGGTGCCAGCACTGCATCCCCGAGATCGGGTCGGGCTGCACCGAGAACGTCAGGTTCTGGTGCACACCCGTGTCGTTCCACCAGATCCGCTCGGTGTCGGGGTCGTCACTCTCGTAGGCCTTCATACCCTCGGTTCGCCGGAGCCGCCACGACGATCCCTCGTGGTCGAGCACCGCGCGGCCGGTCCCCCAGGACCGGGCCTCACCCTCCTCCAGTCGCCAGCGGCCCATGTGGTGGGATGCGGCGACCACGCCCGGCCGGATCCCCTCGGTGCGCCAGGCCTGGATCACGAAGTGCCCGATGCGGGTCGTGATCCGGACGAGGCCGTTCTCGTCGATTCCGAGCTTCTCGGCGTCGGATGGGTGGATCCACAGCGGGTGCCGGTGGCTGATCTCGTTGAGCCACTTGCTGTTCGCCGAGCGCGTGTGGATCAGCGTCGGGATGCGGAAGGTCGGGAGCAGGATGCGCTCGTCGCCGGCGAGGTCGAGGTCTTCCCAGTGCACATGCGATGGGATCCAGGTCGGTGTCGCGTATTCGGGCCAGCCCCAGTCGCGAAGTGTGGTCGAGAACAGCTCGAGCTTCTTCGACGGGGTCGGGAACCCTTCCTTGATCTCGCCGTCGATCTCGACCGCGGGTGAGCCGTCGCCGAGCTTGGCGAGTTCGGTCGAGGCGAAGCTCGCATCGGAACCGTCGAACGTCCCGATCGTGCCCGGCTTGCGGAAGACACCCGAGTCGTCGCGCTCACATCCCTCGAGGGCAGCCGGGTCGACCGGCCGCTCGTACGGGGTGTACGGGTCGCCCGGCACGGCGTACGCCCCGCGGTCGCGCATGTAGTCGAGCGGTGTCTGACCGGCCGCCGCGGCGTCGTCGGCGAGGCCGGGAACGCTCTCGGTGAAGATCGTGGCGTAGTACTCGTCGATCGAGATCGGTTCACCCGGACGCTCGTCGCTCTCGAACCACTTGCGGATGCCGAGCGAGCCGTCGGGATCGATGCGCCACGAGAGGTCGATCCAGAACTCGTCCTCCTCCCACACCTCACCCGGGTTGAACTCGTAGGTGCGGGTCGACGAATCGAGTTCCGCGCCCTGCAACTCCGCGTAGCGCCGCATCACCGGCTGACGGAAGCCGATCCAGCGCCCGGCGTGGGTCTCGAAGCTGGCGAGATCGTGTCGCTCGGCGGCGACCCCCATCGGCAGCACGTAGTCGGCGAACCATGCGGTCTCCGACCACGTCGGGGTCAGCGCGACGTGACAGCCCACCTTGTCGGTGTCGGTGAGCGCCTCGAGCCAACTGAAGCCGTCCGGGTTGGTCCAGATCGGGTTGTAGACCCGGGAGAAGTACGTGTCGAGCTTGCCCCGACCCTCGTTGAGGAAGTGCGGCAACAGGATCGACATCTCGTGGTACGAGAGTGGATACTCGCTCGGCCAGCTCAGTTCGTTCCACCGGCTGAGCGGCGGGGCGCCCTTGGGCTGGGCCGGCGCGAACTTGTTCCAGCCGTTCCCACTGGTGCCACCCTTGGTGCCGACCGAGCCCGTGAGCACGTTGATGAAGAAGAGGCAACGGGCGACCTGCCAGCCACCGAGGTTGCCGGCCCCCGCCGCCCGCCAGTTGTGCGAGGCGAACTTCGTCGGGTGGGCACCGATGATCGTTGAGATCTCGCGGATCTTGGCGGCGGGGATCCCGGTGATGTGCTCGGCGCGCTCGGGGGTGTACTCGGCGTACTGGGCGCGGAGGGCCGGTTCGACCGAGTCGAACTCGAGCGGGAGTTCGGGATGCTCCTCGGCGAGGAACGTCTCCCAATTCACCCATCGGCGCACGAAGTCGCGCTCCCACGTTCCGTTCTCGAGCAACTCGTGCACGATCGACAGGGCGAGGAAGGCCTCGGTGCCCGGCCACGTCGGCAACCAATGGTCGGCCTTCGAGCCCGTATTCGAGAGTCGCGGGTCGACGCAGATCACGGTCGCACCGCGTTGCTGCGCCTCGGTGATCCGCTGGGCGTGCGGGTTGAAGTAGTGCCCCGCCTCGAGATGCGACGAGATGAGGAAGATCACCTCGGCGTTGGCGAAGTCGGCCGACGGCCGGTCGTGGCCCATCCACGACTGGTATCCGATGCGCGCGTTCGACGAGCAGATGTTGGTGTGGCTGTTGTGCCCGTCGACGCCCCACGCCTTGAGCACCCGCTCGACGTAGCCGTCCTCGCCGGGACGGCCGACGTGGTACATGATCTCGTCGTGGCGGTCCTCGATCAGGGCCGTCCGGATCCGTGATCCGATCTCGTCGAGTGCGACATCCCAGGTGATCCGCTCCCATCCACCTCCCCCGCGTTCGCCGACGCGCCGGAGCGGGTAGAGGATCCGTTCGGGATCATCGACCTGATTGAGCGTCGCGGGACCCTTCGCGCAGTTACGGCCGCGGCTTGCCGGGTGCTCGGGATTGCCCTCGAGCTTGGTGATCTTGCCGCTGTCGTTGTCGACGTAGGCGAGCAGCCCGCATGCCGCTTCGCAGTTGAAACAGGTGGTCGGCACGAGGGTGTAGTTGCGCTCGACCCGGTCGGGCCACGACGCCGCGTCGAGTTCGGTCCAGTCGTGCCACTGCTCGAACGGCGGGTACTTGCTCAGTTCACTCATCGAACATCCTCACGACAGGGGCACCGACTGGCCGGCGCGGACGAATGCGGTCTCGCCGACGAACACACCGGCGACAGCGGATAGGGCTGCGGGCACGAGCAACGCCGGGTTCGTCGTGTCGACCGCGAGGGCGACGATGGCGAGCACGCCCGGCACGACGACGCCGAGCAGTACACCACCCCAGAACCACGTCCGGTGCTCACCGTGCACCATCGCCCGCACGGCGAGTTCGACGTGCCGGCTCCCGTGGGACGACACCTCTACCTGGAGGAGGAAGCCGATCGCGGTGACGCCGCCGAGCAGCGTCCAGACGATCGCCCGCTCGGAGGGCACGGTGATGAACGCGGCGAGCACGAGGTAGGCCGCCGCGCCGGCGACGACCGCCCGCGCCAGCAGGAGCGGCAGCAGGAGCGGGGTCTGCCAGAGGTCGCGTCCCTCGCACTGGCCGAACAGGAACGCCGTGTATCCGGCGGTCGAGGCGCCGAGGACGGCGACGGGTATCGCGAGCACGGTGATCACGGCCGTGCCGTCGGCGAGGCCGGCAACGAACCAGATGGCGCACGACAGCGCGAACGCGGAGAGGACGTAGGCACCCTTTACCAGCCACGACGACCGGTTCGAGCGGGTGAGCAGATAGAGGAATCGCCCGGGCTGTTTCAGATCGCCGACGAGGAGCACACCGGTCGCGGCCAGGAACACGCCGGCGATCACCGACGGGGCGATGCCGACCGCCGCCTGCTCCTGGGCATGGCCGAGCAGCACGAGGAGGGCGGCGACCATCATGATCCCGCCGGCGATCGCCTTCGTCGCGAAGTACCCCGAGACCATCAGACCCCACGTCGACTTGTGGCTCGTGGTGTAGGCGGTTCGCGCGACGATCCCGATGTCGGTCCCCCCATCGGGGGGAAGGGTCGGGTGGTCGGCCGTGGTCTCGGCCCAGATCATCCCGTCCGGGGCGATCGCGGTGCGGGTCGGATCGAGCGATGCCTGATCGGCGCCGCGGTAGAACACCTTCGGCTTCGTGTTCTGCTCGGGGGCGCGGACCGCCACATCGTCACGGGCGATGATCGCGTTCACCGGATCGTGCGGATCATCGAGGTCGACGACCTTGATCGCCTCGGTGGGGCACACGACGACGCACGACGGTTCGAGGCCGACTTCGATCCTGTGGTTGCAGAAGTTGCACTTGTTGGCGGTGTTCGTCGCCGGGTTGATGTAGAGCGCGTCGTAGGGACACGCGTTCATGCACGCCTTGCAGCCGATGCAGTTGTCGTCCTGGAAGTCGACGACCCCGTTGTCGGCCCGGAACAGCGCCGAGGTCGGGCAGATCGTCATGCACGGGGCATCCTCACACTGGTTGCAGCGCATCACCGAGAAGTGGCGGCCGACGTTGGGGAACGAGCCGGTCTCGATGTACTTGACCCAGGTGCGGTTCACTCCGAGCGGCACGTCGTGCTCACTCTTGCACGCGACGGTGCAGGCATGGCAGCCGATGCACGACTGGCTGTCGAGGAGGAATCCGAGTCGTGTCACCAGCGCGAAACCCTAGTGCGTCAGCGAC
>CBDUYD010000164.1:0-6314 GCA_965371355.1 uncultured Ilumatobacteraceae bacterium
CTCCGTCGCGACGTGGTGAACGTCTGTACGTGGTTCGGGCGTCGAGGTGCCGAAGCGGACGCCGACGACCTGTTCGCCGATCTGTCGAGCTTCCTGTGAACGCCCTGACAACCCGGCCCGACGACCCGCCCCAACCACACTCTCGACGTCACAACGTTCGGTTTCCGACGGGATCGACGCCGAGACGTGGGTGGACCGGGACGGCGGCTCGGCGAGAATGGCCCGATGTTGATCCGGCGAGAGCGCCCCGGCGACTTCGCAGCGGTGGGCCGCGTGCACGAGGCGGCGTTCGACGGCCCGGCCCATCCGGCCCTCGTCGACGCACTCCGCGATGGCGGCCACGTCGTGCCGGCGCTGTCTCTCGGCGCGGTGAGTGCGGATGATGAGCTGGTCGGACACGTCGTTTGCAGCCGTGGGAGCGTCGGTGCACAACCAGCGCTTGGCCTCGGACCGATCGGCGTTCTGCCCGACCATCAGGGCACCGGGATCGGCTCCGCCCTGATGCACGCGGTGATCGGCGCCGCCGACGCGCTCGACGAGCCGCTGATCGCACTGCTCGGGAACCCGGCCCTCTACGGCCGCTTCGGGTTCGTCGCCTCGACGCGGCACGGCATCGACCCGCCCGACCCCGCCTGGGGCGAGTACTTCCAGGTGCGCACCCTCTCCGCATGGGGTGAATCGGCCCGGAACGACTCGATCACCGGCACCTTCCGCTATCCCGCCCCCTTTGACGACGTCTGAACACTCCGATCCACACTCTCGACGTCACAACGTTCGAATTCCGACGGGATTGACGTCGAGAGTTGGATGAGGCGGCGGCGGCGGGGTGTCGCAGTTAGTCGACCCACTTGCGGATCAGCGCCGGAGCCGGGCCGATCGCGCGTGCTAGCGCCTCGACGGGGCTCGATGCGCGCTGGGCGAGGGTGCGATGGCCGTCGTGGAGGAAGCCGGCCGACGCGGCGCGGTCGATCAGCTCGAACAGAGGCATGAAGAAGCCGTCGACGTCGCAGAACACGATCGGTTTGGCGACGAGTCCGAGCTGATTCCACGTGAGGATCTCGAAGGCCTCGTCGTAGGTTCCGAAGCCACCGGGTAAGACGATCACGGCGTCGGACAACATCGCCATCCTCGCCTTGCGCTCGTGCATCGACGGTGCGATCTCGAGCCTCGTCAGGCCGGCGTGGGCGACCTCCTCGGTCAGCAACTGCTCGGTCATCACACCGGTCACCTCGCCGCCGTTGCCGAGCGCGGCATCGGCGACCACCCCCATCAGTCCGACGTCGCCACCTCCGTACACGAGGCCGTGCCCGCCCGATGCGAGCAGCCCGCCCAGTTCGACCGCGGCGCGCTCGAACACCGGATCCGAACCGGTGCTGGAGCCACAGAACACGCAGATGTCCGACATCGGCGACATCCTGGCACGCCAGGGCGCGAAACGGCGTCGGCGTTCGCCTCCACGTAGTCTCGCAATCATGCCCGATTTGCTCGCCCCGGACCTACCGGCGGCCGCCGACGTCATCGATCTCGCCGACGGGGTCGTCGGCAAGGCGGTGCGACGACTGGCCTCGCTCGAGGGAGGCGCCGACGAACACCAGGTGCTCGCCTACGACATCGCCCACGCCGCGGCCGGCGTGGCGACGGCCCGGTCGCTGCTCGACTACGGCGCGAAGGGCGACATCGAGGCACGAATCACCTGCGCGTTCGCCGCCGACATGGTGCACGACCTCGCCGGCAAGGTCCTCGGCCGCGAAGACTCGTGGGGAATCGTGCCGAACGCGCTCGACGGCGCCCGGCCGTTCATCGCCGCGTACCGCGCACCCGAGTTCGTCGCCGCGCTCGCCGATCAGGCCGGCCCGCGCCATCTCGACGGCGACATGGACATGGTCGGCGACACGTTCCGGTCGTTCAGCGACAACGTGATCGCCCCGCACGCCGAGCACGTGCACCGCACCAACGCCGACGTCCCCGAGGAGATCGTCAGCGGGCTCGCCGAGCTCGGCGCGTTCGGGCTCAGCGTGCCCGTCGAGTACGGGGGCTTCTCCGAGGGCGGCGACACGGAGTACATCGCAATGGTCGTCGCCACCGAGGAGCTCTCGCGAGCGAGCCTCGGGATCGGTGGCTCGTTGATCACGCGGCCCGAGATCCTCACCCGCGCCCTCGTCAAGGGCGGCACCGAGGAACAGAAACACGAGTGGCTCCCGAAACTGGCGAGCGCCGAGGTGATGCCCGCGGTGGCGGTCACCGAACCCGACTACGGCAGCGACGTCGCCGGCATCAAGGCCACCGCCACGCCGGCACCCGGACCCGACGGCGAGGACGGCTGGGTCATCAACGGCGTCAAGACGTGGTGCACCTTCGGTGCCCGCGCCGACGCGCTCACGCTGCTCGCCCGCACCGATCCCGACCGTTCCAAGACACACCGCGGGTTGTCGATGTTCATCGTCCCCAAGCCCCGCGGAGACGCGCACGGATTCGAGTTCACCCAGGACGGGCCCGCAGGAGCGGAGGGTCGCACCGGCAAGATGGAAGGCCGCCCGATCGACACGATCGGCTACCGCGGCATGCACTCCTATGAGATCGCGCTCGACAACTGGTGGGTGCCCGCCGCCAACCTGATCGGCGGCGACGAGGGGCTCGGCAAGGGCTTCTACTACCAGATGGCAGGATTCGAGAACGGACGGTTGCAGACCGCCGCCCGCGCCGTCGGCGTGATGCAGGCCGCGTACGAGGCGGGCCTCGACTACGCCGAGAACCGCAAGGTGTTCGGACACCCGATCATCGACTACCAGCTCACCCGGGCGAAGCTCGGGCGGATGGCCGTGCTGATCCAGGCCGGTCGCCAGTTCGCGTACAGCGTCGCCACGCTGATGGCCAAGGGGGAGGGGGCGATGGAGGCGTCGATGGTCAAGGCCTACGTCTGCAAGGCGGCCGAGTGGGTGACCCGCGAGTCGATGCAGATCCACGGCGGCATGGGCTACGCCGAGGAGTTCCCGGTGAGCCGACTGTTCGTCGACGCCCGCGTGCTCTCGATCTTCGAGGGCGCCGACGAGACGCTCTGCCTGAAGGTGATCGCCCGCCAGCTCGTCGCCGCGTCGAGCGCCTGAGTCGACGCGTCGAAGGTCAGGCCGCGACGAAGACGATCGACTCCTCGAGCAGGGCGGTCCAGGTCGCCTCGTCGAAGCAGGGGATCGCCACCCACTCCTTGAAGACCTTCTTCGCCGGCGCGAACGGTTCGCCGTCACCCGCCTCGATCAGTTCGGCGACGCGCGACCTCGGGAGCTTGACGACCAGGCTGCCGCTGCTCCGCTCGACGGTGGCGACGAAGCCGTCGTCGCTCGCCGAGCGCAGGCACTGGTGCCCCATGATCGTGCCCTCGACGAGCCTGCCCTCGGCGATGAAGGGCTCGGCGACGTCCCAGAACCGCTCGTGCCGCTCGTCCCGTGATCCGATCGTGGCCATGTCGCGAGTCTCTCAGCCGACGAGTTCGTCCGCCAGGACACCCACCGACGTGATCCGCTCGAAGTCGGCCCCGTCGTGGTCGCCGTACGGGTCGATGAGAATCGCGTGCAGACCCGCACCGCGCGCCGCTGCGATGTCCATCGTGACCGAGTCGCCGACGTAGGCGATGCGGGCGCGGTCGAACCCGCCGAAGTGCGGTAGCGCGTGATCGAAGATCGTCGGATCGGGCTTGGCAACGCCGACGAGGTGACTGTCGACGATGCAGCGCATCTCGACGTGCTCGCCAGGTCCGACCTGGCAGATCTCGCGGGCGAGCACCTCCTCGATCTGGCCGTACGCGTTCGACACGACTCCCATCGGGAACCCGACCGAGGCGAACCGGTCGAGCGCGCTCCTCGTCTCGGGGATCATCCACCGCCAGAGGCGGGCGCCCCGGGTCCGTTCGAACACGTCTGACGCCGCCGCGCGCTCGCCGGGCGGCATGCTGATCGCGTCGAAATAGGCATCGTTGTAGTGCGCCCACTCCCATTCCGATGCGTCGACCAGGGCTTTGGACGCCATCCCCGCGTAGTGGGCGCGGCGGTGCGCATCGAGGGATGGATCACCGCCGTAGTAGGCGAGCAGCGGACCGAACACGTGCGGGTCGGGGAGCACAAGCACGCCGCCCGCGTCGAACAGCACGGCATCGAAGCGTCGGCTCATCGTGAAGGAATCGTGGGTGATCAGCCGAGGTGGTCGTGGAGGAACGAGATCGCCTGCGGCCAGATCCGCGCATACGCCTCGGGGTCGGAGGTGCCGAGTGCGTTGTGCGATGCCATGAAGGCGTGGCCGGTGCCGGCGTGCACGGTCAGATCGACGTGCTTGCCCATCTCGCGCAGGCGCTCACCGAGTGCGAGCGCAGCCGCGGGCGGGAAGAAGTCGTCGTACTCGGCCATGTGGCCCTGGATCGACGCCTCGATCTTGGAGTAGTCGGGCTCGTCGTCGCCTTGCGGGAATCCGTAGAACGGCACCGCGGCCTTGATCTTGTCGGGCCGGATCGAGGCGAGCACGAACGTCAGCACGCCGCCCATGCAGAAGCCCATCACGCCGATGCCGTCGCCGACGGTGTCATCGCGCTCGGCGAGGTAGTCGACCGCGCCGCTCATGTCGCGAGCCGCCCGGTCGGCGGGCAGCGCGGTCATCAGCTCGCCCGCCTTGTCGATCTCGGTGTGCCCTGCGAGTTCACCGTGGTACAGGTCCGGCGCGAGGGCGACGAACCCCTCGGCGGCGAGCCGGTCGGCCATCTCCTTGATGCCCGAGTCGAGTCCCCACCACTCCTGCACGACGATCATCCCGGGGCCGGACCCGCCCTCGGGAAGCGCGAGGTATCCCCCTGCGTCGTTTCCGTTGCTTGCAAACGTGACCATGTCTCCCATCGCCTGCACCGTAGACGGTTTCTGTGTAAGCGATTACCTCGTACGAACGCTTCCGCGCTCACGCAGATCCCGGAGCGGTACAGCCCCGGAGTCTGTGTGAGCGATCACCGCTCGGTTGGTGGTAATCGCTCACACAGAAGGAGCCGGTGGTGGGTGGTCGAGCCCGGCGGGTTACGTGCTCCGGCGGCTCACATTCTCGGGCAGGTCACTCGCCGCCGGGTTCGAGGGTGACCTCGATCCCCACGAAACCGGAACCCGAGAGATCGAGTCCTCCGAGCAGGGCGTGGGCGGCTTCGACGATGTCGTTGGTGAAGGCATCGGGGCTCGGCGACTCGGTGAGCACGGTGGCGCCCTCGAGGTTCGGCGTGTCCTTGCTGATCGCCACAGTCTGGTCCCAGGCTGCCTGGTCGACGAAGCCGATGCCGTTCTCGGATGGCCAGATGAGCTTGTTGACCTCGTTCATCTGCCACAGCTGATGGCTGGCGCCGAGCGTCGAACCCTGCGCGATGACGATGTCGCGGCACTCGTTGGGGTTGTCGCGGCAGTACGCCCAGCCGAGAATCGAGGCGGCGACGAACCGTGTCGCGATGTCGACGTACTCGGGGTCGTCGGCGAGCCGGTCGCCATTGGCCCAGATCGCGTCCTGCAACATGCCGGCGCCGATGTCTTCGTAGCTGATCACGTTGAGGTCCGACGGCTGGTACAGCTCGCCGGTCTCGGGGTTGGTGGCCTCGAGAACCTGTGCGTACTCGTTGTAGGTCATCGCCTCGGCGGCGTCGATGTCGCCGTCGAGCAGTGCGATCATGTCGAACTGCTGGGCGACGTTGTCGACGTCGGTCGCCGGATCGAGATCGGCTTGGGCCATCGCCGCGAATACCTCGTACTCGTTGCCGAAGCCCCAGTTGCCGATCTTGCGTCCGGCGAAGTCGGCGGGTGTCGTGATCCCCGCATCGACGAAGCTCACCTGGAGGGTGCCGGAACGCTGGAAGATCTGCGCGATGTTGACGATGTTCGCGTCGGCTTCCCTGCTGGCGAGCGCCTTGGGCACCCAGGCGAGCGCGAAGTCGACGTCGCCGTTGGCGAGCTGCGTCTGCGGAACGATCTCGACACCACCCTCGATGATGTCGACGTCGAGGCAGAACTGCTCGTTGAAGCCCTGGTCGACCGCCGCGTAGTAGCCGGCGAACTGGGCCTGGGTGACCCACTGCAGCTGCAGGCTGATCTCGTCGACCGACTCGCAGTCGGCGCTCCCGGCCGTCGAATCGGCGGTCGTGTCCGCCGTCGTATCGGCGGTCGTATCGGCGGGCGCCTCCGTCGCCGCGGTCGTGTCATCCGACGAACTGTCGGAGTCGTCGCTGCCGCAGGCGGCGGCGACGAGTGAGAGCGCGGCGACGGTTGCCGCCAGCGCTCGGAAGTGTTGCTTTCTCATGTTGCTCCCCC
>CBDUYD010000165.1:0-6302 GCA_965371355.1 uncultured Ilumatobacteraceae bacterium
TCATCGTCACTTCCTTGGTGGGTTGCGGTGGTGAGGGGGCCTGTAAGCGGGATTCTGTGGAGCGCTGGGCGCTCCGGTGACCATCCATCTTTGCGGCCTACCCGAGGGTTGCCCGTGGCGAACCACGAGCGGACGGGCAGCCCATGCCCTCTGCTCGGCCTTGCTCCGGGTGGGGTTTACCGAGCCGACGACGTCGCCGTCGTCGCTGGTGCGCTCTTACCGCACCGTTTCAGCCTTGCCTGTGGCCGGTCCGTATCACTACGGGCGGCCCATCGGCGGTCTCTCTCTGTTGCACTGTTCCGTCAGGTCGCCCCGACCTGGCTCTCGCCAGCACCCTGCCCGGTGGAGTCCCGACTTTCCTCGACGACATAAACGTCGCCGCGATCACCCGGCCCCCTCACCATCGCAACCGCCAGTCTACGCCCCATCCGGCAGGGGTGGTCAGCAGGAGGGTTCGAGCTCGTTGTAGATGAAGGAGTTCTCCGCAGGCGTGTTGAGGATGAACGTCTCGCGGACGTCGTCCTCGTCGGGAGGGCCGACCACCAGCTCGAACTGGGCGAGCGAACCGAACCGCGACGTGATCGCGAACTGTTCGGGGATCCCGTCGACGCGGGGCACTTCGCCGCCGGCGATGGACGGGCTGACGAAGTTCGATTCGCCGCCGGTCAGGATGACCAGGGTTGCGGCGTTGCGGGAATCGACCGCCGAGGCGCTCGCCATGCCTGGACGCAGATTGGGATCGATCAGCAACCTCGTGAAGCTCTGGTGCGTCGCGGCGGCAAGGTTCTCGAGCGAGATCGCGAGGTTGAGAAGATCGCGGTCCGGGTCGTCACTCTCGGAGATCGACGCCATGACGGGCTCGATCAGGCGCTCGACGATCCAGGGATTCGCGCAGGTCCACGACACCCCGCCGGCTTGCCCGGTCAATTCCGACAGCTGCTCGATCAACTCTTCGTGACGGGTCACGAGTGCGGAGAGCACGGTGGCCACATCGGCTCCCGGCGCGCCGCCGGCGAGCATTTCTTCGTAAACGTCGACGATGGTGACCTCGAGCGAAGACGACGTGCGGAGGTAGACGGAATCGTCGACGGGGAGCGAGGGGAGTGGCTCGGGTGTGGGGGCGAAGCCGACACGTCCGGGAGCCGTGTTGCCGCCACGGTCGCTCCCGCAGGCTGCCAGCAGGGCGGCCACCGAGATTCCGATGCCACCGATGCGGAACGCCTCGCGCCGACCAAATCGTGAATCGGGCTGCTGGAGTCGCTTTCGAGTGGCCATCACGCGGCCCCGGCGGCCATCGCCGGATCGGTTGTTCCGAGCAGCGAGTCGAGGTCGTTCTCGCCGGCGATGTCGGCCAGGACCGCGGCGTGGCGGTTCTCGACCACGAGTATCGCCGTGATGAGGTCGACCGGGTCGGTGCCCCCGAACCGTGTCACGAGTTGCAGGTGGGTTGCAACCAGTACCTCTTCGAGTTGACGTGCCGTCGCAGCAACCATCGCGGTGTCACTCGAATCGAAGTCTGCCTCGAACTGGTCGAATATCTCGTCGTTGCGGCCACTCGCCGAGCGACCGATCATCGCCGCTATCGCCTCGCCGTACGCCTTGTGGTTCGCGGCGATGGTGGCGAACGTGGCATCGCTGACCCCTGCCGCCACCGCCAGCTGGTAGAGGTCGCTGACGGCGAGTTCTGCGGCCATGGCTAGTTCGAGCAGTTCTGCGTCGGATTCGGTCGGAACGCCGGGGGAGGCGACGACCGGACGGCTCGCGGCGACCGCGGCGAGGACACCAGCGGCGCCGGCGATACCGAGCAGGCTTCGCCGCGACGGGAGCGACGCGGTTGGGAGATCCACGAGGGGAGTTCCTTTCGGGTTCATGCGGACGACAGCCTTCCCTCTCGGAAGGTGCTTCTGCAATTCTAGGAGCCGCACCGTATCGAACTCGTGATCCGCCGCCCGCGGTCAGAAGTCGAGGGCGGAGAGTTCAGGGATCCAGCCGGCCGCACGCTCGAGCGCACGGACCCACGTGGAGCGCGCCGCCTCGCGGTCGAATGCGGGATCGGGCTCGACGGTCTCGGCGGGGCGCCAGAGCGAGTCGATGTCGTCGGTCGACGACCAGACGCCGATGCCGAGGCCGGCCATGAATGCGGCTCCGATCGTGGTCGATTCCGCGTCGGGAGCCACCTCGATCGCCCGCCCGGCGGCGTTGGCGAGCGCCTGGACGAACGTCGGATTGGTGCTCATCCCGCCGTCGATTCGCACGGTCGAGATCGACGTGCCGGCGTCGGCGGTCGCCGCCTCGATCAGATCGACGCCCCGTTGGGCGACGCCTTCGAGCACCGCTCGCACGACGTGGGCGCGTTCGCTGCCGCGGGTCAGGCCGAGCAGCGTGCCCCTCGCGCCGTAGTCCCACGCCGGTGTACCGAGGCCGAGGAGCGCTGGGACGTATACGACCCCTCCGGCGTCCGGGCAGCCCGCCGCGACCGCGTGGCTCTCCTCGCTCGAATCGATGATCCCGAGGTCGTCGCGCAGCCACTCGACGTTGGTGCCCGCCGAGAGCATGATCCCCTCGACGCCCCAGGTCAGCCTGCCCTCGTACGACCAGAGTGGGAGCGGATACGTCCCGCCTTCATGTCGCCCGGCATCGGGCGGAGTCGGGCCTCCCGTGCAGAGGTCGAGCATCCCACCGGTGCCGAACGTGATCTTCGCGCGACCGGATCGAACACATCCCTGTCCGATCAGCGACGCCTGCTGATCGCCGATCAGCGCGGCGATCGGCGGCGCCCCGGCAAGCGCGGTCGCGCGGCCGCACACGCCGGCGGAGTCGACGACGTCGGGGAGGATCGTGAGCGGGATGCCGAACGCGGAGCAAACGGTCTCGTTCCATTGCGAACCGTCGACGGTCCGCATGCCGGTGGTTGCCGCCGACGCGTTTGTCTGGTCGCTCACGTGGACCGCTCCATCGGAGAGGTTCCAGGCGATCCAGGAGTCGATCGTGCCAAATGCGAGATCGGCCGTCGCATCGACGTCGCTGTTCGCCAACAGCCAGGCGAGTTTGGTCACCGACTGGTTCGGCGCGATCGCCCAGCCATGTTCGGCCTTGGCCATGATGCACTCGCCGATCGTTCGCAGATCCTGCCAGCCGAGTCCCGCCGCCACGGCTCGACCGGTGCCGCGATCCCAGAGCACGGTGCTGGCGCGTTGATTGGTGATACCGACCGCATCGATCGGCAACCCGGCGCGGTCGATGACGGTGCGCGCCGCGTCGAGCGACAGGTCCGCCATCCGCTGTGCGTCGAACTCGACGAGACCGTCCGCCGGGGTCGACGGCGGGTTCGGGTGGTATTTGAGGGCGAGGACGCTGAGGGTCTCGTCGACAACCGCCGCGCGTAGCCCCGTGGTGCCGACGTCGATCACGAGGAGTGCGGTCATCTGCTCGTCCGATCGTCGGCGCCCGGTCGCCTCGCGCTGGGCTCGAAGCCCTTCGCCTGGAGTCGTTGACCGAGCAGCCCGCCGATGACCCCGGCGAGAAGCACGAGCGAGAGCGTGAACGCGATGCCGAACCAGTTGGCGTCACGACCCGTCAGGAGACCGATGCCGATGAATATCGCCTGCGCGACGAGATAGGTGCCGCCGGCGGTGACGATGCCGTGGCTCAGCGGGGTGCCGCGGTGCTGGAGCCAGGCGGCACATCCGGCGCCGAGCACGAATCCGAACAGGGCGCCGAAGAAGAAGACGGCATTGAGACCACCACTGCCCGAATCGACGATCGCCGCGAGGACGGTGAGCGGGATCGCGAACACGAGCGTGACACCGGCACCCGCCCGCAGCGCCTCTGCGTCCCAGCGCCCCGCGTCCGGGTCGGACTGCGTCACGCCGGCCATGGGGTATCACCGTAGGCGGAATCGAATCCCAACTTGCCAGGATTCATGATCCCGTTCGGGTCGAGCGCCGCCTTGATCGTCGACAGCACGCCGAAGGATGATCCGAGCGCGTCGGCGACGAAGCGACCGCGGTTGATCCCGACACCGTGGTGATGCGACAGGTTGCCGCCGTGCGCGAGCACCGCGCGCTGGCCGGCATCCCAGAGGGCGATGTAGGACGCCTCGATCTCGTCGGCCGGCGGGGTCGCTGCGAACGTGAAGTACAGGCACGCTCCGTCGCGGTAGCTGTGCGAGAGGTGGCAGGTCGCAGCGCGGGCGTGCGGAACCGCCATCAGGGCGGCGCGAGCGTGTTCGAAGATCTCGTCGAGACGTGACCAGGGCGCGGCGATCTCCATCGTGTCGACGACGAATCCCTTCCGCGTCAGCGCCTGGAGTGCGGTGGTGTCGTTGCGGTGTTCGAGCCATTCGTCGACGAGCGAGGTCGGCGCCGGCGCGCCACCGACCGCCGCGATCGATTCGTCGACGATCGCCATCGTCGCATCGACGATGTACTCGTCGCCCTCGTCGAGCACGATCAGCGTGCAGCGATCGCCGTCGCCGCCGCGTCCCCGGGCGGATTCGTCGGCGTCGTACAGCCGGAGGACCGCGGGCGTGGCCCCGCGACGCATGACCCGACGACACGCCTCGATGCCGTCGGAGAACATCGCGAACGAAGCTGCCCGGCGCTGTTCGTGTTCGGGCACGGGATGGGCCCGGAGCCAGACGCGTGTGATGACGCCGAGAGTTCCTTCGGAGCCGAGGAGCAGTTGCGTGAGGTCGGGGCCGGTTGCCGCGGCGGGGGCACCCCCGGTTGTGACGACGGTTCCGTCGGCGAAGACCGCCTCGAGGCCGACGACCATGTCCTCGATCTTGCCGTAGCGGGTCGAGTACTGACCCGCACCCCGGGACGCGACCCAACCGCCGACCGTGGCGAGGTCGAAGCTCTGCGGAAAGTGTCCGATCGTGAGGCCGTACCCACTGCGAATCACGTCTTCGAGGTCGGGACCGAACGTACCGGCGAGCACCTCGACGATGCCCGAGACCTCGTCGACGGCGACGGTGCCGGCGAGCGACGTGACGTCGAGCACGACGCCTCCGAACACCGGAACCGCGGCGCCGCAGACGCCGCTGCGTCCGCCGCTGACCGTGACCGGCACCCGGGCTTCGTTGCACGTCGTCAGCACGTGCACGACCTGATCGACGTCGGTTGGGCGGGCGACGAGCGCAGCGAGTTGTGGGACCTGTCCTCGCAACGACCAGTGCAGTGCGAGCGGCCACCAGTCGCGACTCGACTCGGCGACGACCGCCGGATCGGTCACCACGTCGCAGCCGCTCGCGAGACGGGCGACCAGCTCGTCGGATATGTCGACGGTTCGGGTGCCGAGATGCGGGGCACTTCCGGTCAGCTCAATCGGCGGTGTGGGTGACGTGCTCACCGGCGGCCTCCTCGTTGGTGCAGATCGACAGGTAGTGGTCGAGCTGGCGCTGTCGTTCGGCCGGATTCCACCTGAGTTCGGCAGCCATCAGGTCGGCCGCGGCGGGCGCGGCAAGAACGGTTGCCGCACGGTCGAAGATGTGGGCGCGTGTTCGTCGCAGGAGCACGTCGTCGAGGCTGGTGGCCATCTCGTGTCGGATCGCGTAGACCACCTCCGCGCGCAGGTAGGGCTGGCCGGGTACCAGCGGTGCCTCGAGGCTCGGGTCGAGCGCGATGAGTGCCCTGATCTCGGGAGCGAGCGAGCCGTAGCGACCCGTGAGATGTGCGTCGACCGATCCGGCCGGCGCCTCCGGGCGACGCTCGGCGCCGAGCAGTCGCAGACGGCGGGTCGGGTGTCCGGTGCGTCCGCGCGATCGACCGATCTGGCGGAGTACTCGATCGACGGTGTCCTCGGCCATCTGGCGGTAGGTGGTGAGCTTTCCCCCGTTGACCCGCAGCACACCCGACCCGCTGACGGCGACGACGTGTCGGCGTGACAGGTCGGCGGTCTTGTCGGTCGGCTGCTCGCCGTGTGGTGTGGCGACGAGCGGTCGCAGACCCGCCCAGACACCTGTGATGTCGCGCCGGTCGATCGGCTCGACCAGCGCTTCGTTGAGCGCCTCGAGCATGTAGTCGATGTCGTCGCCGTCGCAGCGCGGTTCGTCGAGCGGACCTTCGTAGTCGGTGTCGGTCGTGCCGATGTAGGTGTGGCGGAACGTGCCGTCGCCCAGCGGCCCCCACGGGGTGAGCGAGAGGCTCCGCCGGTCACGCCTGACAGGGATGATGACGGCGACCGGATTGCGGATCTTCTCCCAGGGCACGACGATGTGGGTTCCCTTGGCGGGCCGGATCGAGGCGGACCGGTCGTGCTCGTCGAGCGCGCGGACCTCGTCGGCCCAGACGCCGGTGGCG
>CBDUYD010000166.1:0-6231 GCA_965371355.1 uncultured Ilumatobacteraceae bacterium
TACTCGCGCGACACGCTCGGCATCGACCCCGAGAAGTACAACGTGAACGGCGGCTCGATCGCCATCGGCCACCCGTTCGGCATGACCGGTACTCGCTGCGCGGGTCACATCCTCCAGGAGGGCAAGCGCCGCGGAGCCAAGTGGGGCGTCGTCACGATGTGCATCGGCGGGGGACAGGGCGCCGCCGGCCTGATCGAGATCTACTGAGCGCTAGCGCTTCCGCGCCGCCTCCCACTCGTCGTAGCTGACGATCGGCAGCCCTTCGGCCTTCCAGCCGGTGAACCCGGTCTCGATGTGCGAGGCCCCGGTGAGGCCCATGTCGTTGAGCGTCTTCACGGACAAACTTGTCCGTCCGCCACCCGCTCAATAGAGGATGAACTCGCGGTCCTCGGCGAAGACCGGCTTGTGGTACGGCGAGGCGGGATCGACCCAGAACTCGAGCATCCCCCGCGGCGCGTGGAGGGCACCGGGCACGACGCCCTCGCGTTGCAGTTCGCGGACGTCGCGGATGTCGACGAGCAGTGCGTTCTCCTCGTCTTCGCGACGCGCGGCCTCGGCCGCGCTGTGGCCCGTGATCTCGGCCCTCGCCTCTTCGATCATCTGTTCAACGGACTTCATGTGATCCCCTCCCTGTAGTCAGCCGATCCGGGCCTGTGCCTGATCGATGAGCTTGAACTTCTGGACCTTGCCCGTCGCGGTGACCGGCAGGTCGGCAGCGTCGGCGAACAATACGTGTCGCGGAACCTTGAACTTCGCCAGTTTCGACCGGCAGAACTCGATCAGGTCGTCCTCGGTCACCGACTCGCCGGGCACCTCGACCACCCAGGCACAACCGATCTCGCCCCACCGATCGTCGGGCACGCCGATCACGTAGGACTGACTCACCGAGGGGTGCTGGTTGAGGATGACCTCGACCTCGACCGGAGCCACCAGCTCGCCGCCGGTCTTGTAGAGCTCCTTCGATCGCCCGGTGAGTTCGACGTATCCATCGGGCCTGATCCGTCCGAGATCACCGGACCGCAGCCAGCCACCATCGATGAACAGTTCTGCGTTCAACTCGGGCTTCGCGAAGTATCCGGCGGTGATCGTGGGTCCTCTGGCGACGATCTCGCCCTCGTCCCCCTCGGCGAGGATCGTCCCGTCGAACGGGTCGGCGGTGGCGTACTCACAGATCACGCCGCCGTGGTCGGCGAGACCGGCAATTCCGGCGTCGCGCACCCGGCCGACGGTCGACGACACCAACTCCAACGGATCGTCGGGCCCCGTCATCGTCGTCGCCGCCGTGTGCTCGGTCATGCCGTAACCGGTGAACACCTCGGCGACACCGAGCTTGTCCTTCAGCACCTGCCACACCGCGACCGGCGTCGGAGCGGCACCGGCGAGCACCGAAACGAGACTCGACGTATCGGTGACTCCGGCGTCGGGGTGTTCGATGATCGCGACGCTCATCGTCGGCACCAGCAGTAGCTCGGTGGCGCGGTGGCGGGCGACGCCATCGAGTGTGATCTGCGGATCGAAGATCAGCTGGGGGACGATCGAGCCGCCGACGACCATCGCCGCGAGCAGGCCCTCGAGCAGCCCGAACGCGTGGTAGAGCGGCATCGAGAACAGGATGCGCCGACCGTCCTCGAACGCCCGGTGGTACGCGGCCGCGTACGCGGTGCGGAGCAACGCATCGTGGGTCATCGTGACGCCCTTGGGAAGCCCGGTCGTGCCGGACGTGTACATCACGACCGCCGTGTCGTCGGGAGATGGATCGATCGAGGGCAACGGGTCGCTCGGGTCGGGTTCGCTGCCCAGCAGATCGTCGACCGACATCGCCCCGTCCGGCGCCGCGCCGTGAACGACCACCGCGGCGAGATCTGGGAACCGCTCGAATCGACCATCCCTCCAGCCCGGTTCGAGCTGGTCGAACACCTCGATGTAGTCGAGGCCCCTGAAAGAGTCCATCGTGACGACGACCTTCGCCCCCGATTGCTCGATCACATAGGCCAACTCGTCGGCCCGGAAGAGGAAGTTCACCGGGATCACCGATGCTCCGAGGCGCCACGCACCGAAGAGCACGGTGACGAAGTCGGGATGGTTGGCCATCACCATCGCGACCCTGTCGCCGGCGACGACGCCGAGCTTGCGCAACCCGCGCGCGGCCGCTTCGGCACGTTCGGCCACGTCGGCGTAGGTCCAGGTGATGTCGTCGGTGATGATCAGCGGACGGTCGCTGAACCCGGTGAGCGATCGCAGGTAGGTGTCGACCGTTGTGGGTTGCCACCCTTGCGGATATCGCGCTTCGATCGCCGCACGCCGGTCCTGCCACGCTGCCAAGTCGGTCATCGGTCCACTCCTGATCCCCTCGTGCGACACTCCGGTGCGACGCCTTGCCGCACGGCGGATTCTAATCTAGTTTTGGAACGGCCCATGAGACCGGAACGACAGATCGAACTGCTGGAGCGCGTCGCCGACGCGGGCCCGCACCTCGCCGGTCTCCATGCGGACGCGAGCGCCGTCCATCCGGCGAGCGAGTACACCGACCCCGATCGGTTCGAGAGCGAGCTGCGGGTCCTGTTCCGCGATCGGCCGGTCTTGTTCGCACTCGGCACCGAGCTGCGCGAACCGGGTTCGTATCGCAGCGACACCATCGGCGGCATCCCGCTGATCGTCGTCCGCCAGACCGACGGCACCCTGCGCGCGATGGTCAACGCATGTCGCCACCGGGCCGCACCGGTCGTCGCTCCCAACAGCGATGGCGAAGGCCTCACGGCGCTCGCCTGCCCCTATCACCTGTGGACGTATGAGCTCGACGGCACGCTGCGGGCGCGCCCGGGGTCGGCGGGCGCATTCGATGACGTCACCCTCAACTGCGACCTTCACCGGGTTCCGGTCGCCGAGCGGTACGGAATGATCTTCGTGCGCCCCGCCGGGGGCGACCCGATCGACGTAGACGATGTGCTCTCGGGCGCCGAGGACGACCTCGGTTCGTTCGGGCTCGACGGGTACGTGCACATCGAATCGCGCGTGATCGAATGGAAGATGAACTGGAAGCTGATGCTCGACACGTTCACCGAGGCATACCACATACGGGCCCTGCACAAGACGACGATCGCACCGGCATTCGACTCGAACTGCGTGATCTTCGAGGCGTTCGGCCCCAACCTCGTGTCGATCGGTCTCCGCAAGGAAGTCGTCGACGAACTGCGCAAGCCCCGGGGCGAGTGGTCGCTGATCCCGTACGGCACGATCCAGTACCTCATTGTTCCCAACGTGCTGATCGTCCATCAACTCGACCACGTCGAGGTGTGGCGAATCGACCCGCAGTCGGTCGCAACGACCCGTGCGACCGTCTCGATCTTCGCCCCCTCCGAACCCGAGAGCGAGGGATCACGTCAGTACTTCGTGAAGAACCTCGAACTGCTGCTCGACGTGACCGGCGCCGAGGATTTCCCGATGATGGAGCAGATACAGAAGAACCTCGAGTCGGGCGCGATCCCGCAGTTGGTGTACGGCCGCATCGAACCGCCGCTACTGCACTTTCACAGAGCGGTCAACGAGTTGCTGGCATCAGCGGACGCCGGTTGACGTCGCCGGCTGCACGCGCCCGATTCACCAGGACTCGAGCTCGGGAAGAATCTCAGCGGCGAACAGCCGCAGACTCGCCTCGGCCTCCCCGACCGGGATGCCGCCGAACCTGAACGCCGGAGCGGCCTCGAAACCGCCGATCAGATCCCAGCGCGACCGGTACTTCTCGAGCACCTGCCCGGGCGTTCCGTGCGCGGTCGCGTCGAGGAACCCATCGAGGAACCCGCTCGCCCCGATCCGCCGCAGGACCTCGGACGCACCCGCGTAGGCCTCGTAGCCCTCGGTGTCCTTGAAATGGTCGCCCATGATCTCGTAGTGCTCGAGCACGCTCTCGAGATAGGTCGCGATGTAGCGCGTGCCGCGCTCGGTGGCCACATCGGCGTCCTCGTGGCAGTAGACGAAGTCGCAGATCAGCGGGGGTGGCGGCTCGATGCCGTTGTGCTCACGGAAGAACCCACGCCACTTCTCGATCGACGGCACCCGGGCATCCCACGCCCGGTCGGCGAACATCACCATCGCTCCACCGATTCGAGCGGCCGCTTCGAGGGAGTCGTCCGACGAGGCAACCGCGTAGGTGCGCCCCTTGAACGATCTCTCCGGCGCGGGCCGGATCGGGGTGCGCGGCTGCGGGTAGTACGGCCCGTCGCCCTCGATGTAGCCCGTCTCGAGGGCCTCGATGACCATCATCGACCCCTCATCGAACCTGCCCCGCGACTCGTCCATCTCGATGCCGCTGAAATGCGCGTACTCGCGACGGCTCAGCCCGCGTCCGAGGCCGAGACGAAACCGACCGCCGGCGATGTGGTCGAGGAGTGCAACCTTCTCGGCCACCCGCAGCGGGTCGTTCCACGGCATGATCACCGCTGCCGTGCCGACGTCGGCACCTGTCATCTGCGGGGCGATCGAAGCCAACCAGACGGTGTTGTCCGGGCAGAACGAGTAGTCGAAGAAGTGGTGCTCGACAGCCCAGACCACGTCGAAGCCGAGTTGGTCGGCCAGCAACGAGAGCATGGTGTCCTCCGCCACAACCTCACCATCGCTGATGTCCGGCCAGCCGTGGCTGGCGAACAGGTTCTGAATGCCGACGTCCATCTCACTCCTTCGTTTCACTCCCCGGGTGACTCCCGATGTTCCCCGGCACCTAAACTAGATTAGAAAATCTTGTGGAGCAACCGAAGGAGCGACGGGCCGCAACTATCGTTGGATCGATGGCGACCTCCGCGAAGCAGCCACCGAAGTCGGCGGTGACGCACGAGCGGATCATCCACGCCGCCGCCGAGGTGCTGGCCGAGCGAGGCTACGCAGGGACCCGGTTGTCCGACATCGCCGAGCGCGCCGGCATCCAGTCGGGAAGCCTCTACTACCACTTCGAAGACCGTGACGACATCGTCGACCAGGTCCTGCAGCGGGGGGTGCGCGAGACGCGGCGCAGGGTGCAGGAGGCGATCGAGGCGCTGCCCGCCGACGCGGATCATCGACGCCGGCTCGAGACGGCCATCGTGGCTCACCTCGGCGTCATCTTGGAGTTCGGTGAGGTGTCGTCGGCGAGCCTGCAACTGGTGCGCCAACTCCCTCCCGAACTCCAAGCACGCTACCGAGCCGATCAACGGCGCTACGGCGAGGTCTGGGGCGAACTGATACGCGCGGCACAGCGCGACGGGGCGATCCGAGACGACATCGACCCCGTGAGGCTGAGGCTCCTCATCATCGGGCAGCTCAACTGGGTCGCCGAGTGGCCGAGAACCGCTGTCGGCTCGCACGACGAACTCATCCGCGAGGCGGTCGGACTCATCATGGACGGGGTGGGCAGAGGCGCGTGCCGCTGACGCCCGACTTCATCGACCACCGGTGGCGGGCTCTCCGGTCGGCCGCGGTCGCCGACGATTTCGTGCACCTCGAGTGGGACGATGGCGTCTCGCTGGACGCGTACGGTCTCTGGCTCGCCGAGAACGCCGAGGGGGTCGGACTCGAGCCGGAGAGTCGCGAGTCGATGCTCGATCCGCGCTACCTGCCGGACCCCGACGTCGTCCACGCCGCGCGCGTCGGAGACGACGGCGACCTCGAGATCGACTGGTCCGACGGGCGTCGCTCGCGGGTACACCCGGGATGGCTGTACCACATCGCGACCCGACGCCACGTTCCCGCCGACGGGGTCCCGCCGCCGCGCATCTGGGGGACGGCCGACCTGGACGAGCCCCCGACGATCGACGGTGCCGACATCCTCGACGACGAAGCGGTGCTCGAGGCGTTCTTGTCGACGTTGGTCGAGTTCGGCCTCTGCAGGCTCACCGGGCTTCCGGTCGACGACGGCCTGCTCGGAAGGCTGATGGCGCGCGTCGCGCCGATCCGTGACACGAACTTCGGCCCCGTCTGGAGCGTCGAGGCCAGTGCCGACCCGGACTCGACGGCCAACACCCGCCTCGATCTCGGTCAGCACACCGATCTCCCGACGCGTGAACTGCCACCGGGCTACCAGTTCCTCCACTGCATCGAGAACTCGGTCGTCGGCGGTTCGTCGCGGATGTCCGACGGGCTCGCCGTCGTCGAGGCGATCCGCGAGCGCTATCCCGAGGCTTTCGATGCCCTGACGTCGCTCGAGTGGGTGTTCTGCAACCGTTCGCCCGACGCCGAGCACCGGTGGATCGGTCCGATCATCGA
>CBDUYD010000167.1:0-6213 GCA_965371355.1 uncultured Ilumatobacteraceae bacterium
GCCGAGTTCATGCAGAAGCGGTCGCCGGTCGGCTGCGGACCGTCGGGGAAGACGTGCCCGAGGTGGGCGCCACAGTTGGCGCACCGCGCCTCGGTGCGGACCATCCCGAGTGAGCGGTCGGTCTCGCTGATGACCTTGTCGGAACCGATCGCCTCGTAGAAGCTCGGCCAGCCGGAGCCCGAGTCGTACTTCGTGTCGGACGAGAACAGTGCCTCGTCGCACACGATGCAGTGATAGGTGCCGTCGTCCTTGGTGTCCCAATAGATCCCCGAGAACGCCCGCTCGGTGCCCGCCTTCTGCGTCACCTCGTACTGCATCGGCGTCAGCCGTCCGCGGAGTTCGTCGTCGCTGGGCACCGTTGGTTCCGTCATGCTGACAGCCTGCCGCTCCGGGGCATGTGCGCGCCAGCGCGATTCGGATTTTCCGGGCTGTTCAGCTGACCGACCGCATCCGTCCATCACCGCTCCGTAACCTCGCGCAATGGCCCGATCACATCGCGCCGCGCGCCCGGTCGTGGGATCGCTGGTCGGCGTCCTGCTTCTGGCGTCCTGCGCATCCGACGATGCATCCACCGATGACGCCGCCTCCACCGATGACGCCGCCTCCACCGATGAAATGGCGGCCACCGATGGGCCCTCCGTCACCGATCGCGGGGTGACGACCGACGATGCCGCGTCGGCCGCAGCGCCCCCGGTGACCGACGCGGACCGACCGGAGCCGTTCCGCTATCCCGCAGCTCCTCCGGCGCCCTCGTCGGACGACGCGAGCCCGCCGGCCGCCACCGAGGCGATCGACCGACTCATGACGGCACTCGAGGAGGGGCGATTCGACGTGGCCGCGGTCGACGACCTAGGCGTATCGGGTGACGCCCGCCACGCGTGGCTCGTCTCGGACCTCCTGCGGTTCCTCGGAGGCCGCGAGGGAGAGCGGCTCCGCTTGGCGTTCGAAGAACTCAGCGGCACCGACATCATCGGCGATCCCGAAGCGTCGGTCAGTCCGTGGCTGAGCACCGCGAACCATCTCATCGCCTGGGACATCCCCGACTACCCCGACTACCGCGTCGACAAGTCGCGCCTGTTCCTGCTGATCGAGCCCGGGTGGGAGCCGTTCTTCGCCGACGACGACGCCGTGATCGACTGGCGGTACATCGGATGGGGCGGAGTGCGGATCGACGACCGTCCGCTCGGTGATTCCGAGCCGTGCGCCGACGGATGTATTCCCGCCCTCGATGATCCGGTCGTCACCGATGCCGCAGGTGGCGAGTGGTATCCCGACGACTCGGTCGTGTTCGGGCTGATCGAGGGAGGCGAGGCGCTGGCGATCCCGAAGAACATCGCCGAGGTGCACGAGATGTTCAATCTCACCCTCGGTGGCCGGCGGTTCGGAGTGCCGTACTGCACGCTGTGCGGGTCGGCGCAGGCCTACCGAACCGATCAGATCGACGGCCTCGACGATCCGCTCGTGCTGCGTACCACGGGTCTGCTCACCCGGTCGAACAAGGTCATGTACGACCTCGAGTCGAGGTCGGTGTTCGACACGTTCACCGGCGAGGCGGTGTCGGGGACGCTGCAGGATGTGGGCGTGGCGCTCGAGGAGGTCACCGTCGTCAGTTCGACATGGGGACGATGGCGGGCCGATCATCCCGAGACCGCGATCATCGCGGAGGACGGCGGGATCGGGCGGTCGTATCCACTGCGCCCGCTCGGCAATCGCGACGCGGGTGGACCGATCTTCCCGATCGGATCGGTCGACGGCCGCCTCCCCGAGCAGGAACTGGTCGTCGGGGTGGTCACGAACGACGGTCGAGTCGTCGCGTTCGGGTCCGACGCGGCGAGCGCGGCGCTCGAAGCCGGCTCCGACGTCGTGATCGACGGGGTCGCGCTCGTCGCGGACGGTGACGGCCTGCGAGCGGTCGACGTCGAATCCGGCGACGAGCTCACGGCCCACGAGGCGTTCTGGTTCGCGTGGAGCCAGTTCCACCCCGACACCGCCCTCTGGGAACCCTGACCCGCGCCCGTTCTGTGTGCGGATCTTCCCGCTCAGCGCGATCCTGCGCACATATTTCGGGGTGCGAGCGACGCACGTCCGTTCTGTGTGCGGATCTTCCCGCTCTGCGCGATCCTGCGCACATATTTCGGGGTGGGTTCAGGGTGGGAGCGGGGTGATTGGGGGCAGGGGGGTCAGGCGGCGCCGGTTTGGCGGAGGAAGGTGAGGGAGTCCCAGCAGTCGATCCGGCGGGTGATCAGTCCGTTGTCGACCGTGATCCACATCATGCCGGGGATGTCGATCGGCGTGCCTTCGCTCTCGGCGGTGAGCCGGTACCGCGCCACGACCTCGCGGCGCTGCTCTACCACCGCTTCGATCTCGTAGTGGCGTCCCCGGAACGCGTCCATGAAGCCGGGGAGCCGCCGCCGGTACTCGTCGCGGCCGGTCGAGTTCGAGCCGAGCGCGCTGAAGTGCTCGTTGCGGAAGTCGTCGGATACGAACGCGATCACGGCGTCGGGATCGTCGCCGCCGAGGGCTTGGAGATACCCGGTCGCGATGTCCGAGGGGCTCAGCGTTCCCATCGTCTCAGCCGATCAGTGCGTCGAGCGCGGCGTCGGTGGCGCCCATGTCGTCGCGCGGCTGATGGTCGAGCCGCGACAGGTAGCTGATCGCGACCTCGTTGCGCTCGACCGCGCCCGTGTCGGTCTCGGGAGGCAGTGCGAGAGCGTCGCCCCACCCCATCGTGACCGTGAATGCGTCGACCGATCCGGCGATCGGTTCGAGCGTCGCCGTGTTCATCGAGCGCGGCGGCGACTGCCCGACGACTGCATGGCGCCACCCGACGATGTCGGCCAGTTCGACGTTGGGCACGTTGATGTTGGCGACGACCGGTTCTGCCGGGAGGTCGTCGATGAGCGCCTGCACGAACGTCTTGGCAACGGTCGCCGCGGTGTCCCACTTCTGGTGCTCGATCATCTCGTCCCAGCCCTGCCCCTCGACGCCGAACCCTGTCACCGACTGGCTGATGGCGACGCCGGAGATGTTTCCGTTCCGTCCGGTCAGCGCGGCGCCGACCGTGCCCGAGTGGTATACCGCCCGGCCGACGTTGGCTCCCGGATTGATGCCCGCGACAATGAGGTCGGGTGGTGCGCCGAACGCGCCGAGCCTGGCGAACATCACGCACAGGGCCGGCGGGCCGCTCACCGTCCAGACCTCTGCGTCATCGCACACCTCGAGCGAGGTGCGTCGGACGACCGGCTGCATCAGGTGCAGCGCGCCGATCGCGGCGCCCGCACCCGAGTACTCGGAGTCGGGCGGGGCGACGACGATCTCGTGGTCGCCCTCGAGCTCGCACATCGCGGCTGCGAGGCGGTGCAGGCCGACCGAGTCGATCCCGTCGTCGTTGGTCACGAGAATACGCATGTGCGCATCCTGCCATGACCGGTCACGAACGCGGCGGGCCGTCGGGTTGATCGTCCGTTTGATCGTCCGGGTGATCGCTGCGGTGGAGGTCGGGTTCGAGATAGATGATCGTCGCCTCGGGCACCGCCGCACGGATGTTGTCCTCGGTGACGTCGATCGCGCCGACGACGTCGTCGAAGCTCATCGCCGATGAGTACTCGATCTTGGCGGTGACGAGGATCTCGTCGGGACCGATGTGCTGCGTGCGCATGTGGATCAGCCGGTCGACGCCGTCGCTCGTCTCGATCGCCCCGACGATCGAAGCCCTTGCATCGCGGCCGGCCGCCTCGCCGATCAGGAGGCCTTTCATCTCGATCATCAGCACGACGGCGATGACGATCAACAGCACGCCGATGCTGATCGAGCCGACGGCATCCCACCGGGCATCGCCGGTCACCTCTGCCATCGCGATCCCCCCGAGCGCCAGGATGAGACCGACCTGGGCGCCGATGTCCTCGAGCAGCACGACCGGCAACTCGGGCTGCTTCGTCGTGCGGATGAACGTCCACCAGCTCACCGCTGGCGCCTTGAAATGGCGCGACTCCCTGATCGCCGTGTGCAGCGAGTAGCTCTCGAGCGCGAGCGCGAACACGAGGATCGCGATCGCGACGGGCACGTTCTCGATGTCGTGCGGATGCCGGAATTTCTCGATCCCCTCGGACAGCGCGAACAGACCACCCATCGAGAACAGCACGAGTGCGACGGCGAACGACCAGAAGTAGCGTTCGCGGCCGTACCCATACGGGTGCATCGGCGTCTCGTCGCGCTTCGCGCGGTGGCCGCCGAGGAACAGGAGCCCCTGATTGCCCGTGTCGGCGAGTGAGTGCACACCCTCGGCGAGCATGCTCGAGGAGCGGGTGAGGGCGAAGCCGATGAACTTGGCGATCGCGATTCCGAGGTTGGCCAGGAATGCCGCCAGGATGGCCTTGCGGCTTCCGTCGGTCACGGCCGCTGATCCTACGGTGCCGGTAGCCTGCCACCCATGAGTCCTCTCGAAGCGCTGGCGGCCGAGCGATCCGACGAAGCCGCCCCGAGCGAGCCGATCATCACGATCACACCGGAGGCGCTCGAGCAGCTCTTCGAGATGCGTGACGAGGAGCCAGACGCCGACGTGCTCGGCCTGCGGTTGGCGATCGCCTCCCAGCCGGGCGACGAGTTCCGGTACGACCTCTCGTTCGAAGAGTTTCTCAAGGCGGCATTCACCGACGAGGTGCGCACGCTCGAAGGTCTCAAGGTCATCGTTCCGGGCGACGACGTCGAGATGCTCACCGGAGCCACGCTCGACTTCACGTCGACGCAGGGTCTCGTGATCCGCAACCCGAACCGGCCTGCCGCCCCCGTCGTCGAGGGTCTCACCAGCGACGATGCGCTGTCAGCCGAGGTCGAGGCGCTGATCTCGGGTGAGGTCAACCCGGCGCTCGCTTCGCACGGGGGCTTCGTCACATACGTCGGTCACGACGGCGAGGGAACCGCCTACCTCACGATGGGTGGCGGGTGCCACGGCTGCTCGATGAGCAAGATGACGATGCTCGACGGCGTGCAGACGATGCTCGTCGAGGCGATCGAACCGATCGAGAGGGTGAAGGATCTCACCGATCACGCGACCGGCGAGAATCCGTTCTACTCCTGAACCCGCAACTCAGTTACCGCAACTCACGTACTGGGCATCCAGTCGACGCGCCCGGCGCGGGTGAGATCGAGCATGTGCCACACCGGCGACAGCAGATCGATTCCCCGCCAGTGATCGCCATCGATGTGGGCGCCGCCCGAATATGTCAGCCGGGGTTCGCCGTCGACGAGTTCCCACACGCTGATCACCGGCTCGAGATTGCCGTCGGCGTCCTCTCCTCCGATGTCGAGCTTGAACGTCGAGGGTGCGGCGCTGACGAGACGAACGTTGTCCCAGCCACGATCGGCCGCAAGTGCCGACCAGTCTGCGGCATCCGCTGACGAGGCAACGACGAAGTCGACGTTCTCGGCGAGGTGATGGGCGACCGCGTTCCAGCCGTCCATCCACATCGAGCAACTCGGACACGCGGAGGTCTGCTGCTTGCCGTACATGAAGTGGTACACGACGAGCGGCCGATCGGCCGACGTGAAGAGGTCGGCGAGCCCGACCCGGTGGACCTCGCCGTCGACGATCTCGTCGAACTCGTAGTCGGATCCGCTCGGTCCGAGGGGCAGCTCGCGCCGCATCGCTGCGACGCGCTCGCGCTGGAGCATCAACTCGACCTCGGCCGCGCGCAGTTCGTCGCGGGCGGCCCGGTGGGCGAGTACCGGCAGGAAGTACGTCCAGCCCTCGGCATGACGGTCGCCGAGGGCCGTCGTCGGCAGCCCGGTGTGTGTCATGCGCACCCGCGTGCGGGGAGATCCCGTGTCGTCGGCGGCGGGATCGGCGCTCAGGTCGAATGCGACCCTCGACGACCCGGGAGGCAGGTCCTCACTCCCCTCCCATCCCCAACTCACCTGCACGCGGTGGGGTCGGGAGACCTCGATGTACTCACCGGCAGCGACATCGCCGCTGCGGTAGATCACCTGGAACACGCCGCCGGGTGTCGGGTCGATCTCCCCGTCGGTGCCCATCCAGCTGAACAGCTTCTCGGGGACGACGAGAAAGTCGAAGACCGCGTCGGGGGGCGCGTCGATCGTGATCTCCAGATCGAGGTCTGCCGATTGGTCGACGCGCCGGTCGACGAGCGTCGGGCCGGCGGTCACATCGGTGTTGGTGCTCATGGTGGGCAACTCCGTTCAGTTGGTGGGGATCAG
>CBDUYD010000168.1:0-6196 GCA_965371355.1 uncultured Ilumatobacteraceae bacterium
AGGCCGCCATGTCGCCGTCGGGTGGCGAGACGACGGTCGTGCTCCAGCCCATCACGTGGTCGCCCGTGAAGAGCGTGCGACACTCGCCGTCGTCGAGCGCGAAGCAGGTGTGGTTCGACGTGTGGCCGGGCGTGTGGACCGCCGACATCCGCCAGCCCGCTCCATCGGCGACGACATCGCCCGTGACGCAGGTGATGTCCGGTGTGAATCCGGTGTCGGTCGACTCCTCGACGACCGGCGCGTCGCCGGCCGCACCATCGTCGTCATCGTCGGACGGTTTCGGTTCGAGTTCGGGAGGATCGTCGCCGAGGTCCCAAGTCCGGTCGCCGTGCGGTCCGTAGGCGATCGTCGGTGCACCGGACTCGGCCGCCAGCCAGGCGGCGAGCGGGGAATGGTCGGCGTGACAATGCGTGATGAGAATCGCCCGCACGGTCTCGCCGGACAGCGCGACGACGAGCGCGTCGCGGTGCGCATCGAGACGCGGGCCGGGGTCGATGACCACGACGTCACCCCGACCGTCGCGGGCGCCGACGACGTAGGTGCCGGTGCCGCGGTAGGTGAACTTCGAGGGGTTCTCGGCGAGCACCCGGCGCACCAGCGGGACGACCGGCTCGGCAGTCCCGTACGAATACGCTCCGTCGTCGAGCGTCAGGAACTGCATGTCGCCCAATCGAGCGCACGGATCTCGCCGACCGGTTCCCCGTGCCCGAGCACCGGGACGCGCAGCGCTTCGACGACGTCGTCGGGAAGTTCCACTCCTAGGTGGCCGAGCGCGGTCACGGTCACCGCGCGACGGCACTGGTCGGACCCGTCGGCGATCTTCAGGGCGACCGCCCGACCGTCGGGCAGCGCCGCCACCGTGACGCCCTGCGCCCCGTCCTTCATCAGCAGTCCGGGCGCCGCGCGCATCGCCAGCGTGACGTCGCGCGTCGGTCCGCCGACGAGTGCCGGATGAGCGCTCATCGCGAGTGCGGGCGCTCGCCGCTGGCGGGCGATCATCGCCACCGCCGCCGCCAAATCGCGCAGGCGCAACGCGTGCGTCGGTGCTCCACATCCGTCGACTCCGACGTGGAACACATCGGACGCGAAGTCGGTGATCGCCGCGGTGATCGCCTGTTGGAGCGGATGATCGCGCTCGACGTAGTCGCTGATCGACCAGTGGTTGACCCGGCAAGTCGCGAGCATCGCCGCGTGCTTGCCAGAGCAGTTCTGCTGGATCGGTGATGGCGGGATCCCGTCGATGCGGGCGCTCGACCGAGCGGACGGATCATAAGGTCGCGCCGGTGTATTGCGGAGATCGCACTCTTCGAGACCGAAGGCATCGAGCATCCTGCGGACCCCGTCGACGTGGATCGACGCACCGTCGTGGCTGGCGCACGCGAGGGCGAGCAGGTCCGAAGGAAGATCGAGACCGAGGTCGACCATCGCGGCCGCCTGGAGCGGTTTGAGCGACGAGCGCGGGTAGATCACCGCATCCGGATCACCGACGCATGCCGCGATTCGGCCGTCGGCGTCGATCGCGACCGCGACGCCGTGGTGCACCGACTCGTCGAACCCGCTGCGGACCCCCACGGCGATCGGGGCGACCGACCGCTCGAGCGTGTTCACGACTCCTCCCCCGTGCGCTTGCTGCGGCGGGAGAACCGCCTGCCGCGCGCACGCTTCCCGGGTGTGACGATGGTCAGTTCGCTGTCGACGACGTCGTAGCGACTGCCCCGCTCGCTGATCAGCGCCTGGGCCATCGCGGCCGCCGGGAGCGCGAGGATCGCGCCGACCACGCCGAGGAGTGCGACGCCGGCGAGCGCCGCGCCGAACGCGATCGCGGGATGCATCTCCATCGTGCGGGCGGTGATGCGCGGGGCGAAGAAGTAGTTCTCGATCTGCTGGTAGAGCACGATGAACGCGAGGACGAGCAGCGCCTTGAAGGGCGAGTCGAGGAACGTCACGAGCACGGGCAGTACGCCGGCGATGTAGGTACCGACGACCGGCAGGAACTGGCTGACGAACCCGACCCAGATCGCCAATGCGATCGGCGCCGGGATACCCAGCGTCTGGAATGCGATCCAGTGGAAGAAGGCGGAGAGCAGCGCAAGCAGCGCCCGCGAGTAGAGGTATCCGCCGGTCTTGGTGATCGCCAACTCCCAGGCCTGCAGCACCCGCTCCTGCTTGCTCGGAGCCATCCGCGAACAGATCGATCGCCGCAGCCTGGGTCCGTCGGCGACGAGGTAGAACGTGAACAGCACCACCGACAACGCCTGGAACACCACCTGCAGGGCGGTGAGTGAGACGCGGATCGCCTCGTCGCCCTGCGACTGGATGAACTGCTGCACGGAGCCGTTCGGGTCGTTGAAGTCGTCGATCACCTCCTGCGGGTCGATCTCGGTGCCGAAGTTGTCGTTGAGGAACTCGACCGTGTCGGTGATGTACCTATCGGAGTCGTCGAGCAACTCGGCGATCTGCGTACCGACGAGGGTTCCGACGGCGGCGGCGAACACGACGAAAGCGATCACCGTGCCGAACAAGATGGCCGAGGTCGCCGTTCCCCGGCGCCAGCCGCGACGTGCGAGGCGATTCACGCCCGGCTCGATCGCCAGCGCGAGGAATACCGCCACGAGCAGCACCACCAGCAGCCCCGACAGCCGGCCGAAGACGTGGCGCGCCACGAACGTGAGGAGGAATCCGGTCCAGAACAGCGCGATCGCGGGGATCACCCAGCGGGGCAGCGTCCGCTCGGAAGAGTCACCCGAGTCGCTGTCCGGGCCGGTGTCGTCAGGGGCGGCGTCGGACACGCACGGAGCGTAGCCAGCCGACGCGGCACGACCATCACATGTCAGACCAGGTACATGCACATCTCCGCCGCCATACGGGTCGGCTCGGCGACCCGATCCGGCGGAGCGTCGCCGGCTGGACCAACTCTCCAGCGGGACGAACTCAGCGGCGGAACGTACCCCGCGAACGATTGACGGGCGCTCGACGGCGGGTGCAATGCTTGGCGCGATGACCGTGACCGAGAACAAGCCCGCTGCGCTCGATCCGGAGGCGCAGGTCGTCAGTGACGCGATCGACCAACTCCTCGCTGAACACGACCCGACGACCGAGGACAACATCGACTTCCGGGGCGCCCGCTACGACGCCGGCCTCGCCTGGGTCCACTTCCCGAAAGGGTACGGCGGACTCGACGCCCGACCGGAGCTGAACCGGATGGTCGAGAAGCGCGTGCGCGAGGCGGGAGCGAAGCAGACCGACCCGAGGACGTTCTTCATGGCGCTCGCCGGGCCGACGATCGTCACCCACGGCAGCGAGGAGGCGAAGAACCGTTACCTCCGCCCGATGTTCACCGGCGAAGAGACGTGGTGCCAGCTGTTCTCCGAGCCCGGAGCCGGGTCGGACTTCGCCGGACTCGGCACCAAGGCGGTCCGCGACGGTGACGAGTGGATCGTCAACGGTCAGAAGGTGTGGAACACGCTGGCCCACGTCGCCGACCTCGGCATGCTGGTCACACGCACCGACCCCGAGGCGCCCAAGCACAAGGGGATGACCTACTTCGCCCTCGATATGCACGCCGAGGGCGTCGAGGTGCGCCCGTTGCGTCAGATCACCGGCGAGGCGGAGTTCAACGAGGTGTACATGACCGACGTGCGGGTGCCCGACACCGCGCGCATCGGCGATGTGGGCGAGGGCTGGAGGGCGAGCCTCACGACGCTGATGAACGAGCGCAGCGCGATCGGTGGAGGCGGGGGCGGGGCCTCGCAGCGTGGTGGCGCGGCGAACGACGCCGTCGAGATCTGGGAGAGCCTCGACGAGAGCGCAAGGGCGCCCGAGCGCAAGGACCAGTTGATGGTGCTCTGGGTCGACGCCGAGGTCGGACGGCTCACCAACATGCGCGCGTCCGAGAACGCCAGGGCCGGCAACCCCGGGCCCGAGATGTCGATCGCCAAGCTCGCCCACTCCGAGCTCAACAAGGAGCTCTACAACTTCTGCATCGACCTGCTCGGCGCCGACGGCATGATCGGCTACGACTACACGTTCCGCCGACCGGACGACCTCGACGTCGGCGGTGGTGCCCGCGGCCCGCGCTATGCCTTCCTCCGCGTCCGGGCCAACTCGATCGAGGGCGGCACGTCCGAGATCATGCGCAACATCCTCGGCGAGCAGGTGCTCGGCCTGCCGGGCGAACCCCGCGTCGACAAGAAAGTCCCCTGGAGCCAGGTCCCCCGCAGCTGACCCGATCCCGGCCCGGAGTTTGTGTCGGCGAATATCGCTACGCCGCACACTTTCGCCGACACAAATCGCAGGTTGGGGTTCTGGGGCGGAAGAGGCGCGGGGACCGGAGCTGTCAGGGTTTGGTCGACCTCAGGGAGTGGTGGACGTGAGGGCTTGGCGGAGGGGGGCGGTGAGATCACCACGCCGTCCGACCTCGATGCCGGCGTCGAGATCGAGCCAGGCGGCCATCGCGCGGAGTTCGGTCGCCAGCTGCTCGGCGGCCCGATCCACATCGACGCCGGGCTCGGCGAAGGCGCCGGGCACGAGCAGCACACCCCGTGCACGGTCGGCCTTGAGGTCGACGCGCCCGACGAGCCGATCACCGAGCAGGAACGGGAGCACGTAGTAGCCGTACTTGCGCTTCGGCTTCGGCACGTAGATCTCGATCTTGTAGTCGAAGCCGAACAGTCGCAGCGCACGATCCCGGTTCCAGACGACCGGATCGAACGGCGTCAACAGCGCCCTCGCATCGACGCGCCGGGGCCGCGCAGCGTCGGGATGGAGGTATCCGGGCCTGCTCCAGCCCTCGATCGAAGCTTCGACGAGCCGACCGTCCTCGACCAGCTCGCCGAGCAAGGGGCGGCACGGCACGTTCTTCTGGCGGTGGTAGTCGGTGAGATCCTCGAGTGTGGCGACGCCGTGATGGCGGGCCGCTAGCACGAGCAGTTCCTTGCGGGCGTCGGCCTCGGAGGGGGTGGGTATCGCCAGCACGTCGGCAGGGATGACCCGTTCGGCGAGGTCGTACACCCTGGCGAAGTCGTTGGGCCGGCGGACCCCGGCGACCTCACCCATGTGGAACAGCACCTCGAGCGCGAGCTTGCCGTCGTCCCAATCCCACCAGGCACCCTTCGGTCCGACGCGCTGGTCGAGATCGCCGGCGACGAGCGGACCGTCGTCGCGGATGCGGGCGAGCACCTCCTCGAGGAAACCGGGGCGGCGGGAACGCAACCTCTCGACCGCCTGCCACTGGTGCCGTTCGGCCATCCGCCAGCGCATGTAGGGATGCAGCGAGACCGGCGCGTGCGAGGCCACGTGCACCCAGTACTCGAACAGCTCGCCGTCGCGGGTGGCGTCGTCGATCAACGTGCGGGGATGGGCGCCGAGCCGGGCGAACAACGGCAGCTCCTGGCTGCGCACGAGCACGTTGACCGAATCGATCTGGATCAGCCCCATGCGGTCGAGTGCGCGGCGGAGGTGGCGCCGATCGACACGGCCGGTGGGTCGCGGATCGTTGAAGCCCTGCGAGGCGAGCGCGATGCGCCGGGCCTGCTCGATCGACAGCTCAACCGGCGACATGGCGGCTACAACCGGGATGTGGCGGGCGTGCGGCTCAGTCGTCGGAGACGCTGATGGCGACCGAGTTGACCACCACGTCGGTCTTCGGGCGGTCGCCGCCACCGGTGGCGACACCCTGCATCTGCTCGACGATGTCGAGGCCCTTCACGACCTGGCCGAACAGGCTGTACTGCGGCGGGAGGCCGACACCGGACGGGCCGGAGATGACGAAGAACTGGCTTCCGTTGGTGTTCGGTCCGGCGTTGGCCATCGCCAGCGAGCCGATCTTGTACTCGTTGGGCTTGGGCAGCTCGTCGTCGAAACGGTAGCCCGGGCCGCCGCGGCCGGTGCCGGTCGGGTCGCCTCCCTGGCACATGAAGCCGTTGATGATGCGGTGGAAGATGACGCCGTCGTAGTAGTGGTGCAGGGCGAGGAATACGAAGTTGTTGACCGTCTGGGGAGCCTTGAGCGCGTCGAGCGCGACGACGATTTCGCCCATCGAGGTGTCGATCGTGGCCGTGTATCGCTTCGTCGGATCGATGCCCATCTCGGGCGGCTCGGAGAACTCCTGCTGTGCGGGAGCTGATCCGTCGAGTGGGGGGAATGCGGTTGCCATGGCGCCGCACCCTATCTGCGGTCGTCTCCCCGCCGGACCCGA
>CBDUYD010000169.1:0-6157 GCA_965371355.1 uncultured Ilumatobacteraceae bacterium
CGACGTCGTACTGGCGGGGTCGGCCGACCTCGAACTCGCCGACGACAGCGGGGGACTAGCCGAACCGCTGGGACGGATGGACGCCGTTGCGATACCTCCCGGCGTCGAGTGGAACTGGTCGAACCCGACCGCTGACTTCGAGTTCCTCGAGGTCGCCCTGCCGCTCGACGCAGTTGGGATCGCCTGACGTTCGACGGGCCGCCGATCCGCATCGCGCTCGACCACAGCGTGGAACAGCCGATCGCCGACGCTCGACCCCGATCTGGTGACGGCGACCCGAACTGGGGCGGCATCGTTCCGGTGATCGGAACGGATTCGCCCCAGATACAGCGGAAGGGCGCGCATCGTGTTAGCGCGGTGCGGACCGCTACGCGAGGCGGTCGAGCTAGCCGCCGGTCGTCGCTGATAACCCATCCGACATCACTCGACCTTGTCGATCTCCGCGGTGAGTTCGGCGATCGACGGCCGCGCGTCGGGGGTCGCCGGGAGCCAGACGTGACGTAGCAATCCGTCGGCGTCGACCAGCGCGTCGGCGCCGAGTTGCCTCGTGTCGTCGCGCGGGAGCCGCAGTCGGCGACCGCGGATGAGGAGCCGTCCGTACATGGCGAGTGTTCCGGGGTTCCACACCTTGGCGAGCGATGTGCGCCCCGCGCCGAGCAGGTCGTAGAGAACCCGATCGACGTCGGTCAGCACCGGGATGTGGAGTTCGAGGTGGTCCCGGTAGGCCGCGAGCCGCGACGGGTCATCGGCGAAGGTGATCACCACGGGAAGTATCTCGCCCGGTCCGGTCGGCGCTTCGGTCCTCGCTCCGGCGAAGTGGTCGCGCACGGCGACCACGTGTTCCTGGCACGGCAGTCAAGCGAGATGCCGGTGCAGGATCAGCAGCAGCGGGCGGCCGCGATGTTCGCTGAACACCCAGGGGGCCCCGACGTGATCGACGAGTGGAACATCGGGGAGCGGATCGGGGAACCCGTCACTCCCATCCTGCCGTTTCGATTCTCGAGCGGGCATGCCGAGGAGCGTAGCGGCGCCGTCGTTCGGAGCCCGCCGGTCGGAACCTGCAACTTGATGCTGCGAGCATGGCGGGATGGACGATCCGACCCCCAGCCCGTCGACCGATCCGATTCCCCCGCCGCCGCCGGACGGTCCCGACGAGTGGCACCGCGTGCTCGGTGTCGCCGAACTCGGCGAGCAGCGCGTCACCACGGTCACGGTCGGTCGCCGAAGTCTGTGCATGACGCGCGTCGGTGGCGCGTACGGTGCGCTCGACAATGCGTGCCCACATCAGGGCGGGCCGTTGGGTGAGGGGTCGATCGAGCACGGTTGGCTGAGATGCCCGTGGCACGGATACGACTACTCGCCGTGCAACGGTGAGCCGCCACCACCGTTCGGCGACGGTCCGCCGGCGTACGCGGTCGAACTCCGCGACGATGGTGTCTATGTAGCGCTGCCCCCCGAGAAGGAGCGGGGGCGCACGGTGTCCGACGTGCTCGTCGAGACGATGACCAACTGGGGGGTGCGGGTCGTGTTCGGCATGGTCGGCCACTCGAATCTCGGCTTCGCCGACGCGATGCGCGACGCAGAGGGCCGCGGAGACCTGCGGTACGTGGCCGTCCGCCACGAGGGCGCTGCCGCGTTCGCGGTGAGCGCATACGGAAAGCTCACCGGCGAGGCGGCAGCGTGCTTCGCGATCGCCGGACCTGGGAGCACGAACATGCTGACCGGGCTGTACGACGCGCGGATCGACCGGGCGCCGGCATTGGCGATCTCCGGTCAGGTGCCCTCGCGCGTCAAGGGGCGCGGCGCGTTCCAAGATCTCGACCTCGATCGTGCGTTCGCCGATGTTGCGGCCTACACACAGACCTTGCACGCCGATTCGGACCATGCCGAGCTGATGTCGGTCGCTTGCAAGCAGGCGATAGTCGGGCGCGGTGTCGCACACCTCGTGCTCCCCGACGAGTTGCAGACCGCGCCATCCGATCAGCGCTCCGGTGGTCCGCAGGGGCGGTACGGCGATCATCGCGTCGCGCCACCGGAAGGTGCGCTGCGCGAGGCGGTCGATCATCTCGCGCATGCCGAGCGGCCGGTGTTCGTCGTCGGCCACGGTGCCCGGCGCGACATGGAGTCGATCACCGCGCTCGCCGAGCGGTGCGGCGCACCGGTACTCACGACGTTCAAGGCCAAGGGGCAGATCTCCGACCGCAACCCGCTCGGCGCGGGGGTGCTCGGCCGCAGCGGCACGCCGGTGGCGAGCTACCTGATGAACGAGTCCGACCTGCTCGTCGTGTGGGGTGCCTCGTTCTCGAACCACACCGGCATCGCGCCCTACAAGACGATCATCCAGGTCGACGACGACCCGATGGCGCTCGGTCGCTTCCACACTGTCGACGTGCCGGTGCAGGGTGATGTCGGGGTCACCGCGAGGGCGATCGTCGAGTCGATGCCCGATGAGATCGCCGCGGTCGACCAGCGCCCCGATGTCGCCGAGCGCTGGCAGATCTGGCGGAGTGAGAAGCGTTCGCGCGTCGACGACGACCGGGGCGCGGGAGTCGGTTCGGCTGCGCTGTTCGACGCGCTCGGACGTCATGTGGCGAGCGATGCGGTGATCTGCGTCGACGTCGGCAACAACGCGTACTCGTTCGGGCGCTACTTCGAGGTCGACCGGCAGTCCGTGTTGATGTCGGGCTACCTGGGCTCTATCGGCTTCGCGCTACCGGCGGCGATGGGCGCTTGGGCGGCGGTCTCCGATCCGGCTCGGGGTGGCCGACGGCAGGTGATCGCGGTCGCCGGCGACGGAGGGTTCGGGCAATACGCGATGGAACTCACCACCGTCGTGCGCCACGAGATGGACATCACGGTCGTGCTGCTCGACAACGGCGAATTGGGAAAGATCTCCAAGGAGCAGCGCGCCGGCGACTTCGACGTGTGGCAGACCGCGCTTGTCAATCCCGACTTCGCCGACTTCGCCAGGCTCTGCGGTGCGTTCGGCGTGCAGGTTGTGCGAAGCGACCAGCTCGACGAGGCCATCCGCGATGCGCTCGACCACGCCGGTCCGTCACTGGTGCACGTGAGAGCGGACGTCGCCCTGATCTGACCCGATGGCGGCCTCGCCGGGTGCCATCGATCTGCCCGCCGCGTGGGATACTCCGTCGACGGCCCGAGCGTGAGCCGCCGAGCGCGATTGGAACGGAGAGTTCGAGTGTCGATGGAGAACGAATCAGTGGATGGATGCATTGCTCCCGACGTCGACGTGGTCATCGCTGGTGCCGGCTTCGCGGGGCTCTACGCGATCTACCGGCTCCGCTCGCTCGACGTTTCGCTCAAGGTCTTCGAGGCTGCCGACGACATCGGGGGAACGTGGTACTGGAACCGGTATCCCGGTGCGAGATGCGACGTCCAGAGCGTCGACTACTCGTACAGCTTCGATCCTGAACTCGACGAGCAGTGGCAGTGGTCCGAGAAGTACGCCACACAGCCCGAGATCCTCGAGTACCTGAACCATGTCGCCGAGAAGCACGACCTGCGTCGCGACATCGAGTTCTCCACTCGCGTCGAGCGCGCCACCTGGGACGACGATGCATCGATGTGGCGGATCGACCTGAGCACCGGCGAGCAGGTCAGCTGTCGTCACTACGTGATGGCGACCGGATGCCTCTCGGTGCCCAAGAGCCCCGAGTTCGAGGGAGTCTCCGACTTCGGTGGCGACGTCTACTTCACGGGTACCTGGCCGCACGAGGGCGTCGATCTGACCGGCAAACGCGTCGCTGTGATCGGAACGGGCTCCTCCGGTATCCAGTCGATCCCGATCATCGCCGAGCAGGCTGCCGAACTCGCCGTCTTCCAACGGACACCGAACTTCTCGACACCGGCCCACAACGGGCCGATCCCCGCCGAGAAGCTCGCTGCGATCGAAGGGCGGCGGGCCGAGTACCGCGAGGAGGCGAGGCACTCCCGGCCCGGAGTGCCGATTGTGCTCAGTGAGGAGAGTGCGCTCGCGGTCACCGAAGAGCGCCGGCAGCAGCGGTTCGAAGAGGCGTGGGCGGCCGGCGATCTGTTCGCTCCACTCGGTAGTTTCAACGATCTCGTCGTCAATCCGGTGGCCAACGAGTACCTGTGCGAGTTCTTGCGCGACAAGATCCGCTCGATCGTCGACGACCCCGACACGGCCGAACTGCTGTGCCCGACGACCTACCCCTTCGGCACGAAGCGACCATGTCTCGACACCGGCTACTACGCGACATTCAACAGGCCGCACGTGCACCTCGTCGATCTCCGCGCCGACCCGATCGAGAGGATCACCGAGACCGGGATCGACACGGCCGGCAGCAGCTTCGATTTCGATGTGATCGTGTTCGCAACCGGTTTCGACGCGATGACCGGAGCGATCGTCGCCGTCGACGTTGTCGGCCGCGATGGGCTCTCCCTGAAGGAGAAGTGGGTGCACGGGCCGAGGACCTATCTCGGCCTGACCGTGGTCGGGTTCCCGAACTTCTACATGGTCACCGGGCCCGGGAGCCCGTCCGTGCTCACCAACATGGTCGTCTCGATCGAGCAGCACGTCGACTGGATCGCGGACTGTGTGACGATGATGAGAGACGACGGTTGCACGTCGATCGAGCCGACCGAGCCGGCCGAGTCCGGTTGGGTGCAGCACGTCAACGACTGTGCCGACATCACTCTGTTCCCGACCGCCGACTCGTGGTACATGGGCAGCAACGTGCCCGGCAAGCCGCGCGTCTTCCTGCCGTACGTGGGTGGAGCCGACAAATATCGCGCGATCTGTGAGGAGGTCGTCGGCGAGGGCTACCTCGGATTCGCCCTCGACGGGCCCGGTGGGTCGAGCCGCAACGACGACGTCGTGCGAAGGGTGCAGCCCGACGTACAGATGGTGCTCGACACGCTGGCCGATCTCGAGCTCCCACCGATCGAGAGTCTCCCGGTTGCCGAGGCCCGCGCGTTCAGCGATGCGATGTCCGCCGAACGGCCACCCGGACCCGCAGTCGGCGAGATCGTCGACGGTGTGCTGCCGGGAGCGGACGGTGATCTCGACTACCGGCTGTACCGCCCGGCGAGTCCTGGCCCACACCCGATCGTGGTCTACTTCCACGGCGGTGGATGGGTGCTCGGCGCGGCCGATTCCGAGGATCCATTCTGCCGCGACCTGTGCGATCGGTCCGACGCGATCATCGTTTCGGTCGACTACCGGCACGCTCCCGAGGCGCGGTTCCCGGCGGCGCCCGACGACGGCTTCGCGGCGTTGCAGTGGATCGCCACGCACGCGAGCGAGCTCGGGGGAGTACCCGGTCGGCTGGCGGTGTGCGGGTGGAGCGCGGGCGCCAACATCGCTGCTGTCGTGTGCCAGCTCGCGCGGGATGCCGGTGGACCATCGATCGCCGGGCAGGTGCTCGTCAATCCGGTGACCGACTGTGACCCCACCACACCCTCGTACATCGAGAATGCCGACGGCTACATCCTCACCCGGTCGCTGATGGACTGGTTCTGGGGGCTGTACGCGGCTCTTCCCGACCGGGAGAACCCGAAGGCATCACCACTGAGGGCCGAGAGCCTTGCGGACCTCCCGCCCGCGCTCGTGGTCACGTCACAGTTCGATCCGCTCCGCGACGAGGGTGAGGCGTACGCCAATGCGCTCTCCGCCGCGGGGGTCGAGGCTCGCCACGTCCCGTGCCGCGGGCAAATCCACACCTCGCTGGTGGCGGTCGACATGATCATCTCCGGCGCCTACGCCCGCGCCGAGATGGGCGACGCACTGCGTCGATTCCTCGGCGCGGCCGTCCCCGCCTGAGTCGCGGCCCGGTCTCGGCTGCGGATCCCGTAGGGGGACGTCCGACCCTGTTTCTGTTCCGGGGTCGGGTGGAGCATGGAGAAAATTGTTCAGCCGCAGACAGAAGGACGACACCGTGAAGATCAGAAAAGTGCAATCTCCGAAGACCCCGGTCGGACGCCGTCATTTCATCGCCGTCCTCGGCGGTGGAGCAGCGGCGGCAGGCCTCGTCGCATGCGGCGACGATGGGCCCCCATTGAGCCAGCCCGCGTCGGCCGGCAACGCCGCCGGGAACTCGACGGCGATCGTCAGCGATGCTTCGACGGCGGCCACGACCGAAACGTCGGCGACCGAGGGCACAGGCACGCCGGCGTT
>CBDUYD010000170.1:0-6146 GCA_965371355.1 uncultured Ilumatobacteraceae bacterium
GCTTGTCGCCGACGCTGATCTTGCGCTTCTGGGCGACGTAGACCCGCACGAGCTGATTGACGCCGGGCGGCAGTTCGTCGCCGTCGTCGCGGTTGAAGACCTTGACGTCGATGACCTTGCCGACCTCGCCGTGGGGCACCTTGAGGCTCGTGTCGCGCACCTCGCGGGCCTTCTCGCCGAAGATCGCGCGCAGCAGGCGCTCCTCGGGCGTCAGCTCGGTCTCACCCTTCGGGGTGACCTTGCCGACGAGCACGTCGCCGGGACCGACCTCGGCCCCGACGCGGATGATGCCGCGATCGTCGAGGTCGGCGAGGATGTCGTCGGAGAGGTTCGGGATGTCGCGCGAGATCTCCTCGGGCCCGAGCTTGGTGTCGCGGGCGTCGACCTCGTGCTCCTTGATGTGGATCGACGTGAGCACGTCATCTTTGACGAGACGCTCGGAAAGGATGATCGCGTCCTCGAAGTTGTAGCCCTCCCACGGCATGAACGCGACGAGCAGGTTCTTGCCCAGCGCCAGTTCACCGTGATCGGTCGACGGGCCGTCGGCGAGGATCGAGCCCTTCTTGACCCGATCACCCTCGTCGACGCGGGGGCGCTGGTTGATCGAGGTGTCCTGATTGGAGCGACGGAACTTGGCGAGGCGGTAGACCTTCTTGCCCTCGTTCTTGTACTGCACGGTGATCGAGTCGCCCGAGACGTCGGTGACCTCGCCGTCGTCGATCGCCTCGAACAGGTCGGCTGCATCGCGGGCCGCACGGTTCTCGATGCCGGTGCCGATGTACGGCGCCTCGGCGCGGATCAGCGGCACGGCCTGACGCTGCATGTTGGCGCCCATCAGGGCGCGGTTGGCATCGTCGTGCTCGAGGAACGGGATCAGTGCGGTGGCGACCGAGACGATCTGCTTCGGCGACACGTCGATGAAGTCGACCTCGGTCGGCGGCACATAGCCGATGTCGGTGGTCGCACCGAAGAACGCCTCGGCTTCGAGCATCTTGCGAAGGTCCTCGAGGCTCGCCGCCTGGGGCGAGCGGCGCACGAGGATTCGCTCCTCGGCGATCGCGCCGTTCTCCTTCAGCGGCGTGTTGGCCTGGGCGACGACGTAGTTCTCCTCCTCGTCGGCCGCCATGTAGACGATCTTTCCGGTGACGATGCCGTCCTTGACCTCGCGGTACGGGCTCTCGATGAAGCCGAACTCGTTGACGCGGGCGTACGTGGACAGGCCGCCGATGAGACCGATGTTGGGACCCTCGGGGGTCTCGATCGGGCACATCCGGCCGTAGTGGCTGAAGTGCACGTCGCGGACCTCGAAGCCGGCGCGCTCGCGCGACAGACCGCCCGGACCGAGCGCCGAGAGGCGGCGCCGGTGGGTGAGGCCCGACAGCGGGTTCACCTGGTCCATGAACTGGCTGAGCTGCGATGTGCCGAAGAACTCCTTGATCGCCGCCACCACCGGGCGGATGTTGATCAACGTCTGCGGCGTGATCGCCTCGACGTCCTGGGTGGTCATCCGCTCGCGGACGACGCGCTCCATGCGCGACAGCCCGATGCGCACCTGGTTCTGGATCAGTTCGCCCACCGACCGGATGCGGCGGTTGGCGAAGTGGTCCTGGTCGTCGAGTCGGTAGCCGGGCTCCTGCTTGACGAGGTGCAACATGTAGCTGATCGAGGCGAGCACCTCGCAACGGCTGAGCACGTTCTGGTCGGGGTCGGGGTAGTCGAGCAGCGGCTCACCCTCGACGTTGGTCGCGCCCTCGAGGCCGAACAGCTCACCGAGCCGCGCCACCTCGTCGCCGAGCTTGCGGTTGAGCTTGTAGCGACCGACGCGGCTGAGGTCGTAGCGACGGCTCTCGAAGAAAGCATTGCGGAAGTACGCCTTGGCCGACTCGACGGTCGGCGGCTCGCCCGGACGAGCGCGCTTGTAGATCTCGACGAGCGCCTCTTCCTGGGTGGGAGCGACGTCGCGCTCCTTCTCCCACTGGCCCTCGAGGAAGTCGAAGCGCTCGACGAAGCGGTCGAGGAAGCCGGGTGCGTTCTCCTCGTCGTAGCCGAGTGCGCGCAGCATCGTGAAGATTCCCAGCCGGCGCTTGCGGGCGACGCGGGTACCGGCGGTGACGTCCTTGCCGGGCTTGTGCTCGACGTCGAACTCCATCCACTCGCCGCGGTAGGGGTGGATCGTTCCCTTCACCAACTGGTGCTTGGTGAGGTTGCGGAGACGGAATCGCTCACCGGGCTCGAAGATGACTCCGGGGCTGCGGACAAGCTGGCTGACGACGACGCGCTCGGTGCCGTTGACGATGAACGTGCCCTTGTCGGTCATGATCGGGAAGTCACCCATGAAGACCGTCTGCTCTTTGATCTCACCGGTGTTGCGGTTCATGAACCGGGCGCGCACGAAGACGGGCGCGGAGTAGGTCATGTCCTTTTCCTTGCACTCCTCGACCGTGAACTTCGGCGGCGGGCGCAGGTCTTCGTCGAAGGGATCGAACTCGAGCTCGAGCTGAAGCGACTCGGAGAAGTCGGTGATCGGGCTGATGTCGCGGAAGGTGTTGGCGAGGCCCTCATCGAGGAACCACTCGAAACTCTCGCGCTGGACGGCGATCAGATCGGGGAGTTCGAGCGGCTCACGAAGGTTGCCGAACGAATAGCGTTCACGGAACACGGGACGAGTCGCCACGGATCACTCCAGGATGTCGAGGGCGGGTGCGAGCAGCAGCCGGGCGCGCTGGACCGTACCGAAAGTTCGGTGGAGGGACAGGAGACGCACGGCAACGGACAAGCCTATCCACCTTGGGCGAGCAACGTCAACCATCTTCGACGCGAAGGCGTCAGACGGGAATCGCTCCGTACCAACTCAATTGCCCGACAAAGTAGAGAAGTCGCGGCGCAATGTCAAGCACTCACCCCGGACGCGACGGAGTCCGGCGGCCTCCCACCGGACTCCGTTCTCGGTTTCTCCGACGCCTCAGGGCGCGGTGATCACGTCAGTTCGACGTCGGCGCCGACCGCTACGAGCTTCTCCTGGGCGGCCTCGGCATCGGACTTGCTGACCTTCTCGAGGATCGGCTTGGGGGCGCCGTCGACGAGATCCTTGGCGTCCTTGAGGCCGACGCCGAGCAGGTCCTTGACGACCTTGACGACCTGGATCTTCTGGGCACCGGCACCAGCGAGGATCACGTCGAACTCGTCCTTCTCGTCCTCCTCGGCGGCGTCGTCACCGGCTGGCACACCGGCCGCGGCGACGGCGACCGGCGCAGCGGCGGTCACGTCGAACTTCTCTTCGAACGCATCGAGGAGCTCCTTGAGCTCGATGACGGTCATGTTGCTGATGGCGTCGAGAATCTCGTCCTTGGTAGCCATGTTGATTCTTCTCCTTCTTCTCCGAAATGTGGAGGAAATGTCGCGCTCAGCGCGACGGTGCGTACATTTTTCTGGGGTTCTGGGGTTCTGGGGTTCTGGGCGGGATCCGTGTTGGATCCGGGTTGGTTCAGGCAGCTTCCTGCTGCTCGATGAGCGCGCTGAGGCCGTAGGCGAAGTTGCGCGGCAGCGCCTGGAGCAGACCGGCGGTCTTGACCAGCGGCGCCTGGAGCGCGCCGGCAAAGCTGGCGAGAAGCTCCTCGCGCGACGGCAGACCGGCGAGAGCCTTCACGTCGGCGGCGGTCATCGGGCTGTCGCCCAGCAGACCACCCTTGACGATCAGTGCCGGGTTGGCCTTGGCCCGATCGACGAGCGCCTTCGCCGCGGCGACCGAATCGCCGGTGACGAACGTGAGCGCCGTCGGACCACTCAGGTGTTCGAGCAGCGCGTCCATTCCGGCGGCGGATGCCGCGAGACGGGCGAGCGTGTTCTTGTACACCTTGTACTCGGCGCCGGCTTCCCGTAGCGGGGTGCGCAGTTCGGCGAGCGCGCCGACCGACATCCCACGGTATTCCGACACGAACACGGCCACGCTGTCGTTCAGCTTGGCGGTGATCTCCTCGACGATCGCGACCTTGTCTGGCCGCGGTGCGTTGTTCTGTGTCATGTGTGCAGTACCTCCTCTCGCTCGACTCGTGGTGCTCGCAGTGATGCGAACACCGACGAGGAGCACACAGGGCGAACCTGTGGATCTCGAAGGCATGCACCTGCACTGGCGAGGTTCCGACGAGCGGAGCCCCATTACCCACGTTGTGGACCAGAGGTCTTCGGCGAGCGACCGATTTATGTTGTTACCGGCCGGATGCTACTGCCCGGGAGCGGTTGCGACTACCTGACGCAGGTTCCGATCGGACCGTCGGTCGGCGGGATGCCGGGCGGCGCCAGGGTCAGACGTTCTGCTTGAGGCGGTTCGTGTCGACTCGTACTCCGGGGCCCATCGTCGCCGACACCGTGATCTTCTTGATGTAGCGGCCCTTTGCCGATGCGGGCTTGGCACGCTGGATCTCGTCGATCACGGCGAAGAAGTTCTGTTCGAGCGCTTCGGGCTCGAAGCTGGCGCGGCCGATCTGCACGTGCACGTTGCCGTAGCGGTCGGTGCGGTACTCGACCTTGCCACCCTTGAATTCGCTGACGGCCCTGGCGACGTCGGGCGTCACCGTGCCGGTCTTCGGGTTGGGCATCAGACCACGGGGTCCGAGCGTGCGGCCGAGACGGCCGACGAGAGGCATCATGTCGGGCGCCGCGATGACCAGATCGAAGTCCATCTTGCCGGCCTCGACATCAGCGGCGAGATCGTCGGCTCCGACGATGTCGGCGCCGGCCTCGCGGGCGGCTTCGGCGGCATCGCCGGTCGCGAAGACCGCCACGCGGACGTCCTTGCCGGTTCCGGCCGGGAGCGCGACCGTGCCGCGGACCATCTGGTCTGCCTTGCGCGGATCGACACCGAGGCCGATCGAGACGTCGACACTCTCGTCGAACTTGGCGGTCGCGGTGTTCTTCGCCATCGCGACGGCCTCGTCCGGAGCGTAGAACTGCTCGCGGTCGAACTTCTTCAGCGCGTCGTCGTACTTCTTGCCTGACATTGTCTGTCTCCCTCTGGTAGTAGCCCGCCGAGCGAGGTCTTCTCGGTCGTGGCGATGGTTGGTGGACTTACGAGACTTCGATGCCCATCGACCGGGCGGTGCCGCGAACCTGCTGCTTCGCGGCTTCGAGGTCGTAGGCGTTGAGGTCGGGCATCTTGATCTTGGCGATCTCCTCGACGTCGGCATCGTTGATCGATCCGGCGGTCTCGGCGCCCGGATTGTCGGCCGCCTTCTCGAGACCCGCCTTCTCGCGGATCAGCACCGGCGTCGGCGGGGTCTTGAGGATGAAGTCGAACGTGCGGTCCTCGTAGATCGTGATCTCGGTCGGGACGACGGTGCCGACCTGGGCCTCGGTCTTGGCGTTGTACGCCTTGACGAAGTCCATGATCGCGATGCCATGGGGGCCCAGCGCTGTACCGACGGGTGGTGCGGGGCTGGCCTTGCCTGCCTCGATCTGGATCTTGACGATCGCTACGACATTCTTCTTCGCCATTTGGGGGGTTCCTTCTACGGATTCGAACGGATTGGGTGACGACGGAGCTCGTCGGTCAGAGCTTGGCGACCTGGCTGAAGTCCATCTCGACCAGTGTCTCGCGGCCGAAGATGTTGACCAGCACCTTGAGCTTCAGATGGTCTGCGTTTATCTCGGCGATCTCGCCGGTGAAGTCGGCGAACGGGCCTTCCTTCACGCGCACGCTCTCGCCCTCTTCGTAGTCGAGCTTGGCCTTGCGGCGCGGCGCCGCTTCGAGGCCCTCGGTCTTGGGCGAGAGGAACGTCTTGACCTCCTTGCGCGAGAGCGGGGTCGGCTTCTGGCCGTGACGGCTCTGCCCGACGAACCCGGTGATGCCGGGGGTGTTTCGCACGCAGTACCACGACTCGTCGTCCATCTTGCAGCGCACGAGCAGGTAGCCGGGGAAGACCTTGCGTTGAACGGTCTGCTTCTTGCCGTTCTTGAACTCGTCGACCTCTTCCATCGGGATGACCACTTCGAAGATCTTGTCTTCCATGTTCATCGACTGGATGCGGGCGCTGAGGTTCGCGGTGACCTTCTTCTCGTAGCCGGACTGCGTGTGCACGACGTACCACTGTCCGGGCCGCAGGAGCGGATCGTCCGTATCAATAGAGGATGCCGCGTCGATAGAGGATGCC
>CBDUYD010000171.1:0-6106 GCA_965371355.1 uncultured Ilumatobacteraceae bacterium
TCCCTCGTGCCACCGCAGGAACAGCGTCTCGATCAGCGCCAGGTACAGCCAGCCGAGCAGCAGCCCCTGAACGATGTCGGAAAACCAGTGGACGCCGAGGTACATCCGGCTGGCCGAGATACCGGCGATCAGCACCGCGGAGAAAGCGGTGGTCGTCCACCAGATCCAGCGCCGATTCGTCCGGAGCGCGACGAGCGGCGGCAGGAGGCCCCACAGGGTGACGGCAGCCAGGACGTGGCCGCTCGGATGCGACGGACCGGTTCCGTCGACGAGGCGGGTGAAGTCGGGCCGGTCACGGCCGACGAGTTCCTTCACGGCGAACTCGAAGAGCGGTCGGGCGAGCACGGCGACGGCGAGCGCCAGCGCGAGCGCCCGGCAACGCCGCGCGATGAGCGCCACGATCACCGCGAACGCGCCGAAGACGACGATGTTCGAGCCCATCCGGCTGAAGGACCGGAACGTTGTTTCCAGACCGGGCGTGCGGTGACCCTCGATCCAACGCTGGATCGGCTCGTCCCAGACGAGCAACACCGAACCGTGATCGAAGGCGGCCGCCGCGGCGAGCAGCAACGACATGGCGATGACGATCCAGATCGTCGCCGGATGTGCGAGCAGGAGTCCCCGCGGACTCAGCGGAGGTTGGAGATGGAGCGAGCTGGACACGACTTGTTCGATACGATCCGTTCGATACGACTACTCGACCGGGGCCAGGCGCTCGACGTCGGACCTCACGTGGTCGATCGTCCAGTCCTCGAGACAGCCGCGGAACTGTCGCTGGTCGGTCGAGTCCATCGACGGGGCGAGCAGCACCCGGAACCGGCCGTCGCCGAGATCCTCGAGCGGTGTGACCGGATCCGAATTGACCTCGAGACGGCACGTGAGCAGCTGCGCCTCGGCGAACTCGGCGGTCGTCTGGCCGGCCTCGCCGCCGTGAGTACTCACATGGAGGACCAACTCGATACGCGAGTCGGGGTCGACCGGCTGGTGCGTCGACAATGTGGCGTCGCGAAGCAGTGCGACCGCGACGACCGCGGCGACCAGTGCGACGAACGCCCCGATGTACTTCACCGTCCGCTACCACGCCCGGCGCGCCGCAGCAGCCGGCGCAGCTGCGCATCGTCGCAGCCGGGCACCGCTTGGGCGAGCACGGTCACGTCATCGACGAGCAGTCCGCCGCGCGGGTAGCTGATCGGACCGAGCTGACGGGCGAGTTTCTCCTCGCCCGCGGGCGTGGTGGTGTTCGCGGCGACGCGGTCGACCAGCCATGCGATACCGGAGAGGATCACTCCCCCGCCGACGAGAAACGTGATGAAGACGTTGGTGCGGTTCGGCTCGAGCCACTCGAAACGGTTCGGTCGTGGCGGACGCGTCTGACGCAGCGCCTCGAGCACCGCGGGGTCGATCTCGGCACGGGGCTCGAGCCGGCCCAGGCGGCGCAGGATGAGAGCGGTGGCGAGCCCGATCTCGGCGATGACGACGATCAGCCCGAAGAACAGGGCCCTGTTCCACTCCCACCGGTTGAGCGAGACGATCATGTACATCGCACCGAGCAACAGGGTGGCGATACCTGCGAGCCACGCGATCGCCTTCATACCGAGACCTCCTCGAGGGTGACATCGCCGGTGTTGCCGTCGACCTCGACGGTGATCCCCTCGGCGAACGTCGCGGCGGCACCGGCGTATCCGACGACGGTCGCGACATTCGACTCCCTGGCGAGGATGGCGAGGTGCGAGAGCACCGATCCGGTCTCGGCGATGATGCCGGCCAGCCTCGGCAGAAGGCTCCCGAGGCCTGGGGTGAGCGTGGTGGTGACCAGCACCGAACCGGCCGGCGGATCGACCGTATCGTGGGTGACCGGCCCGACACCGAGGCCGCCGCCCGCCCCGGTTCCGCCACCGACCTCGTCAGACCGGCGCGAGGTGATGGGTTTTCCGAGATCGGACAGCCGGAAGCAGGCCGGGAGCGGCTCACCGAATGAATGCACGTGCCGCTCCTGCAGTTCGGGTCGCGTGACCGCGCGCAGCGTGGCGATCGCTTCGATGTCGTCGAGGCGGAGGTGTCGGATCGACTCCTCGGAGGGGAGCATGCCGTTGGTGACGAGGCGTTCTCCGAGCTGCCATGCGGCACGGCCGGTGAGCTCCTGGAGCCAGCGGGCGCGGAGCCGCAACGCTTCGCGCAGCACGCCGTTGTCGGTCCCGGCCGCACTACCGGTTCCCAGATCGGGGGTGAGGGCATCGGGCGGAAGCTCGGTGCACGCACCGACCTTGGGGCTTGTGAGCGCGAGCACGATCGGGCTGCGCGTGAGGATCTCGTCGTCGGAGAGTCCGTCCTGTCGCGCCTCGGAGAGCACCCGCAGTGCGACCGAGGCTCCGGTCAGCCGGTTGCCACCGGTGTCGGTGAGCATCCCCATCAGGATCTCGTGCGCATGTACGGCGCGCAGCACGGATTGGCTGCGCTGGATGAGCGCGATGATCTGGCGGCTCGACAGTTCGCGGATCGGAGGTACCGCCTCGAGATCGGCGTCGACGCGGTCGAGCAGGTTCTCAGCGAGTTGCGGGAGCGCCGACCGCAGCCGGCCGACCCGCCAAGCACCCTGCAGTCGCCTGGCAGCCGGAATCGGGTTGAGGCGCTGGAGCAGCGACGGCTTGGGTCGGATATCGCCCGCCAGCAGGAGGTCGATGCCGACGTGACCATCGACCACCACCACGATCTCACTCGCCGCGATCTCGTCCTTGGTCGCCGTACCAGCGAGCGCGATCGCGTACCGGACACCGTCGCTCAACGGTGGGATCCAGAGGTCTTGTTCGAGTTCGGTGAGCGGCTCGGGGAACGTCTCGGCCACGGGGCCCGGACCGTAGACCGGGCCGGACGGGACACCACGCACGACGGAGGTGACAGGTCGTGACTGCAACAGCCACAGCTGGTCGTCGGCACCTATCGCCCACTCGACATCCTGTGGTCCGCCGAACACCTCGGCGACCGACTCCGAGAGTGCCACGAGCCGACGGAGATCGGAACGCTGCAACTTCGGACCATCGTTGGCGGCGAACTCGATGACGCTCGCATCGGACTCGAGCAGGTACCGCGACCCGTCGATCTCACCGCTCACGAGCGGCTCTGGGCCGCCGTCGACGGCGCTGACCACCCGGTGATCGCTGCGACCGGACACCGGATCGATACCGAAGAGCACACCCCCGAAGCGAGGATCGATCAGCGGCTGCACGAGTACGCCGATCGGATGATCCGCGGCACCGGCGCGAGTACGTGAGTCGAGAACCTCGCGGACCGCGGCTACGAACTCGTCGAAGCCGTCGATGCCGATCACCGACGCGAACTGCCCGGCCATCGACGACGCTGCCGAGTCCTCGAGGACCGACGACGATCGGGCGACGAGCGACCGCGTACTCCCTCCCGCACGTTCGAACGCGTCAGCGACTTCGACGCTGGAGGCCACGTCGGCTCCTGCGTCGACCTCGTCGGAGAACACGGTGGTCAGCACCACACCGCCGAGGGTCGGCAGACCCGCAGCGGCCGCTCGCGCCAGCGCGGCCGCCTTGCCACCGGTCAGGCCTACGTCGGCCGCGTCGGGACTCTCGAGCCCCACGACCGCCAAGGCGGTCGTCGTCGTCATCGCCGGTACCTCATCTGCAGAGTGGCAACCCGCACCCGGCCCGGCTCATTCCCCTGGCTGTTACGCCAGCTTGTCGACGAAGCCTTCGAGCTGGCGGAGGTTGCGGCACTCGAACACGCCGTCGGTGAAGGTGCCGTACTCGCCGACGATCGAGTCGCCGGTGTTCCAGTAGCTGCGCGGCTCGGGGTTCAGCCAATACACGTGACGCGCCTTGTGCTGCATCTCCTTGATGACCCAGCTCTGGCTGGCGTGATAGTTGTTGCGCGCGTCGCCGAGCAGCAGCACCGTGCTCTTGGGGCCGACGTCCTTGCCGTAGCGTTCCCAGAACACCTCGAAGGCGTGGCCATAGTCGGAGTGCCCGTCGACCCACACGACATCGGCTTCGGTGTTGACCCGGTGGATCGCCTCGGTGATGTCCTCGGTGGCGCGGAAGTAGTCGGTGACCTCGTCGATGCCGTCGATGAACACGAACGAGCGCACCTTCGAGAACTGGTTCTGGATCGCGTAGACCAGCATCAGCGTGAACCGTGCGAACGCGGCGACCGAACCGGAGATGTCGGCGATCACGATCAGTTCGGGCTTGGAGGGGCGCGGGTACTTGAACTTCGGTTCGGCCGGCACGCCTCCGTAGCTGAGCGAGTGGCGGACCGTGTTGCGGAAGTCGAGTGCACCCTTGCGTCCGTGCTTGCGCTTGCGGGCCAGGCGTGCGGCCAGCTTGCGGGTCAGCGGGTACAGCGCCTTTCGCAGCGACACCATCTCGTCGCGCGACGCGTGCATGAACTCGACGTCTTCGGGAAGCGGCTTGCGGAGCGTCTTGGCCATCGCCTCCGCGCCCCGGTCGGCGACGAGGCGACGGCGGATCTCGGCCTCGATCTCACCTTTGAACTTGTTGATGCGGTCCTCGTACTCCTCGCGCTCGAGGCGTTCCTCGAGTGGGGTGAGATCACCCTCGACCTGATCGCGTGTGGCGTCCATCAGCTTCTCGAGCATCGCGTCGAGATCGAGATTGCGCAGGGTTCGGTAGAGGTAGTACGTGCCACCCACCGGTCGGCCGGGCTCCATGCCGGCGAACCGCTGGACGGACTGCTTGGCCATCGCCCGCATCATCGCCTGGTCGCCGTTCATCAGAGCCTGCATCAGCATCTGCGCGATCTCTTCGGGCGAAAGGTTCTCGAGCCCGCCCGCACCACCCTCGCCCTGCTGGCGCTGCTGCTCCTGCATCTCGCGCCAGAGATCGTCGATGTCGGTGTCGCCGTCTCCCTCGACGAGCTTGTACTCGGGACCGCGCAGACTGAAGTACACCTCGAAGACCGTCTCGAAGCTGCGCCAGTGAGCATGGTTCTTGACCAACGTCGCGCCGAGCGCGTACTTGAACGCGTCGCGGTCTTCGATCGGGATGTGCTGCACGGCCTCCATCGCGTCGAGGTTCTCGGTGAGACTGACCGGCAGCCCGGCGTTACGGAGTTCGACGACGAATCCGTTGAGCAGTTCGAGCATCAGGTCACTCGTCGACCGTCAGTTCCTTGGCGGTCTTGGCGATGTCGGTCTGGTACTTCAACAAGATGTTCAGCGTCTCCTTGGCGGTCTGCTCGTCGATCGTGTCGATGTTGAGGATCATCAGCGTGCGCGCCCAGTCGAGCGTCTCGGACACGCTCGGCGCCTTCTTCAGGTCGAGTTGGCGGATCGAGCGCACGATGCGGGCCACCTGATCGGCGAGGCTCTCGGTGATCCCGGGCACCTTGGCGAGCACGATCTCGCGTTCGCGCTCGAGTTGCGGGTAGTCGACGTGAAGGTACAGACAACGCCGCTTCAGCGCCTCTGACAGCTCACGCGTGTTGTTCGACGTGAGGAAGACGAGCGGGATCTGCTTGGCCTCGATGGTTCCGAGCTCGGGGATCGACACCTGGTAGTCGGAGAGGATCTCGAGCAACAGCGCCTCGGTCTCGACCTCGACGCGGTCGACCTCGTCGATCAGCAGCACGACCGGGTCATCGGCCGTGATCGCCTCGAGCAACGGCCGCGTGAGCAGGAACTCGTCGGAGAAGATGTCGTCTCGGACGTCGGTCCAGTCCTCGTTGGCGTCGCCACCGCGCTCGGTCTGGATGCGCAGCAGCTGCTTCTTGTAGTTCCACTCGTAGAGCGCCTTGGACTCGTCGAGACCCTCGTAGCACTGGAGGCGGATCAGACGCGAGCCGGTGATCTCTGCGACCGACTTGGCGAGCTGTGTCTTGCCCGTGCCGGCCGGACCCTCGATGAGGATCGGCTTGCCGAGGCGGTCCGCGAGATAGACGACACCGGCGATGCCGTCGTCGGCGAGGTACTGCGCGTCGTCGAGTGCCTCGCGCACGCCCTGGACGGTCTCGAATCGGGGGGGCGCTGCCGCCGGAGATCCGGCATCCGTGGTCGTCATGGTGAGTCACGATACAGACCGTCTTGACCCGCCGGTCAATCGGAACCCGCCGCCCGCCGAGGCCG
>CBDUYD010000172.1:0-6082 GCA_965371355.1 uncultured Ilumatobacteraceae bacterium
CGCCGCGAAGTACCACGGTGCCTTCTCGGGGTTCGGTGTCTCCTGCGGGTTGGCGATGCTCCGCAGCGGGGCGTCGAAGAACACTGCGATGATCATCACGACCAGCATCGTGGCCATCGCTGCCACCGCGTGCCGGACGAGGAGGTGCGGCCATACCATCACCATGTCCTCAGCCTTGTTCACCTTGCGCTCACCGGCGACCGGCTTGCCCGGTACGACACCGAGCACGCGGCGATCGCCGACCGTCTCGGGCGTCGCGCTGAGTTCCTCTCGGATCTCAGAGCGGATCGCAGGGCGGATTTCAGGTGACATGTCGTCTCCAGGGTTGGTCGGCCCTGTCGGATCGTCAGTCGTCATCGGCATCCTCCGCTTCGATGTCGAGCATCGCGTCCTTGCGCCAGCGCCAGAGATGGACCATCAGTACGACCAGGGTGATTCCGGGCAGGACAGCGACGTGCAAGACGTAGAACCGCAGCAGCGTCGAGGAGTCGACCGTCGGGCCGCCGAGCAGGATGTCGCGGACGTCCTCGCCGATGAACGGTACGAAGCCGGCCATCTCGCTGCCGACGGTGACCGCCCAGAAGGCCAGCTGATCCCATGGCAGCAGGTATCCCGTGAACGACATCAAGAGAGTCAGCAGTAGCAGCGTGACGCCGATCACCCAGTTGAACTCTCGCGGTGCCTTGTACGCGCCGCGGAAGAAGACGCGCGCCATGTGTGCGGCGACGGCGACCACCATCAGGTGTGCCGACCACCGATGGACATTGCGTACGTACTGTCCGAACGGCACCTCGGTCTGGATCGTCTGGATGTCGCCGTACGCCGATGCGGGAGACGGCACGTAGAAGAACATCAGGTAGACACCTGACGCGATCAGGCTGCCGAGCAGCACGGTCGAGATCACGCCGAGGTACCACGAGTAGCGGAAGCCGATCTCCTTCTTGCGCATCTTCACCGGATAGATGTGGAGGAAGAAGTTCGACCAGTGCCCCGCCGCGCGATCCCGTGGGGTCACACGTCGTGGCGACCGGAACATCGAGCGGCCGACGGTGGTGTCGCGTGCGCGGTCGACCAGATCCTTGTCGCCCCCCGACGTGTCCGGCTCTGCCGAAGTCGCCTGGGTGTCCTCTTCCCGTTCGGTCAGGCTCATGCTGGTACACCAGCTCCTTTCCACACGCCCATCGACAACGCGTCGGGTGGGCAACGTTCGATGCACAGGGCACAGCGGATGCAGCGCTCCTCGTCGAGCAGTAGTGCGGTTCCCCCCGGATGTCCCGGGTCGATTTCTTCGGACGGCACCAGGGTGATGACGTCGACGGGGCAGACGTCAGCGCACAACGCACACAGCACGCACTTGTCGACGTCGAGCAAGATGTTGGCGAAGCAGCGCAGGCAGCGCGAGGCCTCGCAGCGGGCCTGCTCGGGCGTGAAGCCGAGTTCGACCTCTGCGAGACCTATCCGTCGGCCGGTCTCGAGTGTCGGGACGGCGACGCGGGCGAGCCGGTCGTACTCGTCGGCCATCCTGTGGAACTGGTCGAGCTTGACGAGCGTGCCGTCCCCGGGCCCGCGTGTGTGGCCACCGAACGAACGATGGATGTCCGCTGCTGCGCGCCGACCGTCGGCGATCGCGTCGATCAGGGTGCGAGGCCCCTTGGCCGCATCGCCACCCGACCAGACCCGCGGATCGGAGGTGGCGCCGGTGTCGTTATCGACCTGGATCGTGCGGCGCGGGCTGACGTCTGGTCCGTCCGGACCCAGGGCGTCGAGGTCGATCGCCTGGCCGATCGCGAGAATCACGGTGTCCGCCTCGAACACCCGGCGGTCGGAGTCGTCGAACACCGGCGCGAAGCGGCCGTTCTCGTCGAATACCGATGTGACTCCAACGGTCTCGACGCCGGTGACCCGGCCGTTCTCGTGGAGGATCCGTGCGGGTCCGCGGCGGGACACGAACGAGATGCCCTCGTGTTCGGCCTCCTCGACCTCGAACTCGTGCGCCGGCATCTCGCTGCGGCTCTCGAGCGAGATCACCGTGACGTGCCGGGCGCCGGCACGCGCTGCGGTGCGCGCCACGTCGATCGCCTCGGTCATCGCCGACCGCTGGTCTGCTCCGATCTCCTCGACGCTCGCCGCCACGGTGGCCGTGACCAGGCCGTCGCGCTCGTATTCGGAGGCCCGCAGGGCCGTACGGGCAGCATCCATCGCCACGTCGCCGCCCCCGATCACCACGACGTCGTCGCCGATGTCGACGGTGAAGCCGCGGTTCATGTTGATCAGGAACTCGATCGCCTTGAAAACGCCGTCGGACTCGCCGCCCTCGATGTCGAGACCGCGCCCGAGTGTGGCGCCGATGCCGAGGAACACCGCGTCATGCCGGTCGAGGAGGCCGTCGAGTGTGATGTCGACGCCGAGCCGGGTGTCGTACTGGACATCGACGCCGAGACGGACGATCGCATCGATGTCGGATGCCAGCACCTCGCGGTCGAGCCGGTACTCGGGGATGCCGAGCCACATCGCGCCGCCGAGCCTGTCGGTCGCCTCGTACACCGTCACCTGGTATCCGAGGCGTCGAAGGTCATGGGCGCAAGCCATGCCGGCGGGGCCGCCACCGACGATGCCTACGTCTTGGGGCCGCTCCTCCTTGGGTGGTGCCGCGACCAGATCCCAGACTTCATCGCTGCCGGTCTCGGGACCGAACTGTTCGGTCACGAACCGCTTCAGCGCGCGGATCGCGATCGGGCGGTCGATCGCGCCGCGGCGACACGCGTCTTCGCACGGGGCGGCGCAGACTCGGCCGCACACGCCGGCGAACGGATTGGGGAGCCTTGCCGTGAGGTAGGCGAGCTCGTCGTCGCCGTCGGCGATCGCCGCGACGTACATCCCCGCGTTGGTGTGCACCGGGCAGGCGGCGAGACAGGGGATGTTCTCGTCGTAGTAGGCGAGTTCGCCGACCATCAGATGCGGCTCTCCCGGTGCGCCCACCAGAGGACCCACAATCCCCCGAAGAGGCCGACCGCCCAGAACCCGAGCGTGATGAGGTCCTGGGCCTCGCGCGAGAGGTCGCGGACCGCGCTGGATTCGATGACCCGGGCGGGGATGATGGTCGTGAGGAGGATCATGCCGATGACGATCACGGCCGTCTTGAGCGCGGCATCGAACCAGGGCAGCGTCCGGCGGTCCATCACACCGAAGATGCGCCTCCTGAACACCACCAGCACGATGACGACCCCGGCGAGGATCACCCATTGGAACCAGCTGGGCAGACCACCCGAACCGTCCGCATCGCCGGCTTCGCTTGCGGCCGCTGCCGCGGGAGAGGCGAATCCGGATTGGATGTAGGCGATGACGGCATCGGTGTCGGCATCGCCGAGTGCCGACTGCGGTGGCATGATCCCGTCGTAGTCGACGCCATCGACGGTGATCGGCCCTTCCAGCCCCTCGTGGATCACGGTCGCCACGTAGTCGGTGTCGTCGACGTTGGGGTTGTCGCTCAGCGGCGGGAACTGGCCTGGCAGTCCTACCCCTCCAGGCTGATGGCACGCCGAGCACGCCGAGCTGTAGACGTCTGCCCCGGCGCGCAACGTGTCGTCGCTCGGCCCTGCCTGGGCGATCAGCGGGGTGGCGAGGCACACACCCGCGATGAGCAGGGCCGGGACCCAGCGGCGCGTGAAACGGGCCGACCGGCGTGTCTCATCGACCTGGCGCGGCAGACGATCGTGATCGTTCATCGGCTCCTCTGTTTGTGTCGCACTCGCACAACGCATTGTCCCTGCTGGTGGACGACGGGCGAAGGGGAGAAAGTCCCGAGCTGGCCGGCCATTTCGCGTCGCTGCTCCACGGTCACCCCGTCGTGGAGATCCTCGAGGCGGTCGGCGCGGACTCGAGATGTCACTGTTCGGGGATGGCTGACGTCGACGATGGGCGGGTTCGACTGCGCTCCACCGCGCGCGGCGCTGGTCGGGTACTCCTCTTCACCCACGGGTGGGGGGCGACATCGCACATGTTCGAAGCGAGCGCCGTGGCGTTGTCGCGCTACTTCCGGGTCGTCACATGGGACCAGCGTGGTCACGGCGGGAGCGGCAGCCCTGCCGAAGCCGAGGCGTACAGCGTCGACGCGACGATCTCCGACATGCTGGCCCTTCTCGACCGTGAGGTTTCCGCGCGGGAGGTTTCCGGGCGGGAGGTTTCCGGGCGGGGTGTGCTCGTCGGACACTCCCTGGGCGGATATCTCTCGCTCGAGTTCACGCGGCGGCACCCCGAGCGGGTCGAGGCGCTGATCCTCGTGGGCGCCGGTCCGGGCTTTCGCGACGACAAGGCCCGCGCCGGTTGGAACCGGTTCACCGCCCGGATCGCGGATCGGGTCCAAGAGCGGGGGATGGCGGCTCTCGAGCGCGAACGGGAGTTGCACGGCGGCCGGCACACCTCGGTCGAAGGGCTCGTGAGGTCGGCACGCGGGGTACTTCCCCAGCAGAGTGCTGCGGTGCTCGATTCGCTGTCGGCGATAGCGGTCCCGGTGCTGGTGATCGTGGGCGAGGACGACGCTCAGTTCAGGGCGAGTGCCGACTACATGACGGCCAAGATCCCCGACGCCCGCCTCGTCGTCGTCCCCGACGCCGGACACTCGATCAACGTCGAGCAGCCCAATGCGTTCGACGACGCCGTGATCACCTTCCTAGACGAACGACTCGATTCGTGACATGTATCAGGCGGCGAGGGCCGTTGCGCCGATCTCGTAGCGGCCCGGCGTGTCCGGCCGCTCGGTGAACCCCATCCGCTCGAGATACTTCGCATGGTCCCGATTCGACGCTTCGGTCCAGGCGCACGTCGGCGCCGGCCCGGCGAACAGGTCGGAATCGGGCGAGTACACGTAGCTGCCGATCTTGAAGTCGCGGTATTGCGGAATCACGAAGTCGAGGTCGATCCGGAACGTGCCGTCGTCCATCGGCTGTCCGATGAACAGCCCGGCCGGCACCATGTCGCGCAGGACGAACGCGGTCACCCGATCGTCGCTCGGAGCGTAGACGAAGTCCGGCTGGAACCGCCCCTGGATCTCGTCACCGTAGAAGTCGAGGAAGTCGAGCAGGTACTTCGAGCCCGGCAGCACGTGGAGGATGCGAAAGATCTCGTCCTTGCGGCGGATCAGCTTGCGCAGGTACCAGATGTGGATCGCGGCGGCCACAACGTTGACGACGGCGATCGGGTAGGCGCCGATCGCCAGCGAGTAGGCGAGGAACGCCAACGACCCGGCGAGCCCGAGGATCCGGAGCCTGAGAATCGACGTCTGTGTGATCGAGAGGATGATCAGCGCCGAAGCCAGATAACCGACCGCCTCGACAGCGAAGTTCGAGTCCATACGACGACGGTAGGGCCGGCAGCGCCGACCTCCTTGTCCCGCCGCACCGGTCGACCGGCGGTGCGGCGCTCCCACCTGCGAGAATCCGGGGATGGCGTCACGGTCAGCCGACGACTCCGAACGGTTCGCCGAGCGCTACACGGTGATGGGTGCCCCGGCGGCCCTCGCCGTCGAGACCGAGGCGCTCGGCAGCGACTACCAGGCGAACGGCTACACGACGATCGACCAGGCCGATGAACTGGGTCGGGTCTGCGGGTTGGCGCAGGGCCAGGTGCTCGTCGATGTCGGTTCGGGCTGCGGCTGGCCCGGGCTCTACCTCGCGTTGAAGCACGGGTGCGCGTCGATCACGATCGACCGGGTCGCGGCGGGCGTCGAGGTGTCAGCGCGGCGTGCGGTGAGAGATGGGCAGGAGCGGACGAGCCTGGCGATCCAGGCGGACGCGACCGCTCTTCCCCTGCGGTCGGCCTCGGTCGACGTGGTGCTCCACACCGATCTGCTGTGTTGACTGCGCCGCAAGCTCTCCGTGCTGAGAGCGTGCAGGCGGATCCTGCGGCCGGGTGGTCGGCTCGCATTCTTGACCATCGAGCCGACTCCGGGACTGACGTCCGCGCAGCGGCGCCGCGCACATCGGCTCGGACCTCCGGGTGCGTCGGTTCCCACGAGCTATCCGAGCCTGCTGCGCTCCGCCGGCTTCGTCGACGTCGTCGCCACCGACCTCACCGACGACTACCG
>CBDUYD010000173.1:0-6051 GCA_965371355.1 uncultured Ilumatobacteraceae bacterium
AGACGGCGCGCAAGAAGATGCTCAGCGCCGCGTCCGACCTCGTCCTCAGCGCCGGCGTGAACGGATTCAGCATCGACGAGGTCGCTCGCCGCTCGGGTGTGGCGAAGACCACGATCTACCGCCACTACCCGAACAGGAACGAGCTCCTCATCGCCGCGCTCGACGGGGCAACCCCCGTTCCGCCGACGCCCGACACAGGGTCGCTGCGCGACGACCTCCTCGAGTTCCTCGCCGCCGTGATGCCGATCTTCGCCGATCCCGCACTCCGTGCGCTCTCGTTCGACATCTATGCAGCGGCCGCCCGAGACCCTGAGTTGCGCCGGCTGCTCCAGTCGATGATGGCCCGGCGCGCCGGCCCGACCGTGCGCATCTTCGAGCGGGGCAAGTCCCGAGGTGAGATCTCGGACGACCTCGACCATGCCACCGCCTTCGAGATCATCGAGGGCCCGTTCATCGTGCGCTCGATCATCCGCCCCGAGCTGCTGGACGGCATCGATCTCGAAGCGCTCGTCGATCGGATGCTCACCCTGCTCAAGGCGTGACCGTGCTGCTCCTCACATGGCGGGCCGGGTTGTGCTCGGAATCGTCGTCGTGCTCGGGATCGTCGTCGTGCTCGGCGACCGAGTCGCCGTAGAGCAAGGTCTGCGCGACGGCGGCGAGCGGAACGACGAATGCGTAGACGAGTGCGATCAGCCCGGTGTAGAGCCAGAAGGGGAGACCGCTGAGCACGATGAGCAGGAGCAACCCGATGACGAGCACGGTGGCCCCGATCAGGAGGTTGATCATCGCCAACACGAACGCCACGTACCACCAGCGGCCGCGGACGAGGTCGGTGCTGCGGGCGAGCGCTGACCGACCGTCCCTGCCTTCGAGGACGATCGCCTGTGGCATGAACTGATAGCGGATGAGCTGTCGGACGGCCCACGGGATGCCGACGATGGTGACGGCGAGACCGATGACGACCGCAGCCGCGCGCACGAACCCGGTCGCGAGAGCGCGCCGCTCGGCCCAGGCGCTACGAACTGCCTCGGAGACGTCGCGAGGTTCGGTCGACGGAGCGTAGAGCGCGGCGACTGTCGCGTTGACCGCGACGTAGGCGACGATCGAGGCGAGGATCCCGAGGAGGTGCGCGCCGAGCACTCTGGTCTGCACGACGTCGTCGGCCAGTTCGAAGAATCGTCGGCTCGCGGAAGGCTGCGCCGCGAGCGCCGCGACCGCACTGACCGCCAAGGTCACCGGAAGGTAGATCAGTCCGACGCCGATGAGCGCAGCCGGTCGATGTCGATACATCCCCGCGCTGGTGCGGATGATCTGCCCGGCCCGCCGCCGACGGACGAGTGGGCGCGGATCGGTCAGCGACCACACCGTGCGGCGCACCAGCCACGTGCCGGCGAGTATCACCATCACCAACGAGAACAGAAATCGCGTCGGCGTGGTCGTCATCTTGATCAGCTGCGACGATCCCCACTCGACGATGCCGCAGAACGCAGAGATCACCACATCGGCCTGCGAGTCGCCCGACGGGACGACGGCGCTGCCGGATCGCAGGTCCTCGTGCCAGTCGATCGGTTCAGTCCATCGATCCTTGGCGACGGGTCCCGTCGGGCCGTTGAACGCGCCGTTGTGGCGCTCGCCCCAGCGCCCCTCGAAGCTCACCCAGGCGAGAGGGTCGCTGGCGTCGTCGACCGAATCGGGGATCACGACCGCCTGCGGGTCGAGACGGACCGACGGGCCGTCGGTGTTGTCGCACCCGAACCCCTCACTTGCGCTGCGACCGATGTACAGCGCCGAGCCGAAGTAGCTGGCGTGCGAGCCCGCCGACGAGTACACGACAGGGTGGGCGCCGTCGCGCTCGAGCTTGGACGAGTCCCAGTCGGCCCGCTCGCCACCCTCGTGCTGCGCGTAGCCGACGCTCACCGGGTCGGTCTCGAGAGCCTCCTCGACCGTGCCGACGTCGAACAGCAGTTGGATGCCCTCCCAGTCGCTCTCGTGCTTGTTGTTCCAGTCGTTGAAGTACCAGTAGATCCAGTACTGGAGTGCGAGCTGGCCGGGTCGGTCGTCCTGGCGGGCGACGTGCGCGTAAACCGTCGGTGCCGTACCGGCATCGAACTTGTCGAAGTCGCGTTCGTAGATGCAGCCGGGTCTGAGCGCATCGCCGGGAAAATCGAGATAGAAGCCCTCGCCAAGCCGGAACAGATCGGCCGCCGACGGCGCGGTCGTCATCACTGGATCGGATCGACCCAGCTGGCGCAGCAGCACCTCGGGATTGTCGAGCACGATCTCGACCGATGCCGGCCGGAAGGCCTCGCCGCCCGTATCGCATGGCCCGGTCTGCGCCTTGATCATCACGATGGGTGCGTACCGGTCGGCCAACTCCTGCTCGGCGCGCGACCGTTCGACGTCGGGATCGGAATCACCAGCCTCAGCGACGCCCGGTAGAGCAGCGACCGCGAGCAGTGTGGCGACGGCGAGACTCAGCTTGGCGCGTGATCGCGTGCCGGGTCGACGCGGCGTTACCGCTGGTGACACCATCAGGCGCGACGGTATCCGACGCGCTCAGGTCGTGGACGGTTGCGGGATCACGGCGATCGGGCACAGGGCGTTGTGGAGGATCCAGTTCGTCACCGAGCCGAGAAGCAAGGTGGTGAACGCACCGTGGCCACGGGCGCCGACGACGAGGAGGTCGCACTCGGCAGCGGCCTCGACCAACGCCTCGCGGGCGTCCTGTAGAACGACCTCGTGGTGTAGGCGATCGTCGTCGGCGGTGACGGCGGCCAGCTTCGCCAGGAGCCGGGTCGTTTCGCGTTCGACCTCTTCGGGGAATCGGGCGCGGACGAGGTCGTCCTCGAGCCATGGCGTGACCTCGATCGCGATGATCACCGTGATCCGCGCGTCGGCGCGTGCGAAGTCGAGGGCCCATTGCAGGGCACGCACGGCGTTCGCACTGCCGTCGAAGCCCACGGCGATCGACCGGCACTCGCCGTTCGACCAGTCGTGCGGCACGACGACGATTGGCGTGTGCGCGTGGGTCGAGCAGTATCGGCTCACCGAACCGAGGACCGTGTGACGCACCTCGCCCGCACCGCGTTGGCCGAGGACGAGCAGATCGGCGTCGGCGGCCTGCTCGACGAGCGTCGGTCCGGGGTGACCCTCGACGACCTTGGGTACACAAGGAACGGCCGAGTCGCGATCGTCGATCACCGCGTCGATCGCGACGTCGATCTCGTGCGCCGCCGTCGCTTCGAGGCCGAGCCTGTCGACGTCGAAGGCCCGCTTCGCCATCAGCAGTGAGAGGCCCACCGGGATGTGGTACGAGCCGAGGGCGACGAGTTGGTCGGTTCGTCCGGCGGCGTGGACGGTCGCCCAGCGGAGCGCGGTTCGAGCGTGATGCGAACCGTCGATGCCGACTATCCATTGCGTGCTCACGCTCCTGACTCTACGGTCGTTTCCCGCAGAGGCCCAGGGCCCAACGTCATGGGCTGAGGGGACGAACGGCCCTGCCCGCGAAGACCGGCAGCGACGACGATGAGGATGACAAGCTTGAGTGACCAGCTCGATGTGAGAGGAGAATTGATGATGCAGCACATGATTGTGCCCGTCGACGGATCGGAGCATTCGTGGCAGGCCGCAGACGTTGCCGTCGCACTGGCGAGGCGCTGCAACGGCCGCGTCGACGTTGTCGAGGTGGTGTTCGAACCGCGGGAGATCGATGCCGCGAAGCTCCGACTCGACGGCGGCATCGGCCGGCTCGGGGCGAGCGACGTCGCGATCCAGCCGGTGGTGGCGCTCGCCTCCGAGGGTGTTGCGGCGGCGGTCGCCGATCTCGTCGAGAGCCAGCCTGACGCCGTTCTCGCGATGGCGTCCCACGGGCGTGGCCGCTCTGCCGCGCTCCTCGGCAGCATCGCCGAAGATCTGTTGCAGCGGGTGTTCGGCCCGATCGTCATCGTCGGTCCGAAGGCGACCGTCTCCGCGTTCGACGGTCCGATCGTCGTGACCGTCGACGGCTCCGAGCTGTCCGAGGCGGCACTGCCGCTCGCGGCTGCGTGGGGGATCGAACTCGGCGCGACTCCCTGGGTCGTCGGTGTGATCGAGCTCAACGCATCCGCGCCGGCGGACGTCGGCGAAGCCGCGTATCCGTCCCGGCTGGCGACCAAGCTCGCCAAGGAGTCGTCGCACGCGGTGCAGCACGAGATCCTCCACAGCCGGCACATCGATCAGGCGATCGCCGACTTCGCGGCGTCGATCGATGCCTCGCTGATCGTGGCGAGCACGCACGGCCGCACCGGTTTCTCGCGCTTTGTCGTCGGGAGCACAGCCGCCGGAATCGTGCGCCACGCCGAATGCCCGGTGCTCCTGCTACGGCCACCACACCTCACACCCGTCGCCGACATGTCCGGAAGTGCGGCCGGCGACGACGGCTGAAGTTGCCGGCCGGCGAGCAGTGCAGGACGACGGCCGGTTCGAGAAGTAGACGGCGCAATCTCGAGCACCGTCGTTGGCTGGTCATCCGGTGTTCGCAGACCAGGCTCAAGAACCTCTACCCGGGGTACAAGCTGAGGTAGCACGGCTCTCGGGCCATCTCGCCGCGGCGGTACGGTCCGCGTATGGACTTCGCGATCCCCGAATCGACGCAGCAGCTCCTCGACGACCTCGACGAGTTCATCGTCGACGTGATCGAACCGATGGAGCGCGAGGACGACAACGTCCGCTTCTTCGACCACCGTCGCGAGGACAGTCGCACCGACTGGGATCGCGACGGCCTCCCCAACGCCGAGTGGGAGGCGTTGCTGCGCCGAATGCGGGTGGCCGCCGACGAGGCCGGCTTCTACAGGTACCACCTGCCCGAGCGCTTCGGTGGCAGGGGCGGCTCGAACCTCGACATGGCGATCGTCCGCGAGCATCTCGCCCGCCGCGGGCTCGGCCTGCACAACGACCTGCAGAACGAGAGCTCGATCGTCGGCAACCTCGTCACCGTTCTGATGATGGAACGGTACGGCACCGCCGAGCAGCAGGAAACCTGGATCCCGAAGATGCTCGCCGGTGACGCCCGCATCGGGTTCGGACTCACCGAACCGCTCCACGGTTCCGACGCCACCTGGATGGAGACCACCGCCGTCCGCGACGGCGACGAGTGGGTGATCAACGGTGAGAAGTACTGGAACACCGGACTCCACCACGCCACACACGACTACGTGTTCGCCCGCACCTCCGGCGACCCGGGTGACGGCAACGGCATCACCTGCTTCATCGTGCCGACCGACACGGTCGGCTTCTCGGTCGAGGAGTTCATGTGGACGTTCAACATGCCGACCGACCACGCCCACGTGCGTCTCACCGACGTGCGCGTCAGCGATGCCGACATTCTCGGATCCGAGGGGCGCGGGCTCCAGACCGCACAGCTCTTCGTCCACGAGAACCGGATCCGGCAGGCCGCGTCCTCGCTCGGGGCGGGCATGCACTGCATCGACGTGGCCGTCGCGTGGGCCAATGATCGGACCACGTTCGGCAAGCGCCTCTCGACGAACCAGGCGATCCAGTTCCCGCTCGCCGAGCTGGCGACCGAGGCCGAGATGCTGCGCGCTCTGATCTGGAAGACCGCGTGGCAGCTCGACGAGGGCATCGACCACATGGAAATCACCGACAAGGTGGCGATGTGCAACTACCGCGGAAACCGGTTCTGTTGCGATGCCGCCGATCGGGCGATGCAGACGTGCGGTGGCATGGGCTACAGCCGGTCGATGCCGTTCGAACACATCTACCGGCACCACCGCCGGTACCGGATCACCGAGGGCTCAGACGAGATCCAGATCCGCAAGGTGGCCGGCAAGCTCTTCGGCTACACCGGCCGCGCCAAAGGCTGACCCGCTCGCTCTCCCCCGAAATCTGTGCGGATCGTCGCGCTGAGCGGGAAGATCGGTACTCAGAATCGGAGGTGTTGCTGGCTCAGCGCGACGCGGTCGCCATCTTCCGGGGAGCGGCGGGAGCGGGGGTGGGGACCTGCCAGCCGCTTGGCATGTATGAGAAGTCGAAGAAGGGGGCCTCGTCGTGCGC
>CBDUYD010000174.1:0-6035 GCA_965371355.1 uncultured Ilumatobacteraceae bacterium
AGCACCTGCATCTCGTGGGTGACCTCACCGATGTTGGTGACGTCGAACTCGATCGTCTCACCGGACACGATCTCGATGCCGGCCTCGGCGTCGAACCGGTACTCGGTCGCGGTGATCGCGATCGACCGGTCGGCCTCCCCGCCGGTTCCGTCTCCGTCACCGTTGTCGTCCCCGCCTCCGCAGCCGACCGCCAGTATCGCGACGGCGGCGGCCGTGGCCAACAGGGTTGTCGGGGTCCGGTTTCGCCAACTGCTCACAACGCCACGCCACCGTAGGCGATGCCGGTCAGGTGTGCCATCTCGCGGTCGAACGTCGTGAGGTCGTCGGTGCAGAACTGGCCGAGGTCGGTGTGCCCGCAGGCTCTGGCGAGCACGGTCATCAGTTCGGTCGTCGCCTCGAAGAAGCGCCGCAGGCGTTGTGCTGCGTCTTCGACGACGAGCCGGTCGCGCAGCTCGGGCCGCTGCGTGGCGATCCCGACGGGGCAGTTGTCGCTGTTGCAGGCGCGCATCCCGATGCATCCGATCGCCTGCATCGCCGAGTTGGACACGGCGATCGCATCGGCGCCGAGCGCCAGCGCCTTGGCGAAGTCGGTGTGCGTGCGTAACCCGCCGGTGACGATCAGCGTCACGTCGGGGCGTCCGCGGGCGTCGAGGTGGCGGCGGGCGCGGGCCAGCGCTGGGATGGTGGGGACCGAGATGTGGTCGCGGAAGAGGGCCGGAGCTGCACCGGTTCCGCCGCCGCGGCCATCGAGGATGATGTAGTCGACGCCGATCCGGAGTGCCGCGTCGATGTCGTCCTCGATGTGCTGGGCCGACAGCTTGACCCCGATCGGGATGCCGTCGGACACCTCCCGCACCTGATCGGCGAGCTCGCGGAAATCGTCGTCGCATCCGAGGTCGGCGAACGTCGATGGCGAGATCGCATCGGTTCCCTCCGGCAGGCCGCGAACGGCGGCGATCTTGGCCGTCACCTTGTTTCCGGGGAGGTGCCCGCCCGTACCGGTCTTCGCGCCCTGGCCCAGCTTGAAGTGGAATGCCTGCACGTCGCGCACCTTGTCGAGCGACCAGCCGAACCGTCCGGAGGCCAGCTCGTAGAAGTAGCGCCGGTTCTCCGCGTGCTCCTCGGGCAACATGCCGCCCTCACCCGAACAGATGCCCGTCCCCGCGAGTTCGGCGCCCCGGGCGAGCGACACCTTGGCCTCTTCCGAGAGCGCCCCGAAGCTCATGTCGGAGACGAACATCGGGATCTCGAGCCGGAGCGGCCGACCCGCGTTTGGGCCGATGACGACCTGCGTGCTCACGTCGACCTCGTCGAGCTGCGGCGTGCGCGCGAGCTGCGCGGTGACGAACTGGATGTCGTCCCACCGGGGCAACTCGTCGCGCGGCACACCCATCGCCGTCACCGGGCCGTGGTGCCCGAGATAGTCGAGGCCCTCGTTCGCCAACCGCCGGATCAAGCCGACGTGGGGCTCGTCGGGGGTGCCGTGCGGATCCTGGTAGGCGCCCTGGTAGGCGGTGCGGTCGAACGGTTGGGGATGCTCCTTCTCCCAGGCGAGGAGTTCCTCCTCGTCGATCATCAGCGAGTCGCCCTCGAGCCACGACGAGAACTTGTGCAGCCGTTCGTCGTTGGAGTAACTGCTCACACCGGTCTGGAAGACGTAGTCCCAGCCGTGGACCCCACAGATCAGATTGCCGCCCGAGATGTGACCGTCGGCCATGTGGGCGCCGCGGTGCAGGCACCGCCCGTAGAGCACCGAGTGATTGTCGTCGAAACGGACGATCACCAGGTCGACGTTGCCGACGAGCACGCCGACGGGGGAACGGTCGGGGATGTCCGCCCATATGGCGATCTCGCGTGCTCGCATTCGAGTTCCTCCGTCGTTCTGCGCCCGTGAGCGACACTATCCATGTCGATCCGAAGACTGGCCGTGGCGATCGGAAGACTGGTTCGGGCCATCGCGGGCTAGCGTGCTGCCGTGCTGATCTTGGCGATAATCGTATTGGGTATGGGTCTGGGCGCTGTCGCCCAGTGGATCCTCGGCCGTCGGGGCTCCGGTAGGACCGATTGGACGATGGCGTTCTTCGCCGGGTTGGGCGGCTCCTTCGTCGGTGGTCTGATCTTCAGCCTGATCGCCGGCGACGGCCTCGCACTCCGGCCGAGCGGCATCATCGGCTCGCTGCTCGGTGCGATCATCGTCACCGCGATCTGGCAGGAGATCCGTCGCCGCCGGCACCACGCCGAGCGCGAGGCCGAGAAGGCCCCGTACAAGCGCCACTGAACGGCCACCCGCGCGATCGGTCGCTCTTCGTCGTCAGCGGATCAGCCGCCGGGCGAGCAGTGTTGCCGCACCGGCGACACAGCCGACGGCGGTCGCCATCGCGACGATCGTGGTGACCTCGGGGGTCGTCGCCCGGCGATCGTTCCATCCGAGGATGAACCCGCTGCTGCGGTACGACAGGATCGAGCCGCTCGAACCGACCGACACGAGTGATCCGGCCGAGCCGAGCGACAGCACGCTGCCGGCCGAGCCGATAGAGAGGGTCGAGCCGGCCGACCCGATCGAGCAGATCGACCCCGCCGATGCGATCGAGGAGATCGAGGCGAACGAGTTCACCGAGCGGATCGAACAAGTCGACGCGACCGATTCGATCGACAGGTAGCTCATCGGCCGGCCCGGGTCTGGGTCGTTGTCATCACCGTCGTAGCCGAGCCCGCATCGCGCGACCGGCCTGACCACACGGGTACACGACCTGACGGGCCGCATTGAGCACGCCGACCGGCGAGATCCCGCCCGCGTCGTTGGCGACCGTGAACGTCAGCGCCTCGGCCTCGGCCATCGGCAGTGCCGCACCGAGGGTGAGCCGGGCGACCCGTTCGCCCGTATCGCCCGGGGCCGCGGCCTCGATGTCGAACGCCAGACCGGCCGCCTCGCCGCCATGGATCGTCGCGTCGTCGGGCATCGGCTGGGCCGGTCTCGCCCGCACGACGAGATCACCGTTCGGGGCCCTGACGCGAAGCGTGCTCGACAACAGCGGCCCGTAGCCGATCGTCGTGTCGGTGCGGTCACGACCACCGGAGCCGTCCTTCACCGAGGCGAGCAGCAGATCCTGTGACCGATCGGTGCCATCATCCGCCCCCACCGCCGGGATGCGGATCGCGAGCCCGTGAACGTCGGGCTTCGAGAGCGGTCGACCGTAGCCGCGCGACAGGCGGGCGGCTACGGGAATCGAGGCATTCGTCGCGAGGATCGTGCCCTCGACGAGCGCTGAGTCCGACCCGTCGACCGCCAGCTCGGCTTCGAATGCGGCACCCTTGGTGTGCACCGCGCGGCCACCTCTGGCGAACGAGATCAGCCACGCGACAGGGGCGAGCGCGACGCCGAGGACCGTGCCGGCGGCATGGCGGATCGAGCGGGTCGACCCACGTCGGCGCGGCGCGGCCGTACCGCCCCAGGAGCCGGACGCGAGTCGCCCGAGTGAGTCGATCGAAGGCGCCCAGAGGTACTCGCCGCCCTTGGTGACGACCAGTTCGACGAGCGGGTGCACGAACGCCGGTTGCTCGCCGGGGATCGCGAACTTGTGGTCGCCGGGGGCGCGGCCGATGAATGGGTCGCGGTCGTGGCCCACATTGACGGCATCGCCGTCGTTGCACCAGTCGGCCTGGATGAACTCGAACTGGCGCTCGATGTCGGCCATGTAGGCGACGAAGAAGATGCCCCGGTCGACGTCGTCGTCGTCGATCACCCCCGCGGCGAGCGCTGGACCGTACGTCATGCCGCGACGGATGATCCGTTGCCGGGCGGACAGCGCGTCGCCGAAGCCGAGACCCGACCGGGGATTGGTGCGACGGATGTGCGCGCCGAGCGGGCACCTGAGGCCGTCGGGATCGTCGACGTAGTCGAAATCGTTGACCCGGTCCGGATCTGCGGCGATCTCGGGGTCGGGCTCGTCGGGGGTCAGCGCGAGCGGCGAGGCGTCGGGCCACCGGCCGACCAGCTTCGCCCGCAGAAGCATCTCGTCGATTTCGAGGGCGATCGCCTGTTCGGCGATCCAGCGTCGGAACGTCGGCACGTCCTCGTGCAGCTTCCTCCACACCTTGTAGGTCCCGCCCTTGCCGAACGGATCGCTCGGCCCCGGGGACGGATAGCCGTCGGCGTCGACGTGCCCGTGGAACATCTCGCCGACCGGTACCCCGTGCCAGTGGTGGAACGTTCCCAGTCCGCCCTCGCCGCGGACCGGGTCGCCCGTACCGGTGAGCGCCGGTTGACCGACGCCGTCGGTGTACCCGAAATGCTCCTTGCGGTCGGGCAGACGCCGTCCGCGCTGATCGCAGACGATCGTGGCACCGTGCCGCTTCAGCGATGCGGTGAGTTCGGCGACCGCGGCTCCACATGCGTCGTCGCCGACCGCGTTGATCGTGAACAGGATGTGGGCTTCGCCGGAACCGAGACCGTCGTCCCACGCGGTGGGGTCGGATGCCCCGGTGTCGCCGAGCATCTCGGCCCGGGCCGCCATCCCCTCGCGGAATGCCTGCGGGAACGAGTCGAGGATCGCCGTCGGCACGCCGATCGCGGCGAGTCCGGGATGGGTGATGGCGACGTTCAGGGTCGACGCCGGCTTCTCGGCCCAATGGGCGCCGCTGGTGATCGTCGGTAGGGCAGCGGCGAGGATCGCGCGGCCCGAAGCGGGGTCGGCGACGTTTACGAAGAGGTGCGCCGAGACGAGCAGTCCGTACGGCTTGAGGATGTCGCCCTGCACGGTGGCCGGGTCGAGCGGCCGGGAGCGGTTCTTGCCGAACGGCCAGCGAAGCTCGCGGATCATGAGGAGAACTCCTCTCGGTATGCGGTGAGTAGTGCGTCGCGGTCGAGTCCCTGCGTGCGCACCGCGAGGGCGGCGACCCTCCGCCGTATGTCGAGCGCCTCGCGGATCGTGTCGACCGGGGCATCCCATGTGGCGAAGTCGAGGCTGGAGTGTGTCCGGTGGGCGAGCAGGTAGGCGACCTGTCGGTCGGCGTCGTCGGGCCAGTCGGGGCAGTGCGACCAGATGTCGCCGGCGAGGGGACCGAGCACTCGCACGAGATCGTGGAGCCACTCGGTGGGATCGCGATCGATCACTGCAGAACACATCAGCAGCGGTGCGTCGAGGCCGCCCGCCCGCAGCGGTGCCGATGGTGCGGCATCGGTGTTGACGACGACCCACCTTCCGTTGTGCGTGCCGCGAACGGAGGCGAACGGGCTCTCCGAGTGGGGGGCGATGCCGGCCAGGACCGCCCGCAGCGGTTCCTCGTGGCCGTCGAGGATGGCGGTCAGCATGCCGAGTTGGGTGGTCATCAGAGGTCGCGCTGCACCTTGGAGAGGAGCGCCCGCCACTTGCGCTCGAATGACGCCGATCGGATCTTGCCATCCGGGGAGGGCAGCTTCTCGAACGCCTCCCGCACGCGCAGCGCACGTCCGACGTCGCGGGTCGTGGCCTCGGGATATGCCGACCAGTAGTGGCCGATCGGGTAGGCGTTGTCGACCGTCCACTGATGGAACGGCCCGGGCGGGAACATGTCGGGGAAGCGGTGGGTCGGCGTCCACGCCGCACGCATCCGCCACGGGATGATCCTGGCGAACGTGTCCATGTAGCGCACGACGTCGCCGTCGTAGTTGCTCTCGAACCAGAGCACTGGCCGGGGCAGGCGCGATGCACCGCCGTCGGGATCGGGAACGGACTTGAGCGACACCCAATGACAGAAGTGGATGAACTGCTGCCTTCTCATCGGTGCGGTGACGAATCCGACATGTCGTGCGCAGAAGAACAGCAGGCGGTACCAGGTGGCCCCGAACGGTCTCATCCGGACGACGATCGAGACCGCGGTCGCCTGTCCGTCGCTGTCGCTCATCGGGTGCTCCTCGTCCGCTGGCTCCTCATCGTGTGCTCCTCTCGCCTTGCGTGCATCGTGTGGCGAGTGCGTCGGCCAAATCGGCGACGACGGTCATGCCGATCCGGCGGGCCTCGGACTCGACCGAATCGGCCTCGTCGAGAGCGGCGCCG
>CBDUYD010000175.1:0-6006 GCA_965371355.1 uncultured Ilumatobacteraceae bacterium
CGCAGGGTCGCCGATGTCGGCACGACCGGTCGGGGCATCCAGTTCGACATCGTCACCGACGGCACCGCCGACCGGGTCGTCGTCGTCTTCCTCGAGTCGGGTCAGCCCAGCTGGCGGTCGGTCGAGTTGGCCGGCACCCTGCAACCGAACGGCTCCAAGAGCTGGTTCGCAAGCGCGCCACTCGTCGGCACCGACCCCGATGCCGAGGTCGAGTACTTCGCACAGAGCGTCGACACCACGGGCGACGTCGGCATCACGAGCAACAAGATCGAGAACTTCCTCGCCGCCGAGGAAGGCGATCTCGATGCCGAACTCGAGATCACCTACGTCGGGCCGCCCGAGAAGCAATCCGACGGTCGGTACTTCGCGAGCGGCGCACAGTTCGTGATCGGGCAGGCAGGCGACGTGCAGGACTTCACCGTCGACCATTTCTCGGTCGACTCGGGTCCGCCGCTGCAGTATGACGACGCGGGGATCATCGCAGTGGTCGACGATGACGTGACCGGGGCGAACTACGACGAGAACACCGGCGAGCTGCTCCTCGCCGGCGGGCCACACGTTCTCTTCGCGCAGGACACCGACGGCAACCGCGTCTATCGCTTCTTCATCCTCGACGACACGGCGCCGACGGTGAGCTTCTCGCCCGACTCGGCCGCGTGGGCTGGTGGCGACGTCGATGTCACGATCACGGTCACCGATGGTGCCGGCGCGGGCGTCGAGTCGGTGTGCATCGATGATGCCTGCGAGTCGGTCGACCCGGTCGACGGGGTGGCGACGGTGACGGTTCCGGTCTCGGTTCCCGACGGTCAGAGTGCCGAGGTGACGATCACCGCATCGGCGATCGACGAGGTCGGCAACACCTCCGCTGCCGTCTCGACCACCATTCGCATCGACACAGCGGCGCCGACTGTCAGCATCTCGCCCGACTCGGCAGGGTGGGCTGGTGGTGACGTCGATGTCACGATCACGGTCACCGATGGTGCCGGCGCGGGCGTCGAGTCGGTGTGCATCGATGATGCCTGCGAGTCGGTCGACCCGGTCGACGGGGTGGCGACGGTGACGGTTCCGGTCTCGGTTCCCGACGGTCAGAGTGCCGAGGTGTCGATCACCGCATCGGCGATCGACGAGGTCGGCAACATGTCCGCCGCCGTCTCGACCACCATTCGCATCGACAAGGCCGCGCCGACGGTGAGCATCTCGATCACCCCCGACGGTGACGGCGACGGCATCTACTCCGTTGGCGAGCCGGTATCAGCGGAGTTCTCGTGCGCTGACGTCGGCGCGGGCCTGGCATCGTGTGAACTGTTCGTCGACGGGGTGGCGGCCTCGTCGACGAGTCCGGTCGCCATCGACACGTCCGAGCCCGGCCCGCGCAACCTGTCGGTCAGGGCGATCGATGCGGTGGGCAACACGACCACGTCCCCACCGCTCGTGATGACGGTGGCCTACCGTACGTGTCTCCTCTACGACCCGACGCAGGAGAAGAACGTCGGCTCGAACTACACGATCAAGGTGCAGCTCTGCGACGTCGACGGGAACAACCGGTCGTCGTCGAGGATCCCATTGACCGCGCTCACGATCGACGGCCTCCTCGATCCCGGCCCGAACTTCTCCGGCAAGTCCAACAAGGGTTACCAATTCCGCTTCACGAGGAGCGATTCGGCGTACACGTACAACTTGGACACCTCGCATATCGACGTCGGCGATCATGCCCTCTTCTTCACGACCGAGCCGGTGCCGGACCGTACGATCCCCATCGAGGATCTACAGGCGCTGGCGACCAACTCGGCACCGTTCAGACTCCGATAAGCGCTAAGACTGTGGGCGATGTCCCCAATGCCGGCACAGGCTCGGGTCGGGCCGTACGTACCAGACCTCGTACGGCGCTGGCCGGTCGATGCTCCAGCGCATCGCCGGGTCGAGGGCGCGCTCGTCTCGGCTGACATCTCCGGCTTCACGGCACTGTCGGAGCGTCTCGCGACCTACGGCCGGGAGGGGGCCGAAGAACTCACCATCCTGCTGAATCGATGCTTCGGCGGCATGATCGAGATCATCGACGCACATGGCGGCGACGTGCTCAAGTTCGGCGGCGACGCCCTCCTCGTGCTGTTCACCGGTGACGAGCACACCGCTCGCGCGGCCGCCAGCTGCGTGGAGATGCGCCACCTCATCCAGCGAACCTGGTCGACGTCGCTGGTCAAGCGGATCGAGCTCGGAATATCCCAAGGTGTCCACGCGGGCACGTTCGACTTCCATCTCGTCGACGCCGGCCATCGTGAGCTGCTCGTCGTCGGCGCCGGCATGTCGGCCACGGTGAACTGTGAAGGCGCAGCCGAGCGGGGACAGATCCTGCTGAGCGACGACGCGGCGGCGGATCTCGAACCTTCCGTGCTCGGCGAGAAGACCGCCGGCGGCAGGGTCCTCGACTCGACGCCCACGATCACGTCCGAGCGTTCCGCCGCCCCGGCCGAGTTCGACGGTGACATCGAACCGTACGTGCCCGCCTGGTTGGTCGACCAGGCCTCTGCCGGCAGAGTTGCCGAACACCGTACGGTCGCCGTCGGGTTCGTCTTCTTCGGAGGAGTCGACAACCTGATGGCCGAACAGGGCCCCGCTGTGGTTCACGAGCGTCTCCAGGCGCTGGCGACCGCCACCGAGCGGGCAACATCACATCACGGTGTCTATTGGCTGGCGAGCGACGTGTACGCGGGCGGGGGGAAGATCATCCTCACTGCGGGAGCGCCGCGATCGACCGGCCAAGACGAGGATGCCGCTGTTCGCACCGCCCGCGAGCTGCTGGCCGCAGACGTCGGGCTTCCACTGCGCGCAGGACTCAATCGTGGTCCGGTCTTCATGGGCGACCTCGGTTCCGACCGACGCCGCACCTTCACCGTCATGGGTGACACCGTCAATCTCGCCGCGCGGCTAATGCAGAAGTCCGCTCCCGGCCAGTTGGTGGCGAGCGAAGCCGTACTCGAACTGGTGCCGACGAGGTTCGAACTCGAGGCGCTCGAACCGTTCACGGTGAAGGGCAAGGCCGAGCCGATCAGTGCCTCGTTGGTCGGTGCTCAGCTCGGGGATCATCTGCCGGAGCCCAGCCCGCAGGCTTCCGATCAGGAGCTTTCGTTCGTCGGCCGCAAATCGGAGATGCGGATCCTGGGTGAGCAGCTCACACGGGCTCGATCGGGCCGCGGCAGCATTGTCGACGTGGTCGGCAATCCGGGCATCGGCAAGACGAGAATCGTCAGCGAGCTACAGGGGCGGAACGCCGACGTCACCGTGCTCCATGCGACGGGCGGCCTCTATTCCCGTCGCTCACCGTACTTCGCCGTGTCGATCATGCTGCGGCGACTCGCCGGAATCGACCGTTCGGCATCGCCCGCGACCGCGGGTCGGCTGATGTCGAAATGGGTGGCCGACAAGGCACCCGAGCTCATCGCATGGATGCCGTTGCTCGCCATCGCCTTCGGTGCCGAGGTGCCGATGACCCGACAGGTCGAACGCATCGACCCGGCGAACCGGGCGATCAAGCTGCGCGAGGCCGTCGTCGACCTGCTCACCGCTGTGCTCGTGGGGCCGGCCATGTTCGTCGTGGACGATGCCCACCGGCTCGACGAGGCATCCGAAGAACTCTTCGCTGCCCTCGGGCGTCGGCTCGCCCGCCGTTCCTGGCTCATCCTCGCTCTCCGCTGGCGTGATCACGAGTCGTTCGTCGATGACGCCGCCGATGTCGTGAACGTCGACATCGGGCCGCTCACCACCGAAGATGCCGACGCGATCGCACGGTTGGCCGTCGCCGCGGACGATCGCTTCGACGAAGATGACCTCGACGATCTGATCGAGCGCGGCGTCACCAATCCGCTCTTCCTGCTCGAACTCGTCCGTGCCGGAATCCGCAGGGACGCCGTTACTCCGGATTCGATCGAGTCTCTCGTCACCGCCAGAATCGACACGCTCAGCACATCCGATCGCCTGCTGCTGCGTGAGGCCGCTGTGCTCGGGTCGGTGATCGACATCAACCTCCTCGCCGAGGCAACGGGCATGACCGAGTTGCGCCGGCCGGAGCGCTGGACATCCCTCTCCGGGTTCCTCGCCCGCGACGGCAACTCCCTGTTCCACTTCCAGCAGGGGCTCTATCGAGAGGTTGCCTACGAGGGTTTGTCGTTCAGGCGGCGTCGACAGATCCACGCGGATGTCGCCAACGTGATCGAGCGGCGGGCCGGGGAGGATTGGGCGACTTCGTCCGAGCTGCTGTCACTGCACTTCCACGAGGCTCGGCAGTGGACCCGCTCGTGGCGTTACTCGGTAATCGCGGGTGATCGGGCCCAGAAGAAGTATGCCCATGCCGAGGCGGCCGAATTCTACGGGCGGGCCCTCGCGGTGCCGGCGTCGCATCGGCCTGAGTCGGCGGCGGTGTCCGCGGTCGCCGAATCGCTGGCCGACGCGCTCGAGCTGAACGGACAGTTCGGCCGTGCGGGTGAAGCGCTCACCCTGGCGCGCCGGACGCGGAGCGACGCCGATGGCCTGGTCCGGCTGATGCGCAAGGAGGGGGTGATCCGTGAGCGGCAGGGAAGGTACACACAGGCGTTGCGCTGGTACGGGCGCGCGCTGTCGGCGACGGCCGAACTCGAGGGATCACGTGCCAAGGCCGCAGAAGGTGAACTCGCGCTCGCGTATGCCGGAGTGAAGTGGCGACAGGGCCGCATTCAGGACACGATCACCTGGGCGCACCGCGCCGAGGTGATCGCCGACGAACTCGACGACCTGAAGATGTTGGCTCACAGCTCGTACCTGTTGTTGATCGGATACGGCGTGGCTCGCCGCCCCGAGGTCGCCCGCTACCGTACGGTGCCGCTGCGACTGTACGAACAGGTGGGCGACCTGGTCGGTCAGGCGAACGTGCTCAACAATCTGGGCGTCGACGCCCACGACGAGAGCAGATGGGCCGAGGCGCTCGACTACTACGAGCGAAGTCGCCTGGCCCGCGAAGAGGCCGGTGATGTGATCGGCGCGGCGACAGCGACCAACAACATCGCAGAGATCTTGTCGGATCAAGGTCATATCGACGAAGCCGAGCCTCTCTTCGAGGAAGCGCTTCGGGCGTGGCGGCGAGCGGGCTACGAGGTCGGTCTCGCGGTTGCCACGAGCTATCTCGGGCGACTTCACGCGCGGCGCGGTGACTTCGAGATCGCTCGCCGGATGCTGGCCGACGCCGTCGACCGCTTCGAGACGATAGGCGCATCGCACTTCGTCCTCGAGACCAAGACCTTCCAGCTCGAGTGTGAGGTGCTGGCGGGGAACGGTCGCGAGGCCGCCGAGGCGTCCGGGCCGCTGTTCGAGTTGGCCGCGGAGATCGGCGACCCATTGCTCGAGGCGATGCTGCTGCGCAACAAGGCATGGGCCCATTATGCAGCCGACGAGTTCGACGAGGCGGAGGATCTCGCAAGCAGGTGTCTGTCGATCGCCGAAGCGATCGGGGCGCTCTACGAGGTTGCCTTGGCCCTGATCCTGCAAGGCCAGATCCATGCCGCTACGGGGGGCGACCACACCGCCGACGATGATCGTGCTCGATCGCTGCTGCAGCAACTCGGCGTGGTGTCGAAGCCTCACGGCATCGGCGCGCCGCTCCGAAGCGGGGTCGGTGATGCAACCCGTGACACACTGAGTCGATGAGCAGTCCGGTTCCGCCTCCCCCTCCAGACGACGCGCCACCGCCACCACCACCACAATCACCGCGGCCACAATCACCGCCACCACCACCACCATCACCGCCGCCGCCGTCGGGACCACCCGCTGCGACACCTCCCCAAGCACCGCCATCCAACCCTCCGGGTGCCCCGCCACCCCCACCCCCGGCGGGCACTTGGGGAGCCACCCCGCAACAGCAGCAACCGGGCTCCGGCTACATCGCGCCGCCCAAGCCGCCGCGGCCCGACGTCCGACCCGCCGCGGTCATGATCATCGCCGGAGCGATCCTCTCCGCGATCGCGGTGTTCCTCCCGTGGC
>CBDUYD010000176.1:0-6004 GCA_965371355.1 uncultured Ilumatobacteraceae bacterium
CGGTCGGGTCCGCATCGCGCGGCTCGGTCGGCATGGGCCTGCGACATACGGGTCGGGCCGCCCTCCGTCGGACTCCGAGGATGCGGCGCGACGGTGGCTCGTAGGCTGCCCGGATGGAGCCTGACGCGATGTCGCGCCCGCCCTCGGTCGACGCGCTCGCCCGTTCCCTCGCCGCGACAGGGCTGCCACACGCGATCTGTGTCGACATCGCTCGAGGGGCGATCGACGACGACGCCGTCGAATCCGCAGCCGCCCGCGCCGAGGCGTTCTCGCTCTCACTGCTGACCCGGGTGGTCAACGCGACCGGCGTGCTGTTGCACACGAACCTCGGTCGGGCGCCGTTCGCGCACGCGCAGCCGGCCGCCGCGCAGACCGTCGAGTTCGACCTCCTCACTGGCCGTCGCGGCTCTCGGCAAGCGGGGGTTGGTCGGTTGTTCGCGCTGCTCTGCGGCGCGGACGACGCGATGGTCGTCAACAACAACGCGTCGGCGGTGATGCTCGTCGTCGCCGCGCTCGCCGCGGGGCGCGACGTGCCGGTCAGTCGCGGCGAGAGCGTCGAGATCGGGGGCGCGTTCCGGGTGCCGGACGTGATCGAGCAATCCGGCGCCCGGCTCGTCGACGTCGGCACGACAAACCGCACGCGCCTGTCCGACTATGAGCGGGCGATAGACCGGCCCGACGTCGACGCGGCGATGATCCTCAAGGTCCACCCGAGCAACTACCGGGTCGAGGGGTTCGTCGAGGACACTCCGATCGCATCGCTGGCCGGTGCCGCGCGGCTGGCCGGAATCCCGCTCGTCGCCGACATCGGCAGCGGCCTCGTCGACGCCAACTGTCCGTGGCTACCCGGCGCGCCGCCCGCCTGGCTGGCCGGCGAGCCCGCCGCGGTCCAGAGCCTCGCCGACGGCGCCGATCTCGTCACGTTCAGCGGCGACAAACTGCTCGGTGGACCGCAGGCCGGCATCATCGTCGGCCGCGCCGACCTGATCGAACGCTGTAAGCGCCACCCGCTGGCGCGAGCACTGCGTCCCGGAGGACTCGTGCTCGCAGCACTCCAGGATCTCGCGCTCGCCTACCTCCGCAAGGAGGCGGCGTCCGAGGTGCCGTTCTGGAGGATGGTGGCAGCGCCTGTCGACTCGTTGCGCGACAGGGCCGAACGGATCATCGACGGCATCGACGCAGTCGATGCGCCGGATGCGGTGGCTGCGCCCGATTCGTCCGGTGTCCGGGCGATCGCGACCGAGGCGGTTCCGGGGGCCGGCTCGGCGCCGGGAGTGACCATGCCGTCGTTCGGCCTCGCGGTGCCCGGGGACCATCTCGAGGCATTGCGCGGCCACGATCCGCCGGTGATCGCCCGCACGCGCGACGACCTCACGCTGCTCGATCTGCGCTCGGTCGATCCCCCCGACGATGTCGCGATCGCATCGGCCCTGCGGGCGATCGGTGCGCGCCGAACATGACGGTCCTGCCATGACGGTCGTGCCATGACGATCGCTGCGATGACGGTCGCGCCGTGACGGTCGTCGCGACCGCGGGCCACGTCGACCACGGCAAGTCGTCGCTCGTCCTCGCGCTGACCGGCACCGACCCCGACCGCTTCGAGGAGGAGAAGCGCCGGGGACTCACGATCGACCTCGGGTTCGCGCACACCGTCCTGCCGTCGGGTTCGGCATTGAGCTTCGTCGACGTGCCAGGCCATGTCCGCTTCCTCCGCAACATGCTCGCCGGGGTCGGGGGAGTGAGCGCCTGCGTGTTCGTCGTCGCCGCGACCGAGGGCTGGAAGCCGCAGTCCGAGGAGCATCTGCGAATCCTCGAACTGCTGGGACTCGAACGCGGGCTGGTCGTGCTCACGAAGGTCGATCTCGTCGACGACGAATGGCTCGAGATCGCCGAACTGGACGTGACCGACCACCTCTGCGGCACGTTCCTGGACAGCGCTCCCCTCCTCGCGGTGTCGTCGACGACGGGTCAGGGTCTCGACGAGCTGCGCGCCGCGCTCGACGAGCTGATCGCCGACCCTGCCGACACCTCGTCGGCGGCATCCGATCGCGGCCGCGCGCGGCTGTGGATCGATCGGGTGTTCTCGCCGAAGGGGAGCGGCACGGTCGTGACGGGAACGCTCACCGGAGGGCCGCTGGAGATCGAGCAGCAGGTCGCGATCGAGCCGGGAGACCTCGTCGCTCGCATCCGCGGGCTGCAGGTGGCGGGTCGGGCTCTCGAATCGATCGGGCCCGGCAACCGTGTGGCGGTCAACCTCTCGGGCGTAGACCATCACGAGCTCGGGCGCGGTGACGCGCTGATCGAACCCGATCGTTGGCTGCTCACCGATCGCTTCGACGCCTCGCTGTGCGTGCTCGAATCGCTCGACCACGAGGTCTCGAGGCGCGGGGCGCACGTTGCCTACATCGGCTCGGGCGAACACCCGGTGCGCGTACGCGTCCTCGGGTCGGAGGCGATCGCTCCGGGAGGGGAGGGCGCTGTGCGGATCTACCTGCCGCGGGCGCTGCCGCTGCTCCCGGGCGACCGCTTCATCCTGCGCGAGTCCGGTCGCAACGAGACCGTCGGCGGAGGCGAGGTGCTCGACATCGCGCCGGTGCTGCGCGCATCGCGCGCGGTGCCCGATCGATCGGTCGACCGGCTGCTGCGCGAGCGCGGTGGCTGGGTCGAGGCGACCGAGCTCGAACGTCTGACCGGCGAGGTCGTCGAGCCGGTACTCGGATCGTGGGTTACTAACGCCGAGTCGATCGCCGCGCTGGGGTCGTCGATCGCCGAGCGCCTCGAGGCGGCCGGACCGGCCGGTATCGACCTCGCCGCGTTCGACGACCGCGAGCGCGCGGTGCTCGACACGCTCGACGAAGTCGCGGTCGATGGCGGGCTCGTCCGACCGGCCGATGCGGTCGATCCGTTCGTCGATCACCCGTTCCTCGCCGAGCTGCTCGCGGGCGGCTACACCCCGCCCCCCGCCGACGGCGTCGATCGGGGTGAGCTGCGCGAGCTCACGCGGAGGGGCCACGTCGTGCAACGAGACGGCATCGTCTTTCACGCCGACACGATCGAGCGTGCGGGCGAGGAGGCCGCCCGGCTGCTCGCAAGTTCACCCGACGGCTTCACGGTCGCGCAATTCCGCGACGCCACCGGCGCCAGCCGTAAGTACGCCCTCCCCCTGGTCGCCGAGCTCGACGCCCGAGGCGTCACCCGCCGCCGCGACGACCTGCGCATCCCCGGCCCCAGACTCCCCGATATCCCGGAGCACCCGCAACACCGAGACAAGCTCCACCCGATTCCCCGTTCTGTGTGAGCGAATACCGCGCACGAAGGTGTATTCGCTCACCCAGAACGCCGTCCCTCCCGGTTCCGATCCGCTGTTTGTGTCGGCGAATATCGGTGGCGTCGCGGTTTTCGCTTACACAGATTCGGGTGGAGGCGACTCGGTGACCTCGGACGAGGCTCCATCTGTCGCCGACTTGGGGTTGCGGCGCATCTCGCGGTAGTCGCGGGCGGCTCCTTCCAGGGGTTCGACCTCGAGGGTGATGCCGTCGATCGCCGCGACGCGCACCGTCTCACCTGCGATGACCGGCGTCGCCCGGTTGGTGCGGGCGCGCCAGCGGCCCTCGCCGACCTGCACTACGCCGTCGGGATCGACGTCATCGATCACGGTGCCCTCCTCGCCGATCATCCACTCGCGCCCGATCGTCGGTGTGGAGAACCGCGTCCGCACCATCGACGGCATCCCGACGATGAATGTCAGCATCACGCCGCCGATGCCGACGATCAGCGCGATCCACGATGGCCGCATCGTCGTGCCGGGCAGCGGCTCGAAGATGTACCAGCTCCCGACGATCGTGAAGACGATGCCGACACCGGTCCAGAACCTTGGGATGCCCACCTGAACATCGATCGCGAAGGCGAGCATCGCCAACATGAGGAGCGCGACGGCCCATCCCCGCGCCGGGAGCACGGCGAGGCCGGAGAACGCGAGAAGCGTGCACACGGCCCCTACCGCTCCGCCGATGCCGACGCCGGCGGTGAAGAACTCGAACACGAGGAGCGCGAGGCCGATCAAGAGGAGCAGGTAGGCGACGGGTGGGCTGGCGACGGTGTGGAAGAGCTGATCGACGAGCGAGAGCTTCGAGAACCGCACGATGGCGACGGTGTCGAACCGGGTCGAGCCGTCGTCGAGGACGACGACCTCGGTGGTGATCAGCGTCTCGCCGCCCGACTCGAAGCCGTCGAGCGCCTGGACCATGTTGGCGATGGTCGGGATCCCCTCGTCATCGATCCGCTGCTTGAAGATGTCGAGCGAGCGGGCGTCGGACAGGCCGACCGAGCCGTTGCGGAGCCGGTCCTCGGCCACGCCGAAGTCGATCGTCGCATTGTCGGGGTCGAGCGGTGTGCCGATATGGCCGACACGCGCGCCGGGGGCCATGCCGGTCACGTCGGCGACGGCGAGAATCTGCGCGGCGGTGCCGTAGAAGCGTGCGCCGCTCGGGCCGACCCACACGCCGATCGGGACACTTGCGTCGGCGATCGTCTCGATCAACTCGGTGATCCGATCGTCGTCGACGACCGTGCCACGGCTGTTGACCTGGAGGATCAGTGCCTGCGAGCCCTCGTCGTCCGCCCGCACGATGGCGCTCTCGATCTCGTTGACGAGGATCGCGTCGAAGAAGCCGCTGACCTGGAGGACGTCGACGGCGGCGATGGCAACGGTCTCGTCGGACGCGTCGTCGGACTGGGCGTGCGCGACCGGACCGAGGATCGAAAGCCCGACGAGCGTGGCGAGGCTGGCCAGCAAGCCGGTCGATAGTGTGCGCAAAGGTGCCTCCGGAGAGCGATGTCCCGCTGCGTTCGTTGACCGCCAGCCGAGTTCTCGTCGTGGCGGGAAAGGGCGGGGTGGGGAAGACAACGGTAACGGCTGTGATCGCACGCGCCGCATCCCGCGCGGGTCGGCGAGTACTGGCGGTCGAACTCGACGGCAAACCGGTTCTCGAGAAGCTGCTCGACGGCACCGGCGTCGAGGTCATCTCGATCTCGGCGGCCGACGCCCTCGACGAGTACCTGCGCGAGCACGGGTTCGCGCGTCTCGCGAAGCGGCTGAACAAGAGCGGCGTGATCGATCTCGTCGGCACCGCCGCGCCGGGGATCGACGACGTGGTCGTGCTCGGCAAGATCAAGCAGCTCGAACGTTCGAGCGAGTACGACCTGATCGTGGTCGACGGGCCCGCGGCCGGCCATGCGATCACGTTCCTCACCTCTGCGTCGGGACTCGCCAGTTCGGTCCGGGGAGGGCCCGTCCGGATCCAGTCCGACGAGGTGCTCGAGCTGCTGCACGATCCCGAGCGATGCCAGGTCGTACTCGTGACCTTGCCGGAGACCACGCCGGTGAACGAGGTCGTCGAGACGGCGTTCGCGCTCGAGGACGAGGTCGGTGTGCAGCTCGGGCCGCTGATCGTCAATTCGGTCGATAGCGGCGTCGCCGTGCCCGGTGTGGCCCAAACCGATGCGGCGATCGCCGGAGTCGACTCGCCCGACGACGCCGAGGTCCTGCGGGCGGCGGTCGACTTCGTCCGGTCGAGGCGAGAAATGGAGCGCGAGGAGATCGAGCGACTCGGGGCCGAGCTGCCCCTCCCGCGGATCGTCCTCCCGCTGCTGCCCTCGGCTGGGCTGCTGCCCGGTGATCTCGACCAGCTCGTCGACGCGCTCGGAGCGGTCGATGGATGACGCGCGCGCGGGGATCGATGCGGTGATGTCGGAGGCCGAGGTCGTCGTGTGCTGTGGGTCGGGCGGCGTCGGCAAGACGACGTGCGCAGCCGTCCTGGGACTCGAGGGGGCGCGGCGAGGGCGACGGGTGGTCGTCGTCACGATCGACCCCGCCCGGCGGCTCGCCGACGCGCTCGGACTCCCCGGCGGACTGTCGGGCGAGCCTCAGCTGATCGATCTCGGCGACGGCGATGACTCCGGCATCGAGGGCGAGCTGTGGGCGATGATGCTCGACACGGCGGCG
>CBDUYD010000177.1:0-5989 GCA_965371355.1 uncultured Ilumatobacteraceae bacterium
GCATCGACGAAGGCCTCGTCGAAGTTCTGGTTGAAGAACGCGCAGCGCACGAGGGTCCACTCAGCGCCCGAGTTCTGCACTCGTACCTCGGCGTCGCGGGCGCCTTGTTCACCACGGCCCGAGAGCAGCACCAGGCGCCGCACGCCATCGGCGACGGCGAGGTCGGCGAATGCGCCGACCGTCTCGGCCGCACCCGGGAAGGCGAGGTCGGGGTAGTAGGTGATGTACGCGGAGTCGACGCCGGCCAACGCGGGGGCCCAGGTGGATTCGTCTTCCCAGTCGAACGTTGTCTCGCCCGAGCGCGACGCTGCCCGCACCCCACGTCCGGCCGCGGTGAGCCGGTCGACGACGCGTCGACCGGTCTTACCGCTGGCGCCCAGCACGAGGGTGGTCTGGTTGGATGGGCTGCTCGCTGTCGTCTCTGTCATGTGACCAGTGTCCGCGAAATCGGTGAGATCTTCCATAGCTCAAATGCTCTGATTCATGTTCATTCGTCTAAGGTCCTGGGGTATGGATGTCCTTGCCGGGTTGCTCGACGGGCCACGCGCCAGCAACGCTTTCGTGCTCCGGTCGGTGATGAACCCACCGTGGTCGATGCGGGTCATCGATCAGGCGCCGCTCACACTGATGGCCATCGCGACCGGCGAGGCGTGGATCATGCCCGACACCGGCGAGCCGGTGCGGCTCCGCCCAGGCGACGTCGCGATCGCCCGCGGTCCCGACCCCTACACCGTCGCCGACGACCCTGCCACCCCACCCGACATGGTGATCCACCCCGCCCAGGTCTGTTGCTCCGTCGACGGCGAGCACCTGGAGCAGTCGATGTCGCTAGGGGTGCGCTCGTGGGGCAACGACCCCGACGGCTCCACGGTGATGCTGGTCGGCACCTACGACACGATGGGCGACATCAGCGATCCGCTGCTGCGCGCACTGCCACCGTTGTTGTCGCTGGCCGACGATCAGTGGGATTGCCCGCTGATAGCACTGCTCTGCGACGAGGTGGTCAAGGACGAGCCCGGTCAGACGGCGGTGCTCGACCGATTGCTCGATCTGCTGCTGATCGCGGCGCTACGCGCCTGGTTCGCCCGACCCGAGGCCGAGACGCCGGCGTGGTATCGGGCGCAGGGCGATCCGATCGTCGGAGGCGCACTGCGCATGATGCACAACGACCCCGCACATCCGTGGACGGTGGCCGGCCTCGCAGCCGAGACCGGGGTGTCGCGGGCGTCGCTCGCACGACGTTTCCACGATCTCGTTGGCGAGCCGCCGATGACGTTTCTCACCGGATGGCGACTGGCCCTGGCTGCTGATCTGCTGCGCGAACCGGACGCAACCGTCGGCTCGGTGGCGGCGAAGGTCGGCTATGGCAGCCCGTTCGCGCTCAGCACGGCGTTCAAGCGCGTGCGAGGCATCAGCCCGCACGAGCACCGCGTACGCGCGATGTCACCGGCATGACAGACCATGCAATCGCGAACGTTCGATGGCCGGTCATCGGTCGGTGGAAGCGCCTATCCTCAAGAACTCGCAAGATCGGTCACGGGTCTTCGTGTACGAGAGCAATGATGATCGACAGTTCGCGAGAGGCCCTGAGGATGATCTCTCTTCTCGACGGTCACCGCGTCGTCTTGAAGCCGGCATGCGAGACATGGGTGCCGCGTCGCCCTGATCACCGGGCCGGTGGTGAGAAGCGACGCCACAGCTCTGATGATCGGTCCTTCGTTCGGATCGGACTCGGTGTCTTGCTGTCTGACCGGCGAGCCGTCGCGGATGGCGAGCGAGTTCGGTAAATGGTACGAGCAACGCCGAACCCAGCGAGCCCCACGCGTCAATCCGCTGGTACTCGCAGAGGCGATCAGCGGGGGAACATGCCGTCGGGCTCGAGCGTGCTCGGGCCGACGTGGGCATCGAGCCACGCGTTCATGTCGGCCGCGTCGGCCCACACCTTGCGTACCTTGGACACGACCTGCCTGGTCTGCAACCACTTCGGCGAGCCGAACTCCTTCGACATCATCAGACCCTTGCGCCGGAGTAGTTCGATCCGCGGATGATCGACCGAGAAACCTCTCGGCGCCGTCTTCAGCTCGGCGATCGCGCCGATCGCGTAGCGGCGATCGAGGCCGGCGACGATCCGCTCGATCTCCGAACCGGTTGCCTCGGCATCGACCGCCGCACGGAACCGGGCGAGCTGATCCTTGGCCATCGCGTAGTACCCGGTACCGCACATCAGCCCGTCCGAGCCGAGGTGGAAGTAGTAGCCCGCCCCACCCTCCGACTCACCGTAGGCGCCTTGATGCGTCTTGTACGGCGGCTTGTTCTTCGAGAACCGCTGGTCGTTGTACGGCCGGAACAGGTGGAACGGCCCGAACCCGTCGAGCGTCTCGCCGAGTTCCTCCATCGGCTGCTTGACCTCGTCGATGTAGGTCTGCCTGTTCGCCTGCCAGAACGCCTTGCTGTTGTCGGCCTCGAGCTGCTCGTAGAACTCGAGTGCAGCGGAAGGAATACCCGCGAACGCCATACCGCAAACCGTAGCGTCGCGATCGAGGACGACCGGACGCCGCGCAACCGGCCCGACCCCGCGACCCACGAGAACACCGCGGGAGTACTCTGGATCACATCTCAGCGACCAGCGGTCGAGAGGGGCACTTCATCATGAGCAGCTCGCAGCTCCCAGCGGCGCCGCGGTGGCGCGGAGTCAATCATCTGGCCCTCGTCACGCCCGACATGGACACGACGGTCCGCTTCTACACCGGCGTGCTCGGGATGCCGCTCGTGATGACCCTGATGGCGGGACCGATGCGCCACTACTTCTTCGAGATCGCGCCCCAGAATACGCTGGCGTTCTTCGAGATCACAGGCGCCGAGACGTTCGAGAAGGGCGCCGGCTCACCCGGCCCGTATCCGGTGCAGATGGACCATCTCTCGCTCAACCTCGAGGGTGAGCAGGCGCTCGTCGCGCTCCGCGACCGACTCACCGCCGCCGACTGCGAGGTCTCCGAACTCGTCGATCACGGTGTGCTCCGCTCGATCTACTTCACCGACAACAACGGGATCGCACTCGAGGCGACGAGTTGGGTGACCGACCCCACCGACCAGGCGTTCGACCCGACCGACGAACGTATCTTCCAGGACCCCGATCCGGTGCCCGCGATCGCGGAGTTGGCCGACGGCTCGCTCGGTTCGCTCCCCCGCACCCGGCTCGTCTGAGCGCCGGCCCGACTCGACAACGGCCGATCGTCCAACGGCCGTGTCGCGACGATTCAGCTGTCGAAGCTCGACCAGCGCTCGGCCAGATCCCACTCGTCGATCCAGGTGTCGAGATAGACGCGATCGAGTGGCACCGCTGCCTCACGGATCGAGCGGATGTCGTCGCGGTCGCGGGGACGCCACGCGATCAGCTTGTGGACTATCACGTCCTCGACCGTGAGAACGTGATCGACCGACCTCGCGAGTGCTTCGCGCTGGTACTCGACTACAGGCAGCAGGATGTCGACCGACTCCGGCCCACGATGACAGCGGATCAAGTGGGGCGGTTCGCCCTCGTCGGCCACCACGGAGACTTCATAGCCCGCAGACTCCAACCGCCCGACGAGCGCGGGGTGGTGCACGGCCATCGTGTCGACGTCGGTGGTGAACCTCGGTGTCGCCCGATACCGGTTCGCGGCGAGCGCGCCGACCAGGGTCCACTCGACGCCGAGACCGTTGAAGATGTCAGCGATCGATGCGAGCCATGCCGAGGGATCTTGCCCGGTCATACAGACCTTCCTCCGGTGCTCGATCTACCAGTGGCTCGGCGCCGTGGCGGACGCGGTCGGCGTTGATGTGCCCGAGGAGCAGCAGACGCTGCGCGGGCGTTCCGCGCTCATCGGTCTCACCGTCGGCCAGGTCGCGGGCGACTCGGCGCATCTTCGCCCTGTCGCGATCGCTCACCATATGGTGAGGATACCTATCGGACCCGTCGTGGCGTCCGACCGCAGCCACCACCGAAACTTGTACGCCAGATCGCGCTCAGCGGGAAGATCCGTACACAGAACGGGAGGGACAGCCGCTGCATCGCCGGTCAACCGCACGCCGAAGCGAGGGGTTCGTCACCGGGGACGAAGCGGTCCCACTCCTCTTCGGTGAAGTCGCGGCCGACGATCTGGCACGCCCGCTCGACCCATACCTCCGGTGCGAGCGAGACGTTGACGAGCCGGTTTCCGCCGCCGTCGAACCACAGCGAATCGGTCGCATCGTCGTACCACAGCGCGGCGTACGGCTCGGCGCCTCGCCCGTCCCACAGATCGCGTACGAGTTGGGCGCGCTCGACGTCCCACAGCCTGAGCGTGCCGTCCTGGCTCATCACGGCCAGGAATGCACCGTCGCGGAGGAAGGTGAGGTTCGCCACGAGACCGATGTCGGGAATCTCTTGTACCGCGAGCGTCTCGGGATCGACGATGATCGCGCCCGTGTCGACGCCTCCGTCGAACCACCCGCCGAACGCGACCAGGCCGGTCGACGGGTCGGTCACGGCGATCGCGAGGTTGAAGAGTCCCGCCTCTCCCTCGCCGACGAGTACTCCCGACGAGTCGTAGGACTGGAGCGTCCCGTTGTCCTGCGCAATGATCAGACCGTCGTCGGGCGACGGCGCCGAGCCGGGATCGCCCCTCGTCTCGATCGTCAACAGCACCTCGAGTTCCCCGGGCGTGGTGTTCAGCAGCGACACCTCGTACAGGCCGTCCTCGACTCGCAGGCCGGTGATCGCCATGCGATCGAGCGGTGCCGGGTCGGGCGGGTGCGCCGAGAAGACCTCCTCAGTGCCCGGATGGACCCGCTCGATCACGTCACCGTCCTCCCAGCGGGCGATGTCGTGGACGCGGGGAGCGACGCTCAAGATGCTGTCCGGCCAGAGTTGCAGCGGCTCGAACACATCCCCGCTCGGGGCGACCGAACCGATCGGCGACCGCTCGCCCGATGCCAGGTCGAGGCGCTCGAAGGCTCCCCGTCGGTCGAGCACGGCGGCCTCGCCGGTGCCTCCCACCACGTCGGTCCCCGGCTCGATGTCCACGATCCGCGCGGCGAGAGCCGTTGCGTCGAGGTCGTAGACGGCCATGTCGGCCCCGGTGTCGGTCACGAGCAGCGTGCCGTCGACGCGTGCCGACCCCGCGATCGCGTTGTCCAACTCGATCTGGGTTCCCTCGACCGGGCCCGTTCGAGGGTCGACGACCTCCGCCAATCCGGCCGACACCACGACGATGCGGCCATCGAGCGGCACGACGTCGAGCAGTTGGGTGGTGGCTGTGGTCTCGACGTCGGTCACCACTTCCTGCTGTTCGACGTCGATCGTGAGCAGGTGTCCGTCCTGGGTGCCGACGTACAGTTCGTCGCCGTCAGGACCGAAGGCGAGTCCGACGACGTTGCTCGCGATCTCGAGCCTGAACTGCTCTTCGCCGGTCGCGGCGTCGAGCACGAAGACGGCACTGTTGCCACCGAGGCCGGACGAAACGTCTACGTACGCACGCCCACTGGTGAACGTGCTCGACGACTCCGAGCGCACCGCGATGAGTTCGTCGTCGGCACTCAGCGCGGCCCACGGCTCGACCAGTCCCTCGATCGCCGGACCGACGGGCTCGCCGGTAGTCCCGTCGACCAACTGGACGTCGCTCAAGGGCTCGCCCTTGAGAATCCACCCGCCCTCGCCGTCGTACCGGCCGGGCTGTGTGGCGATCACCAGCCGGTTCGCGGCGAGGGTGCGCCCGGTGACGGGATACATGCCGACGTCGAAGTCGATCTCCCGTTCCCAGTCGCCGTCGAGCGGGCCGAACCACCAACGGGTCTCGTCGAGCGAGTAGGCGACGCGACGATTGATCGACTCGTCAGCGATCCAACCCACCGAGTCTTCGGGAGCTGGTCCGATCTCGACCCGCGAATCGTCGACGAGACTGCGGCGCACCATCATCCCGTCGGCCACCGGTGACAACCACATTCCGTCGCGGCTCAGCCAACCCGCTCC
>CBDUYD010000178.1:0-5883 GCA_965371355.1 uncultured Ilumatobacteraceae bacterium
CCGGTGTCGATCGGCGTGCCGGGCGGCCCCTCGGCGACGAGCCGGTCGATCAGCTGCGACATCCGGCCCGGCGCGAAGTGCACGTCGCCCGCGGCGCGCACCTCGTCGGCCGACCACCACCGGATCTCGTGCATCCGTTCCGCCCGGAGCTGGTTCCAGCTGAGGCGAGGGCGCGGTTCGAAGCGTTCGGTCGACACGAGGTAGACGCGATCGCGCTGGCCGTCCCACCGACCGTCGGGGAACGAGATGATGTGCTCGCGGTTCCAGATGTGCGGGCCCAGCACGACGCCGGTGAGACCGACCTCCTCGTCGAGTTCGCGATGGAGTGCCTCGACGTGGCTCTCGCCGGGCTCGAGTCCGCCCCCGGGGAGAGCCCACACCGTTCGATCCGGGAACTCGAAGCGCACCATCAGCACGTCTGCGCGCGGCGTCAGCAGCAGCGCTCTAGCGGACTGTCGGATCCGTAGTTCACCCACGATCCGGTAGTTCAGGTGCTCGGTTCGTCGCCGAGATGCTCGTTGAACGACCGGTACATGGCGTAGATGCCCTTGCACTGCTCGCACATCGGGAGCTGTTTCGGGTCGCGCGACGGGACCCACACGAACCCGCACAGCGCCTCGACCGGAGTGCCCATCACCCGCGCCTCGAGCACGACCGCCGCCGCGTTCTCGCGGGGCCCGACCTTGACGATGTGCGCCGCCGTCGGTTCTCCCGTCTCGGTCTCCTCGTCGGGCGCGAGATCGACGTCGCGCGGCGTTGTTACGAGGTCTGACATATGAACAGTGAACCACACGCGTTATCGTGCGCCTCGTGCTGATCGCCGCCATCGCCATCGCAGCCGCCATTGCGGCCGCAGGTGCAGCGGTAGCACGCGTCCCGGCACCCGTACTCATTCCGGTACGGGTTGTGCGGGGCACACGGGTTCAGCGCCGCTGAACAACGTGTCACCCCGCCCGACCAGCCGGAATTCCGTGGATCCTCTCCAGGGCGACACCATGACCGCGGGAACGACCGACACGACGACCAGATCCGGCTCGGGGCCCGAAGATCACGGCGATCGCGCGTTCGAACTCCACATCGGCGGAAAGATCGAGATCGTGTCGCGGACGCCACTCGTGCTCCCGAGGACCTCTCGCTCGCCGAGGCCGTGCACCGCTGCGTGCTCGAGTTCGGCCATGTACGTGACCGCACGGGCTGAGCGACGCGCAGCCCTCAGCCGCTGAGCGCGGCCAGTTCGCTCGTGAGGTTCGCGCGGGCGCGTTGTTCCCACCGCTCGCTGCCGGTGTCGGTGGCGTAGATCGCGGGACGGGCGAGGAACGCCTCGAGCACCGAGGTCCGACCGACGCGCCAATCGTCATCGATCACGTGCCGGTACTCGGCGCGCACGCCGGTGGAGTAGGCGTCGTAGCCGGCGAGATCGGCACCGAGCACCGCCAGATCGGCGTCGTACAGCACGGCGCTGTCGAGATCGGGGGGATCGAGATGCGTCGCGGTCCCCTCGATCATGGTCGCCACCGACTCGACACGTGGCTCGATCCACCGAGCGGGCTCGGATGCGGCGAGCGCCGTTAGATCGCGCCGCGCGAGACGGGCGCTCGCACGCTCGTTGGCCGGGTTCTGCGGCTCGTAGATCGCGTCGTGGTAGAAGGCGGCCGCGACGACGGCGTCGAGATCGTCGACGAGCTCGGTCGATGCCAGTTCGCCGACGTGGCGCACGACCCCTGCGACGTGGGCGACACCGTGATACCTGCGATGTCGCTCGCGGTGGCGCGCGAGCAGCCGGTCGAGGAGGTCGGCCTCGCCACAGACGTGGGCCAGCCACGCGGCGCGCAACTCGACGTCGGTGCTCACCTGACCATTGTGCCCGACCAGTGTGCGGGCGCAGCGCGGAGCGCGCCGGCTGTGCCACGCTGTCGGCCGTGACGATCCTGATCGACGAGGCGCGGTGGTTGTGGAGGGATCGCAGGTGGTGCCATCTCGTGAGCGACTCGTCGTACGAGGAGCTGCACGGGTTCGCCGACCGGGCGGGGATCCCGCGGCGAGGCTTTCAGGGCGACCACTACGACATCCCCGAGGAGTACCGCGACGGCCTGATCGCCGCCGGCGCGGTCGAGGTGACGAGCCGCGAGCTGCTCAGGCGTTTGAAGTCGGGCGGCCTGCGCCTGTCGCCGGCACAGCGCCGGGCGAACGCTGCGAGCTGAGAGTGGGCGATCACGACGAGCGCCAGCGCGGGCGTTCGCCGAGCAGATCACGGGGACAGCACACATCGTCGCCGACGACGAACCACTCGACGAGTTCGACACCCCGTTCGTCGAGCATCGCGCTCGCCTCGAGCCAGCGGTCGATGTCGCCCGCATCGACGCCGCCGCCCGGCCGAACCGAGGCGACGACCGCTGCCGCGATCGAATCGCCGTCACCCGCCGACCGTGCGACGACGTCGATCACGTCGATCAACGAGTCGGGCGTGTCGGTGCCGGTGACCACGATCACCGCCGACCCGCACCGTTGGTCGTCGAGTGCGATGACGATCGTCTCGGATCGCGGCGGTCGACCCATCAACGCCGAGATCGCGGACATCGCGACGAGGGGAGAGTCGATCGGATCGAGACGGGCACGAGGCAGCCCGTAGGGGACACAGAATCCTCCGGACATGGAACACTCCTCACCGTTGGTGATACGCGGTAGGTGATACGCGGTCGCAAGGGAGGAGCCGGTACGGGCCAAGCTACAGAGGCGGTGTCGCAGGGTTGGCGCCGGTACGGTTCCGTGACGCGATCGCCAGGTCGAGAGTCCCCACCGACATGAACGACCCTTTCGAGCCCTCCGCCGACGAACTCGTCGCCCACAATGGTGTGTTCGCGGCCGACTTCGGCGATCACGACCTCCAGGTCGCGCCCACGCGCCACCTCGCGGTCGTGGCGTGCATGGACTCGAGGATGGACATCTTCAAGCTGCTCGGCCTGGGCAACGGCGAGGCCCACATCATCCGCAATGCGGGCGGCGTCATCACCGACGACGTGATCCGCTCGCTCTGCCTCTCACAGCGTCGGCTCGGCACCCGGGAGATCATCCTGGTGCACCACACCGACTGCGGCCTCGAGGGTCTACGCGAGGACGAGTTCCGCGACGAGTTGCTCGACGAACTCGGCGTCGCGCCGCGCTGGCTGGTCGAGGCCTTCCGCGATCCGTACGTCGACGTCCGGCAGTCGATCCAGCGCCTCGTGATCACGCCGTTCATCTCCCACAAGGAGTTGATCCGCGGCTTCGTCTACGACGTCACGACCGGCAGACTCGTCGAGGTCGAGCGGTCGGGTTGAGGTCGCCGCGACCGGCGAGAGCACATATCACCGATGGGTCCGGCCGAGTGACACGGCTGTAGTCTCGCGACCGATGGCCGGGGTGACGATCTACCACAACAAGAATTGAACCTCGTCGAACAATGCCGTGCGCATTGCCGACGAGCTCGGTGTCGAGGTCGACATCGTGAACTACATCAAGCACCCACTCGACGCGGCGACGCTGCGCGAGATCATCGTCAAACTCGAGGATCCACCGACCGATCTCGTCCGCCGCGACTCGACGTTCGCGAAACTCGAGCTCACCGACGCCGATGTGGAGACCATCGACCAGATCGTCGAGGTGCTCACCACAACCCCGCGCCTCCTGCAGCGCCCGCTCGTCGTCACCGGTGACACGGCCATCATCGGCCGGCCGAAGGAGCGCGTCACGGCGCTGCTCTCCTGAGCGCCGCGATCTACCACGATGTTCAAGCGATCGTCCACCGACACCGGAGCACCACCGGAGACCGAGGACGAGCCCACGTCGAAGTGGACGCTGCTGTCGAGCACGCTGCGAGCGCAGCGCCGCAACCTGATCATCGGGACGCTGATCGGCCTGGTCTGGATGGTCGGCAAGATCTCGGTCCCGATCCTCGTCAGGTTCGGCATCGACCGCGGGATCGACGAAGGCGACATGCTCTGGCTGTGGGTCGCGCTGATCGCGCTCGCCGGAATCGTCGCCGGTACCTTCACCGCCTTCCGACGTTTCTACGCATTCCGCGAGGCCCGCTGGACCGAAACGCGCCTGCGCGAGCGCCTCTTCGGACACATCATGTCGCTGCACATCGGGTATCACGACCGTGCCCAGACCGGGCAGTTGATGAGCCGGTCGTCGAGCGACCTCAACCAGATCCAGATGTTCGTCGTGATGATCCCGATCACGCTGTCGAACCTCGCGATGATCCTCACGGTCACCGTGATCCTGTTCATCAGCGACCCGTTCCTCGCGCTGATCGCACTCGCGCCGCTCCCGCTCGTCAACGTTGCCGGCCGCCGGTTCTCGCAGGCGATCCACCCGGCGGTGCTAGCGGTGCAGGCCGAGCAGGCCGAACTGGCGACGGTCGTCGAAGAGTCGATCGGCGGCGTCCGCGTCGTGAAGGGATTCGGCGCCGAGCACGTGCAGGAAGCGCGGCTCGAGGTCGAGGCCGACGACATCCGCGAGGTGTCGATGCAGGCGGCCCGGGTGCGTGCACGATTCGTGCCGGCGATCGACCTGCTGCCCCAACTCGGCATGATCGCGGTGCTCGGGATCGGTGGACTCCGGGTGATCGACGGTGATCTGACACTCGGCCAATTGGTGCAGTTCAACTTCTTCGTCGCCCTCCTCGTCGCTCCGCTGCGGATGCTCGGGATGACGATCGCGTGGGGGCAGCGGGCAGCGGTCGCGCTCGAGCGCGTCAACGAGGTACTCGACACCAAGATCACCGTGGCCGACCCCGACGATCCCTCGATACTGCCGGTCACCGGTGAACTGGGCGCGATCCGCTTCGACGACGTCGAGTTCGCGTACGACGGTCAGGAAGCCGTGTTCGACGGGTTCGACCTCGAACTCGCCGCGGGGCAGTCGGTCGCGCTGGTCGGGGCCACCGGCTCGGGCAAGTCGACCGTCGCGCGGCTGCTGGTGCGCTTCTACGACGTGCAACGCGGAGTTGTCTCGATCGACGGCATCGACGTCCGCGACCTCACGCTGCACGACGTGCGGCGGGCGGTCGGCGTGGTCTTCGAGGACACGCTGCTGTTCCACGACACGGTCGCTGCGAACATCGCGTTCGCCTGTCCCGACGCCGACCGTGAGTCGATCGAGACCGCCGCACGCCTGGCCAGTGCCCACGACTTCATCATGGGCCTGCCCGACGCCTATGACACGATGCTCGGTGAGCGGGGCTACTCGCTGTCGGGGGGTCAGCGCCAGCGCATCGCCATCGCCCGGGCGATCATCGCCGACCCGCGCGTGCTCGTGCTCGACGACGCCACATCCGCGGTCGACCCGTCGAAGGAGCACGAGATCAGAGGCGCGCTTTCGACCGTGATGGCGGGCCGCACGACGATCGTCATCGCCCACCGCCCGGGCACGATCGCTCTCGCCGACACCGTCGTGCTGATCGGTGACGGGCATGTCATCGCATCGGGACGCCACGTTGACCTCCTCGCCAGCGAGCCGAGGTATCGCGAGGTGCTCGCGGCGATGCCCGCCGACGACGATCCCGACGACGAAACCGACGACGCCGACGATCCAGCCGACGGCACGGGAGGCCGGGCGACCGACGTGTCTTCCGACGTCGGGGCACCCTCGGGCGGGGGTGGAGGCTGATGTGGAACATGGGCGCCGTCACCGACGAGGACCGCCTCGACGGCGACGACACCAAGAAGGTTCTGCGGCGCGCGGCGCGGATGGCGAAGCCGTTCCGCGGCACGATGGCGATCGCTCTGTTGTTCAGCGCGATCGCCACGCTCGGGCTGCTCCTCGGTCCGCTGCTCGTGCGCTACGGCATCGACGACGGGATCGACGCCGACGACCGCGGCGTCCTGCGCAACGCGGTGATCG